>NZ_SUEO01000112.1:350-1230 GCF_004962925.1 Mesorhizobium sp. | reverse complement strand
CGACCGACAGCCCCTCCGGCCATGGCGGCGCCCAGTCGGGCAGAACGGAAACGCCGAGACCGTTGCTGACCATCACCGTTATGGCTTCCAGCGAATCCAACTCCAGCCACTCCCGGGGCCGAAGCTTCTGGCGGCGCAGCCACTCGTCGGCCAGACGGCCACCCCAATTGTTGCGGTCATACCGGATGAAAGGCAGCGTTGCGAGCAACTGTTCCGGATCGCGCGTGGCGAGGGCGCCCGGCGCAAGAAGGATCAAAGGCTCGGTCCGAAGGACGCTCCAATGCAGCGATTTTGGGATCGGAAAGGGCGGCCGCACCAATATGGCCGCGTCGATGCTTCCGTCGCCGAGCGCCTGATAGAGATCAGTGGAGGTGCCGGGGAGAACGAAGACCTCGACCGAAGGCACCGTGTCGACAAGGTGCCGCAGGGCGGGCGCAAGGATGCCGGTGAGCGCGGTCGATATGGCGCCTAGTCTCATCTCGCCTGATGGCGAATCGGTCTGCGCAAGGGTTTTCAGCTGGCGGATGTCGCCAAGGATTCTGCGGCTTTGCTCCAGAATTGCATGGCCGGCGTCAGTCGGCTGCACCACGCGGCCCGCGCGTACCAGCAGCCGCTTGCCGAATTCGTCCTCCAGCGCCTGCATGCGCTGGGCCACCGCGGCCGGCGTGATTGCCAGACGGCGGGCCGCCCGTATTGTTCACCAGAATGTCGACCGAGCCGAAGGCCTTCTCGATCGAGGCCAGGCGTCCCTCGATCGACGACAGGTCGCCGATATCCCAGCCCATTGTCAGCGCCTCGTTGCCGGCGCCCTTGATGGCCGAGGTGGTGTTTTCAGCGGCCGCTTCGTCGATGTCGGCGACGACCACGCGCACGCCTTCGC
>NZ_SUEO01000112.1:0-340 GCF_004962925.1 Mesorhizobium sp. | reverse complement strand
GCCTGCATGCGCTGGGCCACCGCGGCCGGCGTGATTGCCAGACGGCGGGCCGCCTCGGCCAGCGAACCGAGTTCCGCCACGAGGAGGAAGGTTTCGAGAAAGCGTGATTCCATCGATAGAAAAACTATCATCAAATTATACGGCAAGCCATGTTTTCTTCTGTACGGCGTTGATGATAATCCGCCTTGAATTGGAGGGTTTCCTGTGGATCTCGAACTGAAGGGTAAGGTCGCGCTCGTCTTTGGAGCCGGCGGCGGGTTGGGCGGGGCGATCGCGCGGTCGCTGGCCGGCGAAGGCGTGCCCGTGGTCGTCGCCGACATCGACGAAGCGGCCGCTGAAA
>NZ_SUEO01000111.1 GCF_004962925.1 Mesorhizobium sp. | reverse complement strand
GCCCGCAGCGGCGGCACTGGCCTTGGCCTGGCGATCGCCTATGAATTGATCCGCGCCCATGGCGGCACGGTGGAGCTTGTCGAAAGCAGGGGCGGCCGCACCACATTCGCGGTCACCATTCCCGACGAGCCGGTCCGGCTCGACCAGGCCCGCAACGGCCTGCGCCGCCCGGCCTGAGCCGAAGCAATTCCAGGAAAAGTGTGTAACGGTTTTCCGTCCGGAATTGCGCAAACCCAGAGCAATTCCAGGAAAAGTGTGTGACGGTTTTCCGTCCGGAATTGCGCAGAACAAAGAACCGGCCAGCGCGAACAACAAAACTTTTGCCGGATCGGCTTGCTTTTCGGAAATTCAGTCGCTAGGGAACACGTCACATCGCGGCCGGTCGTCGGATCGGACCGCGAGGCTATGCAAAGCATGGCCTGTTGCGCGCCCGTAGCTCAGCTGGATAGAGCACCAGACTACGAATCTGGGGGTCAGGAGTTCGAATCTCTTCGGGCGCGCCATTCCACCGGCAAGGATTCGAACTCGTATGGCGAAAGGGCCTTCCGATTCCTGCGAACGTCTGTTTCGCCCAAAACTGGTCAGTCGGTTGTCTGGAGCGATCCGAAGGAAATTCGCCGAAATTGGACGCTAATCTGGTCAATGAGCGTTCGGCCTTAAATCCAAAGCGAACGTTCCCGGGCGTGAGAGTGTGGTTATCCAGCCATCCCTTTGCACCTGGGAGCCGAACAAAGCGGACAATCATCATGCACGATCATGCCCGATTGGTGGTTTAAGAGCCGCCGGGCTCATTGCGATCGCGCGCGCCCAGGCATTCGCATCTTCGGGCAGTAGGCCCGCATGCGCTCCGCGCTATGGAATACGATTGTCCCGACGCGAATAGGGCGAGATCGTTTGGGCCAACTTAGTCGATCACCGTCGTGAAAAGTTCGAGTACCAATTCCATTCCCAGGTTCGGCCTGCATCAGCGGAGAACGCCCGGCTATAAATCGGGGCTTTCGGGTCGCGCTTATCCCAATGGAATTTCACGATAACGTCTTTGCCGGCGACAACCTCACGGCCAAAGAATTCACCTTCGTCGCCGTCGAACGAGCCAACCTTTCCGCCGTCGAGTTTCACTGCGTTGCTGTCAGCCCAGTAGATCGTCCACAGGCGCGTCCGCGGATCGAATAATCGCACGGTGAGGCCTTCGAATGGCTTTCCGTCAAATTCCGTATGGAAAATGTCGAAATTGCCCAGCCCCAGCAATACGGGGCGGAGTTCCTGGGTCGCGTCAAATTCCTCCCATTCGTCGCTGCCGGCCAGCTGTTCTTTCAATGTACGATTTCTGATGTTCCACTTACCTATCAAATAGTCGAAATCATTTTTCGACGAAGTCTCGCTCGCCGTTATCGCGAGTTGCCCATCTGACGAAATAGAGAACGCACGCATGCATATGCCTCCTTTGGATGGCTTTGGATGGCTTTGGATGGCTTTGCGCCAGCACTCGGAATGAGTGTCGGCCGATGACTATTGCGCGGGTCGCATTTCGGATCGCGCCGCCACTTCGACCCGACCCGACGCACGTCGTCCGCGCCGACTTTGTCATCCCTAGCCCGCAAACGTGTGCGCCGAAGGTCGGTTCCGCTCGACCGATAAGAAAGCGGACAGGCCAACGGTCCCAGATGCCCAGAAAGCCGCAATCAAGGTTCTATCGGAAAAACAATGACGTAGGAGTTCTCAGTTTCATCTCGTCGGGCGCGCCATTCCAATCCACTTCGCTAGGCTACGCTGGGGGAGATTCGCTGTCATACTGTAGGTGGCGTTCGGTGACCTAAGGTGTTCTGCATTGCTCTTCGATTGCCGACATCACGACAAGCGCCAGGCGCGGACTTAGACTAGCGGCCCCTGTCTAGCGGTTAGAGTCAGCCTGAGACAGCGCCGGACGAAAGGTTTCCGGTGCTGATGGGAGTGCGCTCCTTGGTGGGATTGAGCTTTTCGAAAGGGGCCCAGGGGAAGTCGTAGATGAGGGCGCGCCCGCCGGGCCGCAGGACGCGGATCAGTTGCGGCGCAGCGGCCTCGGCGTCGTCCCAATGATGCATGCTGAACGATGACACGACGACGTCGAACGATCGGTCTTCAAACGGGAGCTGGGTCACGTCACCAAAGTGGATGGTGGCTTGGCCACCCAGGTTCTTGGCGGCCGCCGCCACCATGTCGGGCGACAGGTCGACGCCGGTGAGCGTCAGGTCGGGGCGCAGCTGGGCCAACTCAGTCAGCAGCATGCCGGGGCCGGTGCCGATGTCGAGCACGGCCGCGTTTTGCGGTGCGGCGGCGGCAATGTCGAGCGCGAGCCGGCGATACATACCGCGGAACATTGTCTTGGCGAAAAAGCTATAGAGCCGGCTGCCGACCCCCTGGAAGGCGTGCGGCCGGCTGCCGCGGATCAGGTGTCGATGCTGATGCCCATCCATAGACGCATCGTACAACTGTCGGGATTAACCGTCAGTCCCAAATTTGCCCGGCAGTTTGGTCCGTTTTGAGTCACGTCCGGCCTTTCTCCGCGCAGCGGATGAACGAGCGCTCCCCTACCTGCTGAGTGAGCAGTCGTAGTACCTTTGGCGGTGGGTTCGCGGCCTGAAGGCTAGAGTATCATAGTGCTCCGGATATGCGTGTGAGTCTCGGCGGAGAGGCATAGGCTCCAGGCTCAGCGAAGGCCTGGAGCCGCGCTGCGGTGTTCACGTCGTCGCCGAACAGGACGCCGCCCTGGATCATCACGTCGCCGACGTGGACGCCGGTGCGAAGCGGACTCGGCGCCGCCCGCGCCGAGGATGACGACGTCGTACATTTTGGAGGTCCTTTGGAGTCGGTTACTCTCGGAATTTGAATTGCGCGGCGCCTATTCCACTCCGCTTTGCGCCTTACGGCTTGCGGCCTATCACGGCGCCGTTCGCGGCGGGCGCGTCGAACCAGACCGTCTCGATGTTCCGGAATCCGGCTTCCTCCAGCCACGTCGAATATTCGGCCGGCGTGTAGTTTCGGCCTTCCGTCTCGATCAGCATGTTGAGGCTCATCAGCGCAGCCGGCGCCGGCCCGGTCTTTTCGTCATTGACGAGAAGCTCGCTGATGACGACTGCGCCGCCGCTCGGCAAAGCCTCGAAGGACCGGCGCAGCAGGGCGCGGTTCTTCGCCTCGTCCCAATCGTGCAGGATCATCGACAGGAGATGCACGTCGTAATCCCCGGGAAGCTGCTCGAAGAAGCTGCCGCCTGCGGTCTCGATCCGGTCGGTCAAGCCGGCCTCGGCAATCTTCCCCGCCGCGATCGCGGCCACATGCGGCAAGTCAAACACGGTCGCACGCAGCGCCCCATACTGTTTGCAAAGCTCGATGTCGTACGCGCCCGACCCGCCGCCGATGTCCAGGAGGCGGCGGAAATGTCCGAAATCCACCGCTTCGCCGAGCTCGCGCGCGGTCATCGTGGAAAGCGAATGCATCGCCTCCCAGAAGAGCGCCAGCATCGTCGGATCCTCGCCGTCGAACAGCGAAGATTGCACTGCCGGATCCCACGTGGTTGGCCGGTTCGTGCGCAGCGCCTCTGTAAGCCTTCCCCAGCCCGCGTAGAGCCGCTTGTCGGCCATCTGCACGAAGCCGCCGAAGTAATACGGTTTCCCGCGCACGAGATAGGCTTCGCTTAACGGCGTATTGCCATAACGACCGTCCGTTTTCTCCAGAAGCCCGAGTGCAGCGCAGCCGGTCAACAGCATCTCGGCCGGGCGTGGATGCAGACCGAGCGCTTCCGCGAGCCCGGCAACCGTGATGCCGGCGCCGCCCGCAAGGCGGCTGAAAAGGTCCAACTCGTGCGCAGCGGCCAGAGTCTTGAAGGCCCAGAAACCGGTCGAAAGCGCCATCAGCGGGATAGCGGAGGGAAGCTCCGCCGCGATCGTTGTGCGCCTTACACCGACTGTCGTTTCCATGATTATCTCCCGCAAATTGATTCGACGACACGCACATCGTCAAACAGCGCCGTTGCAGGGTGATTTCGCGGCCGCGAAATTCGGTTACATTTGAAATCGTGGGCCGCCTACGCGGCTTGAGAGGTTCGGCCTGCGCAGGACGAGACGGGCACTTTTGAGCTGCGGAAGCTCGGGCGTCACGGTGGGCGATCACCTCCCGCAGCTTCATGCAGGCGGCGTAAGCGTTAACCCTTCACGTATCCCAGACCTTCGACGATCTTTCCGTCCCGCACGCGCATGATGTTGACGCCTCGAACCCGCTCCGCTTCGCGCTCGCTCCAGCGAAGCTGCCAGCGGATGATCCCGCGGTCTTCGCTGGCCCAAATCTCCTCCGCTTCAAAAACAAGGTTCGCGGAGGATGCGATTCCTTTCCAGACGTTGAGGCACGCCTCACGCCCATCGTAGCGCGCTCCATCCGGAGCGGGCGTCGTATTCTCGAGAACGCAACCCTCGCCAATCAAGTCGTCGAGATCTTCGGGGCGGTGCGCCTCAAAGGCATTATTGAAGCGTTCCATGATTTCGCGGGTAACTTTGCTATCAGTGGTCATTTTCACACCTCATTGAGTCATTGAGCCGCCGTCGATCCCGAGCGCGTAGCCGGCGATGAGCGAGGCTCCGGTTGAACAAAGAACGGTGCTTGCGACTCACAATTGCCTTGTCATCCTTGCGCAGATGACGCAGGGGCGACGGAGCCACATGCAGCGGTCACTCAGGCAAGGGCGCCGACTGACCGGGTGTTTTGGCATAAGCTAGGGCTTCGACGATCCGGCCGTTACGGACACGGATCAGGCTGACGCCGCGGACCGAGCCACCGTCGCCGAAATGGAAGCGCCAGCGGATGTTGGCTCGGTCGTCCATGACAACGGTGTCTTCGACCTCGAAGCGGTTAACGCGGTCGGCCGCCATGGCCTGCCAGAACGCCAGGTTGACATCGCGGCCTTCATAGCGTGTGCCGTTTGGCGCCGGCTGGATCGACTCCATGACGCAATCCGGTGCGACCAAGTTCTCGAAGATCGCAGGGTTGTGTTCCTCGAACGCCCGATTGAACCGGCGCATGATTTCGGCTGTGTCCAGCTGTTCCATCTTCTTTCACCCAACTTGCTCCTCGCTTCCCAGTGAACCTGGCTCATCGCCGTTGTTGAAAGTCCGCTGAAAGACCGGCGCCAGCCGATCCATCGCGGTTGCGAGCCATCCGGTAAGTTCATCCGGCAGCGTGTCGTGGATCCAGACGAGCCGGCTTTGGGCTTCACCCTGCGCGAAGACCTGCATCGAGGTGTTGTCATGGACGACTTCGTCGGCCACCCAGGCCCAGACGATCCGGCGAGCCTGCTCGTCGCGGGCGATAAGCCGCTCACGGGCGGCTGTGCCGTCGGCGAAGGTGATGGTCCTGACGCCGGCCTCGTCCACCCGGCAGTCCACAAGCATGCCGGGCGCAAAGCGCGGCGGCCCGTTCGCGAAGTCGCCGACCACGTCCCACACCTTTTCCGGAGGCGCCTCCACGATGATTTCCCTGATTACCGATGCCATGTCGCAAGCCCTCTACTATATAGACCTGTCTGTCTACAACTTGCAGAATACAGACCTGTCTGTTATAGTCAAGCGATGAAGCAAAAAAAATCCGAAAGCCACCCTGAAGCAGGTTCCGCGCGTCGTCGTTTGCTCGACACCGCAACGCGACTTTTCTACGAAGGGGGCATCCATGCCGTCGGCATTGACCGCATCATCGCGGAAGCCGGCGTGGCCAAAGCGACCTTCTACAATCATTTTCCATCGAAGGATGACCTCGTCCTCGCCTATCTCGAAGAGATAGACCGGCTCGGGCGAGCGGCAGTGGCGGCGCTTCCGACGCAATCTCCTCGGAAAATGATCTCGGCTATGATGGCGCGTATCAGCGAAGCTGTGACCGCGGGAGGCTGGCGGGGTTGTCCGTTCCTCAACGCTGCGGCCGAATATCCCGATCCGGCCAGCCGTGTGCGGCAGGCGATCAATGCGCGCCGCGTTTGGTATCACAACAGCCTTGAGAACCTTCTCGCAGAGGACGGCGATCCAGCTCCTTCCGTCACCGCCTCCCTCCTCGTCGCCGTATCGGACGGCCTGCTGGAAAGCGCCTATCTGGATGACCCCGAAAGCATTCCCGCCCTTGTCCGCGAGGCGGTGGCCAGACTGCTGGACCGGCGATGAGCGCCGCTCGCCGCCCAAGCAGCACCGGTCTGCGCCAATTGCTGGATCTCCAGCAGCAGCACGATTGGATGCAGGGTAAGACGGTTCTGCGCGACGCCGACGAGCGCTCCGAATCCCTGGAACTGCGTTTCAAATATGTCGCGCGGTTTGAGAAGCTGCTGCACCGGCCGCAGGCGCCAGAGGTTCTGGAGATTCTCAGGCGCTACGGCCGCGACTGCATCCCGATCCCGCGCCGGACCGAGCGGCACTACTGGTCGGTTTCCTGCCTGCCGTCGACTCCGGGCAAGGCGCTTGTTCGCGTCAATGCGAGCTGGATGGAGCTTTTCTCGCTCTATGCGGACGGCGAGGGCGTCCGCGCGCTTTTTGTGGTGCATCTTTCCGATTTCACCACCGACCATTCACTCGATCACGGCCAAATGGACGAAGCGCTTCTGGAGCGCTGTGTCGTGACGCCGGAAGACGTCGGCTATTTCTTCCCCCGCGGCGAGGACATTTTCGCCGTCAAGGTCCGCGGCTTATCCTCAATCGGCAAATTCCTCGCGGCGCCCCGAGCGTTGCGGGCCATCCGGGCTTTCAACCTGACGCACATGAACCGAGGCCGGAACGCCTATCAGGCGAGCCACTGCTACAGCCTGGCGGATCACATACTGAGCGATGAGGAACGCTGAATACCAGCACATCGGAGCCCGCGGCGGCTCGGTGGAAGGCAAGCAAAACGGGAGCGAACAGATCGGAACCTACACATATGAGATGATGTTTCTGCCTTGAGATAGCCCGAGGAAGCATCATGACCAATCCGCAGATCGCGCGCATACCAGTCGCCAAGACCGGAATGCTCATCCGCAAGCCGGTCGAGCATGTGTTCGAAGCGATCGTGGACCCTGACGTCACGACGAAGTTCTGGTTCAGCAAAGGCAGCGGAAGACTGGAGACCGGTAAGGCCGTCAAGTGGGATTGGGAGAGCCACGATGTCTCCATCGAGGTCACGCCAAAGGTCGTGGAGCCAAACAAACGCGTAGTGATTGAATGGCCTGGCTATAGCGGCCCGACGACTGTGGAATGGACGTTCCAAGCCGTTCCGCATGGTACGACGTTCGTACGCGTGCAGGAGTCCGGATGGACGGGAGATGCCGATAAGCTCATGCGCTACGTCGCCGATTCCACGCAAGGCTTCACGCTTTTGCTTGCGGGGCTAAAGGCGTGGCTCGAGCACGGTATCCAACTGAACCTGACGCTCGATCGTTATCCGAAGGGGATCGAGGACCAACAGTTTGAGTAAGGCCGAGCGGTTGTGAGGGGATACGGCCCAGCAGCGGCCGGCGTGGGAATTGAAGACCGGCAGTGTGCGGGGGAGCGGGCACCAGTGCAGAACCTCAGAGTTTGCCTCCGCGAGCGGCTGCCGCCACGAAGGCCGACGTGAAGAGCAGATGGATAACCAGAAAGAGCTTGGCGATGTCCCGCGCTTCACCGCTGACGACGCCCCAAATGTCGTTTGCCGCGACGGCGCCGAAGCCGACGATGTTCGCGAGCAGGACGGCACGGAGCGTGGAGGGCTCGGCACTTCTCGATAGCCAGTTAAGCACGGCGATGCCGAGAAACGGTCCGCCGAGAAGCCGCAGCAGCGCAAGCAGTTCGGGTGCCGCATCCGTCGGCACGGCATCCCGGCCGAACTGTATCGGAAAGAACATCAGCGCCAAGCCGACAAGGGCCAAATAAAGCGCAGATAGGATAAGCGTCAGTTTGGTCATGGCGTTCTCTTAGGGAAGTTGCGTGGTTCTCTCCTGTGTTCGCTTGATGAACTCGATCATGAGCGAGAGTGCCGGTTCGGCGTGCGTCTCAAGCAGGAAATGCCCGCCGTCGAAAATGTGAGCCTCCATACGCGGCAGATCCTGCATCCAGGAGAGCGTTTCGGCGATATCGAAGAATGGGTCGTGACGGCCCCACAGCAAGAGCGCAGGCGGTTACCATTTTTTTAGATAGGCGGCGATCGCATCGAAACGCGCGGCGTGGTTTGCATAGTCGGCGATGAGTGCGCGTTGGGTCTCCATGCGGCCGGGAAGATTCATCACCCTCCAGTCCTCGACCCAGGGCTCGCCTCTGATCGTGGCGGCGACATCCTCCGGCATGCCGCCGGTATATTGCTCGCGTGTGAATTCGAAGGTCAGGTGGGCGGTTGCGGCCGCTTCGTTCTCTTTTGTCGGTTCTGACCAGAACTTTAATGTGGGCTCCCATAGGGGGCCGAAGCCGGTTCGATGCACGTTTGCGTTCTGGATGATGAAGCCCGAAACCAGCTCGGGCGCTTGCATGGCGATATGAAGGCCCACAGGGGCGCCCCAGTCATGAATGTAGATGAAGCGGCGCCCAATCGCGAGGTGGGCCAGCAATTCGGAAATTGCATCGCTGAACGCTGCAAAGGAGGGCGTCGGCGGAACGTCGGACTGGCCATGGCCCGGGAGGTCGGGCGCGATCACATAGGCTGCGCGCGCCAGCCCAGGAATCATGTCACGGAATGTACGTGCCGAGCTGGGAAACCCATGCAGGAGGAGCAAAGCGGGGTTGGATGGATCGCCCGCAGTGACGTAGGCAAGCTCGGTTCCACCTGAGAGACGCATTCGGCGTTGGGCTGGCAGGCTCATGTCAGGATTCCGTTTCGCTGTCTGGAACTGGAGTTCAACTCAAAACGAGCCGCGCGAGTTCCGGATGTTGCCGATGGACGACAAGTGCAGCGTGGAGCGGCGCTACGGCGAGATGCGGTGCCCAGTCACGACCTTCGGTCGTCAGGTCATGGCTGCACTCAGCAAACTGGAGTGTGGTGCCCGGTGCCGGGAGCCCTCACGGGATGCTCATCAATCGGCGCTCTGGACCCATCTTGGCCGAAGTGTCCGTGGCGCATCTTCCGGTAGCCCGTCTGGAGCTTCCGGCCACCGCAACGCCGCAGGTCTCATGCGGGCCCTCGAGGGGCAAGCGGAAACAGGCGGTCGTCACGGCGGCGCGGGACCAACGCCCAATCAGCCCTTAAACTGATTCGGCGCAATCGTGAGGCTGCCTGATGAGCGAGGTCGGCTTGCGTCATGCGGCGGCGCTCGCGATAGCGCCGAAGCAGGATGCCGAAAGGGAGCTGATAAGTTGCCATTCCGCAAATCTAGCGTCCGGAGCGCGCGCGTTCTCAATCTCCCGCGCTCAATCTTCATCGCGAGGCGCTTTGCCTCGGGCAAGGGCTGAGTCTCGTGCTCGACCGCGGTTGCTCTCAAGGTCCCTGCAGCCCGTCGTAGTAGCTTTGGTGGGCGCTAAGCCAAAGTGGACTTGCGCGGGCCAGAGCACACCACCACGTTTCGTGGGCGGCCTCAGCCCGAATAGCGGAGCACATTAACGAGCAGAGCGAAAGCGGGAAGACGCTTGGCGGCGGCTGGTATAATAAAGGTGATATCCTGGCCAAGCCGGGGACCACTCATCCAGCACCCGCATAAGGCGACCGCTCTTGAGATGAGGCTCCGCCACGTCCTCCGGCACATAGGCAAGGCCGAAACCATCCAGCGCGGCTTCGAGAATCTCGGCGGTGCCATTCAGGACGATCTGGCCGTCCACCCGCACCTTCAGTTCGCGACCGTCTCGCTCGAAATCCCAGGCCCACAGCCCGCCATTGGTGGAAAAGCGCTGGTTGATGCAAACGTGACCGGTCAGTTCCTGCGGCGTCGTCGGCGGCAGCCGGCCGTCGAAATAGGACTTCGCGCCAACGACGGCGAAGCGGACATCCGGTCCGACACGCACGGCGATCATGTCCTTTGCAACCTGCTCCCCGAGTCGCACGCCTGCCTCGAACCGTTCTGCGGCGATGTCCGTCAGTGCGTTATCGATGAAGACCTCGACCATGATGTCGGGATAGTCTGGCAGGAGCTTCGCCAGCTTCGGCCAGAGCACGGATTTGAATGCGTGATCACTGGCGGTGAGGCGAATGGTACCGGCGGGCTTCTCCCGCAACTCGCTCAATGCATCGAGCTCGGCCTCGATCTCCTCGAAATGCGGGCCGATGTTGTGAAGCAGGCGCTCGCCCGCCTCAGTAACCGAAACGCTGCGGGTCGTGCGGGTCAGCAGCCGAAGGCCCAGGCGCTCTTCGAGGTCGCGGATCGTGTGGCTCAGCGTTGACTGCGAAATTCCTAGCTGCGCGGCGGCCCGCGTGAAGCTGCCCTCTCGTGCGACGGCCAGAAAGGCAGAAGCATATCAAGTCTTCCGCGCTGCATTTATGGCTCATCCCGATAAGTCGAAACTCATTATACAAGCTAGTGGGACGAGTTGTACCCGGGCCCAATCGAAATCGCCGAGAGCGTGGAAAATTCTAGACGGATCACACCTCGGTGAACCCGACGAGCAATGACGATGAAAGTAAGAGCCGGCAGCAGCGGCCTCAGCCTACTGCCTCTCCCCACGGATCGCGGCGACGAGCATTTCGGCGGCTGCCGTCACCCCGTCGGCGCGGATCGTGCCGGCGATGGCGGCCGCCCGTTCGAGGGCCTCGGGGGCAAGGGCCGCCCTGAGCCCGGCCGACAGGGACTCGAAGGTCGGCACGCGGCCATCATGCGCCGCGCCGATACCGACGTCGGCTACCTAGCCAGCCGAAAGCGATCGACAACCTTTCCAACGTTCTCTCTGCCTAATTGATCCGTCCTGGTAAAACGCTCCGAACCGACAAGGCTGCATCAACGTTCCTCCGGGGGCTTGAGATGCCGGAATTGCATCAGCAGCAGCAGATCGTAGGTGATCTTCAGGGCACCGCAAATGAGCAGGGGCCAAGCCCGGAACGAGGCCGCGAACAGCGCGCCGGCCAGCGCGGGACTGGCGGCGGCGGCCAGACTGCGCGGCACCGATGTGAAGCTCGCGGCCGCCGCCCGTTCCGCCTCCGTGACGACGGCCATCACGTAAGATGATCGCGTCGGCACGTCCATCTGCGAAAGTGCTGCGCGGATCAGCAGCAGGAAGAGAGCCAAAGGCAGCGTGGGCGCCAACGCCGCCAGCATCAGGGCGATGCTCGACGGAATGTGGGTGAACACCATCGTGTTGATCAGTCCGATGTGCCGGGACAGCCAAGCTGAAACGGGGAAAGAGAACGCCGAAAGCAGGCCCGACCAGAAGAAAAAAAATCCCGCTTCCGAAAGCGACAGATCGAATTTTTCGAAAAGCCAGAGGGCAAGCAGCGACTGGACTACAAAGCCTCCGGCAAAAGCATCGAGGCTGAAAAGCGCCGCGAGCTTGAACACAATATTGCGCGAGGGGCCGAGCGCGGACCCGGTGCTGGAGTCCGTCGCCGGACGGCGCTGCGGGATCTGCGCGTAGAGGAGGCCGCCGAGAAGGCCCAGAAACGCATAGAGCACGAACATCACCTTGATGCCGGCGAGTTGGTCGAGGCCGGCCGGAGCCAGAAGATCAGGTGTCGCCGAAACGAGCGCGCCAACCGCGCCTGCCAGCGCACCCACAAGGCTGTAACGCGCGAACATCCTGGTCCGCGCGGCATCGGTGACTTCGCGTGTCAGCACCGCATGCTCCAAAGGCACGAATACGCTGACGCTGCCGGCCGAGGGGTTGATGGTGCCTGCGAACGCGACCACCAACAGCAGCGCGTAGTCATGGACCAAAGCAAAGGCCACGCCCGTGGCGACCATCAGGCTGGCGGCGGCAAACAGGAGTTGGCGGTGATCGTAACGGACGCCGAGGAACCCGACACCGATGGTTAAGAGCGCGGAACCAAGCAGTGACGCCGTTGCGATGACGCCGACCTGAAGGGGAGTGAAGCCTAATGCGAGGAGATAGACCGGCAGCAGAACGGCCACGAAGCCATCGCCCATGTCGCGCAAGGCACGGGCCATGAAAAGAAAGGTCGTCGAATGGATCCGCAGCACTGATCTGCCTGCCCCCATCACCTGCGTGAGCTCCCGCGTGTTCTGTTTCAGGCAGCCGTTTCGACCGGCAGGCCGGCGGCCTTCCATTCGGGATAGCCGTCCTCGAGCCGACGCACGAGATAGCCCCGCTGCCGCAAGGCGGCGACCGCTTCGAACGAGAGAACGCAATAGGGGCCGCGGCAATAGGCGATCACTTCCCGATCCGCCTCTAGCTCGCCCAAGCGACGCTCCAGCTCGGCAAGCGGGATGTTGATGGCGCCTGGAAGATGTCCGGCCGCGAACTCATCCTCTGGCCGCACGTCGAGAACCGTGACCATGCCGTCATGCAGCCTCGAGACGAGGTCGTCGCGAGACACCGGCTCCAAAGCATCGCGAGCCCGGAAGTAGTCGGCCATGACGCGGCCGATTTCGGCCACGTTTCGCTCGCCGACGCGGCCGAGCGCCTTGATCAGCGCCACCACCTCGGCATCGCCGGCAAGGCTATAGAGCACATGCTTGCCGCGGCGCTCCGCCTCGACGAGGCGCGCCCGCCGCAGGATCTGCAGATGGCGCGACGTGTTGGCGAAGCTCAGATGGGCGCGCGCGGAGAGCTCCTCGACGCTGCGCACCCCTTGCGCGAGATGCTCCAGAAGCTCAAGCCGATGCGGGTGGCCGAGCGCCTGAGCCACTTCGGCAAGGCTCGCGTAGATCGCCTGTTTCGGTCCGGTGCTTGACACGGCTTCTCCTCAGTGAAACATTCAGCGGAATGATTGAATGTTTCTAACCCCTCCTAGCGAGGAGCGCAAGGCCATGATCCTTCGCCAATTCCTCCACACCGATCCGGTCGGCGTCTCGTACCTGTTCGGCTGCGGCGGCAAAGCAGCTGCGGCCGTCGTTGATCCCGCCGGCGACATCGAGTTTTACCTGCGCGCCGCCGAAGCGGCGGGCGCCGCCTACGTGCTCGGGGCGGAGGCGTATGTCGCGTTCCCGTTCAAAGGCATGTGCGACGGAGAGGTCCTGTCGCTCGGCAACGTCAGCGCAACCGTCCTGCACACGCCCGGTCACACCCCGGAGCACATCTGCCTTCTCGTCAGCGATCGCAAGCGTGCCGACGAGCCATGGTTCGTGCTGACCGGCCACACGCTGATGGTCGGCGACCTCGGTCGCACCGAACTCGCCGTCAGCGCCGAGCAAGGCGCAAAGGATCTCTTTCGCAGCGCCGGTCGGCTGAAGGCCCTCCCTGATCATGTCGAGGTGCTCCCCGGCGCCTATGCTGGCTCTGTCTGCGGCCGGCGCCTGAGCGGCAAGCCGTGGTCGACCATCGGTTTCGAGAAACGCCACAACGAGGCCCTGCGGATCGACGACGAAGCCGCGTTCATCCGCTTCATGCTCGCTGAGATTCCGCCGGCTCCGCCCGAGGCCGCGGCGCTCCGGGCCGCCAATTCCGCCCTGGCTGCGGCGGCGGCCTGACCCATGGACGAAGCGGCATCGGCTCCAGGCAAGGCGGGTTCACTCGTCAGGCTCGGCCTCAGGGAGAACTGGCCGCAATTCGCGCTGCTCGTCGTGATCAACGCCTTTGTCGGCGGCATGGTCGGGATAGAACGAACGGTGGTGCCGCTGATCGGATCGGAAGAGTTCCACGTCACGTCGACGACGCTCATCGTCTCCTTCATCGTCAGCTTCGGCGTCGTCAAGGCGCTCGCCAATCTGGTCTCGGGCCAGCTTGCCGACGCATGGGGCCGCAAGCGCGTGCTCGTTTTGGGATGGCTGGTCGGCCTGCCGGTGCCGTTCATGATCATCTGGGCGCCGACCTGGGAATGGGTGATTGCCGCCAACGCATTGCTCGGCATCAACCAGGGGCTCTCCTGGTCGATGACAGTGATCATGAAAGTCGATCTCGTCGGGCCGAAATCGCGCGGCCTTGCCGTCGGCCTCAACGAGTTCGCCGGCTATCTCGCCGTCGGGGTGACGGCGTTCCTGACCGGCTATCTCGCCTCGCGATACGGGCTTCGGCCAGTGCCGATCTATCTCGGCGTCGGTTATGCGGTCCTCGGTGCCGCACTGTCGATCCTGCTCGTGCGCGACACCCGGGACCACGTTCGGCTGGAGGCGTCATCCCACTCGCAGCAGCCTGCGCCCATCAGCTTTCGGCAGGTCTTCGCGCTCACCTCGTTCGGGGATCGCAACCTGTTCGCCGCCTCGCAGGCCGGCCTCGTCAACAATCTCAACGACGGCATGAGTTGGGGCATTTTCCCATTGTTCTTCGCTTCCTTCGGCCTCGGCGTCGAGCGCATCGGCATCCTCAAGGCGATCTATCCCGCAACATGGGGTGTCTTGCAGATTGCCACAGGCTCCTTGAGCGATCGCTGGGGGCGCAAGGGCCTGATCGTCGCCGGAATGTGGGTACAGGCCGCCGGTCTGTTTCTCACCGCGGCGACGCGCCAGTTCGAGTGGTGGATCGTCGGCAGCCTTCTGCTCGGCCTCGGCACGGCGATGGTCTACCCGAGCTTGATCGCAGCCGTCTCCGATGCTTCGCATCCGACCTGGCGCGCCCGCTCACTCAGCGTCTACCGCTTCTGGCGGGATCTCGGCTACGCGATCGGTGCGCTCTCCGCCGGCCTCATCGCCGACAGCTTCGGGCTGTCATGGGCGATCACATCGATCGCCGCGCTGACGTTTCTCTCAGGGGTAGTCGTGGCTGTCGTCATGAGCGAAACCGAGGCCCATCCGTCCGCGAGGAGGGCAACATGACAGCGGCGGCAGATCGCTGCCCGAGTAATTGATCCGGCGCAAACTCGCCGCGCTGCCTTTTGGGCCTATATTGGAATTTGACCGCGACCGGCGGCTTGCCGGCTACGGAAAGATCCGAAAACATTTCCGGCCGCAGAGCCGCCAGCGGGTCAAAACTGCCGAGCCCATGAGAGGAAGGAGGATGCTATGACGTTGATTTCATTGACGCGCGTGGCCGCGCTCGCCGCCATTGTTGCCGCCGGGGTGACGGCTACCGCCGCCGCGCAAACGACCGCAGCCGATCCGCACCATATGACGGTCGCACAGGCGGCGCCGTCTACCGAGCCTGGAGATATGGCGGGACAAGACCAAGGTGCACAGCCCGCTCAACCTGGCATGATGCCTCCCGGAATGATGTGCCAAGGCATGACGGGCCAAGGCATGACGGGCCAAGGCATGGGTCAGGGCATGATGGGCGAGATGATGCAGCCCAGCAGGATGGGCGCTATGCCGATGATGCGCATGCGCGGGCACATGATGAAGGTCATGTTCGCCATTGCCGACACGGACGGCGACAGCGCGCTTTCCTTCGAGGAGATCACCGCCATCCATAAGCGTATCTTCGACAAGGTCGACGCAAACAAAGACGGCAAAGTGACGACCGAAGAGGTTCAGGCATTCATGCGGGAATAGCCGCAAGCTGACCGCTGAGCACGACCGCCTCCGCGCGGCCGCGATGCTCCGCCGGCAAGGTGCTGGGTATACCGACAAGCCGCGAAGGAGGCTCCCGAACATGACGTCGATCTACCTCGACTACAACGCCAGCACGCCGATCGATCCGGCCGTCACGGCTGCCATGCGGCCATATCTGGACGGGGCTTTCGGCAATCCGTCGAGCGGGCATTGGGCGAGCATGCCGGCGAAGGCTGCGCTGGAGATGGCCCGCAGCCAGGTTGCGGCGCTGCTCGACTGCGCACCCGACGAGGTCGTGTTCACAAGCGGCGGCAGCGAGGCCAACAACCTGGCGATCAAGGGCACGTTCTTCGCCCTGAGGCACAAGGGCGAGCACATCGTCACCACCATGGTCGAGCATCCGGCCATTCTCGCCCCTTGCCGGTTCCTCGAGCAGCTCGGCGCGGCAGTGACCTATTTGCCGGTCGACAGCACGGGCCGGGTCGATCCCGAGGACGTGCGTCGTGCCATCACGCCGCGCACCATCCTGATCAGCGTCATGCACGCCAACAATGAGGTTGGCACGATCCAGCCGATCGAGGAGATCGGTACTATTGCGCGGGAGCATGGGGTCCGGTTTCACACCGATGCGGCGCAGTCGGTCGGTAAGATCGCAACCAAGGTCGACGTGCTTGGCGTCGATCTGCTAACCATCGCCGGCCACAAGTTCTATGCGCCGAAGGGTGTAGGTACGCTCTACATCCGCGATGGTGTCACGCTCGAGCCGCTGATCCATGGCGCCGGGCATGAACATGGCCGGCGCGCCGGCACTGAGAGCGCCTTGCTCGCAGTCGGCCTCGGCGCCGCCTGTGCGCTCGCCAGCGACCTGGAGCCGATGGCGCGCGTCCGCGTGCTGCGGGATCGCTTGTGGAACGCGCTGCAGGAGAGTTTCGGCGACCGTGTCGTGCTCAACGGACACCCTCTGCATCGCCTTCCCAACACGCTTAGCGTTTCATTCGTCGGCATGATCGGCGCCGAGGTGCTTTCGCGTCTCGACGGCGTCGCGGCGTCGACCGGTTCGGCATGTCACGCCGGCCGGGTCGAGCTCTCCCCAGTGCTCACAGCCATGGGCGTGCCCGAGAAGATCGGCATGGGCGCCGTTCGTTTCAGTCTTGGTCGAGCCACGACCAGCGCCGAAATCGACGCCGTTGTGGATCAGCTTCGAGCCGTCACGGCCCGGTCCGCCGCTCGCTAGACCGTCGGACCCAAAAAGATGGAAGCGCCCATCGTTGCGTCATAAGGCCTGTCGCGCCGGCGGCTCTTTCGCCGCTGCGGCTTCCTCTGGACTGAGAGCGCCCGGCCGCAGCTTGAACAGGATCAGGAGCGGCCCGGCGACGAAGATGGAGGAATAGGTCCCGGCGAGGATGCCGAAGATCATCGCGACCGTGAAGGACTGGATAACCTCGCCGCCCCAGATCGAAAGCGCCGCCAGTGCGAACAGCGTCGTCACGCCGGTCAGGACTGTTCGCGCCAGCGTCTGGTTCATCGACAGGTCGAGCAGCTCGGCGATCGGCATCTTTTTATAGCGGCGCAGATTCTCGCGGACCCGATCATAGACGACAACCGTATCGTTGATGGAATAGCCAACGATAGTCAGGATCGCGGCTATCGAGGTCAAATTGAACTCTATGCCCGCGACGACGTAGAAGCCGATCATCAGGATCACGTCGTGGAACGTCGAAATGATGGCGCCGAGCCCGAACTGCCACTCGAACCTTACCCAGATGTAGACGAGCATCGCCAGCAGTGAGGCGAGCACGCCCATTGTGCCGTTGAACGCGAGTTCGGAGGATACAGTCGGACCGACGACTTCGATGCGGCGGAACTCGTAGTCGGTTTCGAGCGCGCTCCTTACTTTCTGGACGGCGGACTGTTCGGCAATGTCGCCGCCTCCCTGGGTGCCGATGCGGATCAGCACATCCCGGGCCGACCCGAACTCCTGCACCTGCACTTCGCCCAGTTCGAGACCCGTCAGCCGCTCGCGGATGTCGCCGATGTCAGCTCGCGGACCCTTCGCCTGCACCTCGATGCTCGAACCGCCGCGGAAGTCGATGCCGTAGTTCATGCCGACAGTGAAGAACGCCGTGGCCGAAGCGATGGACAGTAGCAAGGACAGCGTGAAGGCGTACTTTCGGAACGCCATGAACGGCACGCGCGTGTCGTCGGGCACCAGGCGCATGACGCCGCTGGGCATGGTTTTCGGGCGCTGCCGGCGAAGCCAGAATGCGACCAGCCAGCGCGTTAGCGTGAACGCCGTGAACACTGTGGTGACAATGCCGATGGCGAGGGTGACGGCAAACCCTTTGATCGGCCCTGAGCCGAGGAAGAACAGGATGACGGCGGCAATCAGCGTCGTCACATTGGCGTCGACGACGGTCGCCAGCGCCTGTTTGAAACCGGAATCCATCGACTGCACGATCGAGCGCCCTTGGCGGCTCTCTTCGCGGACGCGCTCGAAGATGATGACATTGGAATCGACCGCCATGCCCATCGTCAGCACGATGCCGGCGATGCCAGGCAACGTCAGCGTCGCGCCGAGAACGGACAAGACGGCGATGATCAATGCGACGTTGGCCAGGAGCGCGATGTTGGCGATCAATCCCAGTCGCCCATAGGCGAACAGCATGAAGCCGACGACCAGGAATCCGGCGACGATTGACGCGAACTGGCCGGCGTCGATCGAATCGCTGCCGAGGCTCGGACCGACGGTGCGTTCCTCGACGATGGTGAGGTCGGCAGGCAGTGCGCCGGCGCGCAGCAGGACCGCAAGGTCGTTCGCGCTCTCCACCGTGAAACTGCCGGATATCTGCCCGGTGCCGCCCAGGATCGGTTCGCGGATCTGCGGCGCGGAGATCACCTCGTTGTCGAGGATGATCGCGAACAGGCGACCGACATTGGTCTGAGTAGCCTGACCGAAGCGGCCGGCGCCGCGGCTGTCGAAGCGAAACGAGACCACCGGCTCGTTGGTGCGCTGGTCGAAGGTTGCCTGCGCATCGACGAGGTTTTCGCCGGAGACGATGATCCGATTCTCGATCAGATGCGGAACCCGCGGCTCGTCCGTCGAATACAACACCGTCGAGCCCGCCGGTGGCCGGCCGGACATCGCATCCTCCACCGGAATAGACTGGTCGACCATCTGGAAGGTCAGCTTCGCGGTCTGTCCTAGAATATCCTTCAGCCGCTGCGGATCCTGCAGGCCCGGCACCTGGACCATGATGCGGTCCGATCCCTGGCGCTGGATGATCGGCTCGGTCGTGCCGAGCTCGTTCACGCGCCGGCCCACCACCTCGATCGATTGAGTCAGCGCCGCGGCGATCCGATAGTCGATCCCGGCTTCGGTCAGCGTAAAACGCAGCAGGCCCGGCTCCGGCTCGGCCATCTCCATCTCGGTCACGGAGCCGCTCATGAAAAGGCCGGTCGAGATCGGCTGCGTCAATTTTTCGAGCGCGCTCTTCGCAGCTTCGACCTGACCTTGGTCGCGAATGCGGACCTGGATGGAATTGGCGGTGCCGGTAAGCCCGGTATAGCCGATCTGGGCATCGCGCAGCGATGTGCGGACCTCGTCGCGGGCCGCTTCGAGTCGTTCGTTGGCGAGGTCCTGCCGATCGATCTGGAGCAGGATGTGCGAGCCGCCCTGCAGGTCGAGCCCCAGCGTCAGCTGCTGCTTTGGCAGCCAATTCGGCAGCGATGCCAGGGTGGAGGCGGGAACCAAATTGGGCGCTGCGTACAGGATACCGGCCAGGACCGTCAGCCAGATGAGAATGGTCTTCCAGCGCGAAAAATGCAGCATATTCTTGTCCGTTCAGCCCATATCGGGCGGAAACCCGCCTCCGACAAGTGCTTTGGCGTTCCGATCGAACGGAGCGCGATGTGAAAATTTTGGGAGTCGAGGGCCGCGGTCGCGCGGCCGAGATCATGCCGTGAGAAGCGGAGGCGCGCGCGCATCGAAGGCGCGGCTCGGCGACAGTTTCGGCCAGTCTTCAGACCCTATAGCAAACGTGACGGCTGACGCGGTTTCGAGCGGCAGGCGCAAATCCGGGATAATGCAAAAGGGCTTGCCGTTTGCCGCAGTGACAGGCGTTCCCGTCTTGAAACGGGAAGTCTCAGCACCAACACGGCGCGCAATGTCGCGGGCAAGGACAGTCGGGTGTGTGACGGGCTCGGTCGCGCCGAGCCTCATTTGCTCCTTGGCAAGGTCCTGTCCGACGTGGTCGGCTGTTGCCGCAGGAATGGTCCAGATCAAAAAGAGCAATGAAGCGAGCAGCCGCAGACCAGCACCCATGCTGAGCAGAATGCCGGGCCTTATGCTAGCCTGTCTTTGACCGCTTCGTCTCATCTCACCGGTACGGCTTGTCATACATTGCGGCAAAATACGCTTTCGCCGTCGTTGTCTCAGTAAGCGGCAAGCCGCCCTCCTGGTCTTTAACTATAGCACTTGCATTGCGAATTGAAGCGCACCTTTCCCATACTCAAAAAGGCCGCCCTCTCGGATGCGCACCCGGTTTATGGTCGCCCCAAGGAAGAGACCTCTCCAACGGACGCTACTCAGATACGGCTTGAACGCAGAACTGGCTATTCGTATACCAGTATACGAATAGCCAGCGAGGCGAATTCCTCGATCAAGGGCATTTACATAGCTTTCGTGACCTTCGTCGGGGAATGCT
>NZ_SUEO01000110.1:19835-20236 GCF_004962925.1 Mesorhizobium sp. | reverse complement strand
CCGCAGCGGCGAAGATCGCCAGCAGGAGGTCGGTTTGTCCATGGCCGGCAAGCCCGGCAAGGCCGATGATCTCGCCCGCATGCGCGACAAGCTCGTTGCCGTCCTGCTGACGTGCGGGGCGGGCCCGGACCCGCAACGGGCCGGTCTCCGGCTTTTGGGTCGCAATTTCGGCCGCGATCTTCTCACGCGCTTCCGCTCCACCCATGGTCGTCATCAGCCTGTCGCGATCGAAAACCTTTGCCGCGTCTGACGCGACGACCTTGCCGTCGCGCATCACTACGATGCGGTCGGCATTCCCGAGCACCTCGCCAAGAACATGCGAGATCAGGATGCAGCTCTTGCCCCCGGCGACAAAGCGCCGGACGAATGCCAGCAACTGGCCGGCCGTATGAGCGTCGAGC
>NZ_SUEO01000110.1:267-19825 GCF_004962925.1 Mesorhizobium sp. | reverse complement strand
GAAGGCACGCGCCACCTCGACCATCTGCCGCCTGCCGATGGAAAGGTCGCCGGCGATGTCGGAGGCGGAGATGCTGTGGCCCGGAAATATCTCGTCGAGCTTGGTGGCGATGAGATCGGCCGCCTTGCGTCGCCAACTAAGGCCGCGCAATGCCGGGTGGTTGATACGCGTGTTCTCGGCAACGCTGAGGTTCGGGCAGAGCGAGAGTTCCTGGAACACGCAGCGTATGCCGAGCTGCTGCGCGCGCGGCACCGAATAATTGTCTTCGACGCGGCCGCGCACCGCGATCCGACCGCTGTCGGGCATAAGCGTGCCGGCCACCATATGCATGAGCGTCGACTTGCCCGCGCCATTGTGGCCGACGAGCCCGACGCATTCACCGGCACCAACATGGAAATCGACGCCGGCGAGCGCACGCACGGCGCCGAAATGTTTTTCGGCGCCGTCCAGCCTGATGATGTCTGCACCGGCCTCGGGCATCCCTAGCTATATCCGGTTAGCGATGCTGGGGCCAATGTTTGTGCCATGCTCACTTGATGTTGGCTTTGATCGCCGCGATGGCGTCTTCCTGCGTGTATTCGTGGCTCGCGACGCCGCCCTTGGGGATTTTCGGCAGCGCAGCCTCGAAATCATCCTGGGTGAACGCGAGGTATGGCACCAAGAGATCATGCGGGATGTCGGTGCGGCCGTCGAGCACCTGCTGCGCCACCCAGAAGGCCAGCGACGATACGCCCGGTGCGATGGACGCCGACCAGGTCTGGTAGCTGTCCTTGTCCTTTTGTTCCTTCCACCATTGCAGCTCGTCCTGACGATTGCCCATGATGATGGTCGGGCGCGGCTTGCCGGCGGCGGCGAACGCTTGTGCCGCGCCATAGCCGTCGCCGCCCTGATCGACGACGCCGACGATTTCCGGCAACGACGGCAGGATCGTCGCGACCGCTTTCTGTGCTGTGGTCTGATCCCAGTCACCGGTCACCGAACCGACGATCTTGAACTCGGGATGAGCGGCGACGCCTTCCAGAATTCCGGCATGGATGGCGTCATCGATCGACGTGCCGGCAAGGCCGCGGATTTCCAGCAGATTGCCGCCCTTGGGCTGGAACTTGGCCATCTGCTCGACTTCCTGCTTGCCCATGTCCTTGAAGTCGACGACTACACGGTAGGCGCAGGGCTCGGTGACGATGCCATCGAAGGAAACGACGACGATGCCGGCGTCGCAGGCCTGTTTGATGGCGCCGTTGAGCGCATCCGGTGAAGCGGCGTTGATGACGATCGCGTCATAGCCTTGCAGGATCAGGTTCTGGACCTGGGCCGCCTGGGTCGGCACTTCCTTGTCGGCCGTCGTGAAGATGTCCGCAGCGGCGACCACCTTGTCTTCGACCGCCTTCTTGGTGACGATGCCGTAGCTGTCGAGCATCGCTTGGCGCCACGAATTGCCGGCATAATTGTTGGAGAAGGCGATCTTTTTGTCGCTGGTATCGGCCAGTGCGGTGCCTGACGCGAGCATCGCCGCGAATGCCCCCAAAACGAGCATTTTCTTCATGTCATACTCCTCCCTGAGTTGCTGATCTTTGTTGACTGCTGATGGTTGTTAAAATTCGCGTCCCTGTTTTTTATCTATTGTCAGACAAATGCAGATGGCTCGCAAGCTGTCAACTGCAATCCGCGCAGAGTTGGCGATCAACTTGCGGTGCAATGATTGAAAAGCCTTTGGGTCATGGGCTAGGGAAGGGTCTGGAGGCCGAAATCGAATGGCAGTGACGCCGACTGTTGCGCCGGGCGCACCCGGAATTCCGGCGCGCTGGACCTCGAGCGCCAAGAGCGGCGTCGGCACCGCGCTTTCGCCGGCCTGCCCTATTTGGTTCACGATCAGCCACGGCATCCTCAACGAGATCTATTATCCCAGCCTCGACAGCGCCTGCACGCGCGACATGGGGTTGGTCGTCACCGGGCCGGGCGGCTATTTCTCGGAAGAGAAACGCGATGCCGAACACAGCGTCCAACCGTTCGAGGACGGCGTGCCCGCCCACAGGCTGGTCAACACCGCCGCCGATGGCACCTACCGGATCGAAAAGCGGATCATTACGGATCCGGAACGTCCCGTTTTGCTGCAGGAAATCAGCTTCACCCTGCTAAGAGGCACGGTTGCCGATCACCGCGTCTATGCACTTCTGGCGCCGCATCTGGTCAACGCCGGCATGGGCAACACCGCCTGGGTCGACGACTACGAGGGAAAGCCTGTCCTGTTTGCATCGGGGCGTGGTGTTTGTCTGGCGCTCGCCTCGTCGCTGCCTTGGGGGGCCTGCTCGGCTGGCTATGTCGGCGCCTCCGACGGCTGGCAGCAACTCCATTATAACGGCCGGCTCGACCCGGCCTGCCGCAGGGCCGAAAACAGCAATGTGGCGTTGACCGGGGAGATCGGCTTTTCGGCCGCGAACCCGAAGGCTTTGCTGGCGCTGGGTTTCGGAACGACACCGAAAGAGGCTGCGGAAAATGCTTCCGCCAGTCTGAAGCGAGGCTTTGAGCCCGCAGCCAAATCCTATGTCCAGAAATGGCGCAAGTGGCAGGCAGGCCTGCTGCCGCTGGACCGGCGTACAGCGCCCGGGCTCAACACCTATCGCGTCAGCACGGCGGTTCTGGCGACGCACCGGTCGTCCGGAAAATCCGGTGCAGCCGTCGCCAGCCTGTCGATCCCATGGGGCTTCAGCATGGGCGATGACGACCTTGGCGGCTATCACCTGGTCTGGCCGCGCGATCTGGTCGAAACCGCGGGCGGCTTCCTGGCCGCCGGCGATCCGGCGGTAGCGCTTGAGATTCTCGCCTATCTCCGCTCCATCCAGCAGCCGGACGGTCATTGGCCGCAGAACGCCTGGCTCGACGGCACTGCCTATTGGCCCGGCATCCAGATGGACGAATGCGCCTTTCCGCTGCTGCTCGCCGACGCGCTGCGCCGCGCTGGGCACCTGCCGCGCGACGAGCTGCTCGCCTTCATGCCGATGATCGAGCGCGGCGCTTCCTATGTCGTGCGCAATGGTCCCGTCACCGGCGAGGACCGCTGGGAAGAGGATGCCGGCTACAGCCCGTTCACGCTCGCCGTCGAGATCGCAGCGCTGCTTGCCGCGGCTGACATGTTCGACGTTTGCGGCAAAGCAGAGCCGGCAAATTATCTGCGTGAAACCGCCGATGCCTGGAACGACCAGATCGAGCGCTGGACCTATGTCACCGGCACTTCACTCTGCGAAGAGGTCGGCGTCAAAGGCTATTACGTCCGCATCGCGCCGCCCGACACCGCCGGTGCGGCGTCGCCGAAGGACGGCTATGTCCCGATCAAGAACCGTCCGCCCGGCGATAGCGACCGGCCGGCTGAGGCGATCGTCAGCCCGGATGCGCTGGCCCTCGTCCGTTTCGGCCTCAGAGCTGCCGATGACCCGCGCATCGTCGACACGGTCAAGGTTATCGATGCGCGGCTGCGCTGCGACCTGCCGCAGGGGCCTGTCTGGTATCGTTATACCGGCGACGGCTATGGCGAACACGCCGACGGTGCGCCCTTCGATGGAACCGGCCAGGGTCGACCCTGGCCCCTGCTGGTCGGCGAGCGCGCCCATTACGAACTGGCGGCGGGGCGCAAGGACAACGCGGCGGCCCTGCTGAAGACGTTCGAGCGCTCGGCCGGGCCTGGCGGCCTGCTGCCGGAGCAGGTCTGGGACGGTCCCGACATGCCGGAAAGGGAATTGTGGCACGGCCGACCATCGGGCAGCGCCATGCCGCTGGTCTGGGCGCATTCGGAGCATGTCAAGCTGCTGCGTTCGCTCAGTGACGGCGCCGTCTTCGACATGCCGCCGCAAGGCGTGAAGCGCTACATCGAGGGCAGGACCTTGTCGCCGCGCCGGACATGGCGCTTCAACAACAAGATCCGCACCATGCCCGCCGGCAAGATGCTGCGCATCGAACTGCTGACGCGAGCGGTGATTCACTGGAGCAGCGACGGTTGGGCGATCGCCCATGACGCCGACACGACCGAGAATGCCTTCGGCATCCATCTCGCGGACCTGCCCGTTGCCGATGTTCCGCCGGGCAATACGATCGTCTTTACTTTTTTCTGGTCCGATGCCGGCCGTTGGGAGAATGTCGACTTTTCCATCGGTATCGACAAGCTGGACTAGAGCATGATCCCGAACCGAAGGTCCGCGTTAGCGAAAAGTGGAAACCGGTTTTCGGAAAAGATCATGCTCCAACAATAGAACCAATAGGTCTTCTATCCCTCAAGAATCAGGACGAGAAACATGCAGATCGGAATGATGGGACTGGGCAGGATGGGCGCCAACATGGTGCGGCGCCTGCTGCGCGATGGTCACGAATGCGTCGTCTACGACATCAACCCGGCCAGCGTTGCAGCCCTTGTGACAGCTGGAGCGATCGGGGCGGCTTCGATGGAGGAGTTCGTCGGCAAGCTGACCAAGCCGCGCAGCGCGTGGCTGATGCTGCCGGCGGCGATCACCGGCCGGATCGTCGACCAGGTGGCCGCATTGATGGAGCCGGGCGACATCATCATCGACGGCGGCAATTCCTATTACCACGACGCCGTCGACCAGGCGGCGCGTCTCGCCTCCAAGGGCCTGAGCTACGTCGATGTCGGCACCAGCGGCGGCGTCTGGGGCCTCGAGCGCGGCTATTGCCTGATGATCGGCGGCCCCGACAGCGCGGTCCAGCATCTCGACCCGGTCTTCGCGACCCTGGCGCCCGGCGCCGATGCCGGGGTGCCTGCCCCTGGCAAGGGTGCAGGAACCGCCCCCTTCGGCTATCTCCACTGCGGACCGAGCGGCGCCGGCCATTTCGTCAAGATGGTCCACAACGGTATCGAATACGGCGTCATGGCCGCCTACGCCGAGGGCATGAACATTTTGAAGTCGGCAAATGCAGGCAAGCGGCAGCGGACGGCCGATGCCGAAACCAGCCCACTCGAAAACCCACAATACTACCAGTTCGACATCGACGTTGCCGAGGTAGCCGAGGTCTGGCGGCATGGCAGCGTCATCGGCTCCTGGCTGCTCGACCTGACGGCAGGCGCGTTGAAGGCCGACTCCGCCCTGACGCAGTTTGGCGGAAGGGTCTCGGATTCCGGCGAAGGCCGCTGGACGCTGAAGGCGGCCATCGACACCGGCGTGCCTGCGCCGGTTCTGTCCTCAGCCCTGTTTGACCGCTTCTCCTCGCAAGGCGAATCCGAATTCGCCGACAAGCTGCTGTCCGCCATGCGCTACGCTTTCGGCGGCCATGTCGAAAAGCCGAAGACCGGCTCGTGACGGGGAAGACACGCTCATGAGCCAGGAACGATCCGACACGCTGGTGCTTTTCGGGGCGACCGGCGATCTCGCCCACAAGAAGATCTTCCCCGCACTTTACGCCATGGTCGCAAAGGGAACGCTTACCGAGCCGGTGATCGGCGTCGCTTTCGACGACTGGGACGTGAAGCAGTTGCAGGCGCGCGCCCACGACGGCATCGTCAAGGCCATCGGCAAGGTAGACGAAAAAATCTTCGCGAAACTCGCCTCGCTGCTTCGCTATGTCAGCGGCGACTACCGTAGCGCCGCGACATTCGAGAAGCTGAAAAGCGTGCTGGGGACCGCGCAGCATCCGCTGCACTATCTGGCGGTGCCGCCTACTATGTTCGAGACGGTCATCCAGGGGCTGGAGCAGTCGAGCGCGGCCCAGGGAGCGCGCCTGATGGTGGAAAAGCCCTTCGGTCACGATCTGCAGTCGGCGCGCTGGCTGAACCGGGTCCTGCACCTGGTGTTCGACGAGCAGTCGATCTTCCGCATCGACCACTATCTCGGCAAGGAGGCGATCCAGAACCTGCTCTATTTCCGCTTCGCCAATTCCTTTCTCGAGCCAATCTGGAACCGCAATTTCGTCGAGAGCGTGCAAATCACCATGGCTGAGGATTTCGGCGTCGAGGGCCGCGGCCGCTTCTATGACGAGGTCGGCTGCATCCGCGACGTCATCGAGAACCATTTGCTCAACATCCTGTTGCTGCTCGCCATGGAACCGCCCGTCGGCCGCTCGGCCGACGATCTGATCGACGAGAAGGTGCAGGTTCTGCGGGCAATCCGGACACTGACCAAAGACGATGTCGTGCGCGGCCAGTTCAAAGGCTATCTTCAGGAACCCGGCGTGGCGCCGAATTCGCCGGTCGAGACCTTCGCGGCAGTGCGTTTCTTCGTCGACACATGGCGCTGGCAGGACGTTCCCTTCTTCATCCGCGCCGGCAAATCGATGCCGGTGCACGCCACCGAGGTCATTGTCCGCTTGAAGCGTCCGCCTCTTAATGTCTTCGACCCGATCAAGCCCGACGACGCCAACCACGTGCGCTTCCGCATCGATCCGCAAGTGGCGATCTCGATTGGCGCCCAGCGCAAGGCCGCCGGTGACGACATGATCGGCGAGCAGGTCGAACTGACGGCGCTGGACGACAGCAAGGGCGACATGCCGCCCTATGAGCGGCTGATCGGTGATGCCATGAACGGCAACGGCCAGTTGTTCACCCGCCAAGACGCCAGCGAACTCGCCTGGCGGATCGTCGGCCCGGTGCTTGGCGACACCACGCCACCTCAGCTCTATGAGCCGGGGACATGGGGTCCTGCCGATGCGATGGCAGGGTTTGGACCGCCGAACGGCTGGATCAATCCGGCGAAATGAATTGGAGAGGCGACGCAATGGCCAAAGTGGCGAAAAAGCCGGCACGGGACAGCGAAAAGATCGTGCTTGCGATCGATATTGGCGGCTCCCATGTCAAGATCCTTACCAGCGCCGGCGGCGAAGAGCGCAAGGCCGATTCCGGGCCGGGGCTGACGCCGCAACAGATGATCGCGGCCGTGCAGACGCTCGCCGATGGCTTGCCCTTTGATGTCGTCTCGATGGGTTATCCGGGTCCGGTGCATCACAACAGGCCGCTGGCCGACCCGGTCAATCTCGGCAAGGGCTGGGTCGGATTCGACTTTGCCGCACAGTTCGGCAAGCCGGTTAAGGTGATCAACGACGCGCTGATGCAGGCCGTCGGCAGCTACGAGGGCGGGCGCATGCTGTTCCTGGGTCTGGGAACGGGCCTGGGTGCTGCGATGATCGTCGACAATGTCGCCCAGCCGATGGAGCTCGCGCATCTTCCTTACAAGAAGGGCCGCAGTTTCGAGGACTATGTCGGCGAACGCGGCCTGAAGAAGCGCGGCAACAAAAAATGGCGCAAACACGTGTTCGACGTCATCGAGCGGCTTCGCGCCGCCATGCAGCCTGACTATGTGGTCATCGGCGGCGGCAATGTCGACGAACTCGACGAATTGCCTGCCGGTTGCAGGCGCGGCGACAACACACGCGCCTTCGAAGGTGGGTTTCGACTGTGGCGCGACAAATCCCTGATTGTCTGATATTATGTCGGTTTGGGGTCAGACCTGTTGATCCGACCCCGCCGTTAGTATTGTTATTCAAAATAATGTGCGACGTGGCCCGGCGTCATTGCGTTACGCAGATTTGCCGACTAGGAACTCTGTGACCCCCACGGACGGAGAAAATAGATTGACCGACGACAGCAACAAGGCCCGCAAGGACATCGACCTTCTCGAGCTGACCGCTCACATCGTGTCCGCCTACGTCGAGAAGAACCGCTTGCCCGCTTCCGGCCTCGGCGATCTCATCGCGAGCGTCAGCGCGTCGATAGGTGGACTCGGACAACCCGCCGTTCCGGTGGCAGCACCGCTGATCCCCGCGGTCAATCCCAAGAAATCGGTGACGCCGGACTACATCATCTGCCTCGAAGACGGGAAGAAGTTCAAATCCCTGAAGCGCCATATCGGCGTTCATTTCGGGCTGACGCCGGACGCCTATCGCGCCAAATGGGGCTTGCCGGCCGACTATCCGATGGTAGCCCCCACCTACGCGGCCTCGCGCTCGCAACTGGCGAAGGCAATCGGCCTCGGCCGCAAGGCCGCCCCACCGGCGCCCGTCAAGAAGACCAGGAAGCCCAAGGCCACCGTCTAGCAGGACGGACATCAGTTCTGGTCGCTCCGTCCAGCGGTAACGCCACGGCGGGGCGCCAAATTGTTTTGATCCAGGACAGGTTTTTGCACGCGCTCTGGGCCGAACTGCGTTAAAGACTTCTTGGCCGGACCAGCGCCCATCGCGGAAGTGCCCCGCCGGCATCGCATCGGCCCGAGAATCGGTTTCGATTTTCGGAAAGCACGATGCGAAGTTTGAAAGTGTTAGAGCGTACTTGTACGTCCAATTGGACGTACGGCGCTCTAAGGTCTTTGCCACGGGCCTATCCATGACATCCGAACTGCATCCATCGCCCGACCAGCGTTATGCCGCCTTCCGCCACAAACCATTCCTGAGTTATTGGGCGGCACGCTTCCTCTCCACATTCGCCACCCAGATCGTATCCGTCGCCGTCGGCTGGCAGGTGTACGACCTGACCCGTGATCCGTTCGATCTCGGTCTTGTCGGCATTGTCCAGTTCCTGCCTTCGCTGCTGTTGGTGCTGGTCACCGGGGTGGTCGCCGACCGTTTCGGACGCCGTCTGATCATGGCGCTGACGGTCCTGCTGGAGGCGATCTGCGCGCTGGCTCTGCTGCTGCTGACGCTGCGTGGTCTTAGCGGACCGGGCTTGATCTTCGGCGTGCTCGCCATGTTCGGCATCGCGCGCGCGTTCTTCGGACCGGCCGCAGCGTCGCTGTTCGCCAATCTCGTGCCACCAGAGGATTTCGGCAACGCAATCGCCTGGAATTCGTCAGCCTGGCAGACGGCAACCATTATCGGACCCGTCGCCGGCGGCCTGCTTTACGGGCTTTCGGCGGAAGCGGCATACGGCACCGCTGCCGTTCTGATGCTTGTCGCCGCGGTGCTGATCTTCACCATCCCGAAGCCTGCCCAGCGCAGCGAGACCGACAAGCCGACGATGCAGACCCTGTTTGCCGGCTTCGGCTATATCTGGAGCGAGAAGATCGTGCTCGGCGCCATTTCGCTCGACCTGTTCGCCGTGCTCTTGTCCGGCGCCACGGCACTGCTGCCGGTCTACGCGCGCGACATTCTCGAACTCGGCCCGTGGGGCCTGGGACTGTTACGCTCGGCACCAGGTATCGGCGCCATCTGCGTTGCCATCTGGCTGGCCGGACATCCGATCCGCAACCACGCCGGCCTGGTCATGCTCGGCTTCGTCGCGCTGTTCGGCACCTTTACCGTGGTGTTCGGCCTCTCCACCATCACCTGGCTATCGATCGCAGCACTGGCCCTGCTCGGCGCCACCGATATGTTCAGCGTCTACATCAGGGAGACGCTGATCCAGCTGTGGACGCCGGACAAGGTTCGCGGCCGCGTCAACGCCGTCAATCAGGTTTTCGTCGGCGCCTCCAACGAGCTCGGCGAATTCCGCGCAGGCACCATGGCGGCGTTGATCGGCACCGTGCCCGCGGTGGTGATCGGTGGCGTCGGCGCAGTCGTCATCGCCGGGCTGTGGGCGGTGCTGTTCCCGCAGTTACGCAAGGTGCGCCACCTCAACGGACGAAACTGATCCAGAGGGCACTGATCCGGGCGCAGGCCCGCCGCAATCTCGGAGGCCGGGTCGGGCAGAGACACACTCTCGGCGACATGCCTGGCGATGCTATGGCTGAGCGATCGCGCTGGCTAACTTACAATTTGTCCGGCGGCAGCTTCTTCGAGGCCAGCTGCCGCTTGGGCGGCAAGACCGCGGGCCGCTGCCTGTGAATCTTGCAGTTCCTCGAGTGCATAGACTCTGCCCCACCGCAGCGTGAACACGTGGAGACCACGGTTGACGTACGACGCGTCGCCGTTGAGCAGCGTTGCGGTGCCGTCCCATTGGGCAAATACGGTGGTATGCCACGGCCAACCCTTCACCCAGATGTGGTTGACCGTGAGATGGAGATTAGGCAGGACGCGGCCGAGGCGCTCAAACCAGCGGCGCACGGCTTCTTTGTCGTAGCGCTCTCCACCAAGCGCGTGGGCGCCGGAGACGCGGTGATGGACATGTGGCACGAGTGCTTTCACCGCCGCATCCCAGCGATGGTTGTTGACGTCGTCGAAGCTCTGCCGGATCGATTTCTCGACAAAATAACTGTATAGCATTTGACCTCTCCAAACTTATTCGATGGCGCGATCGAGGGCACCGTGTGGCGCTCCCGTCCGGTGATTTTTGACGACGTTCGCCGCCATGCCCGCCAGCACAATGGCGGGTCTCGTTTTCATGCCCATCTCCTCATCTCGAAATAGATTGCGTTCGTCCTCTATAATGGTTATAGATTACGAATGCAATCTAAAAAAGGAGATTGGTGATGCGCGTGAGTCGCATACAGGCCGCGGAAAACCGCAAAACCGTGATCAATGTGGCAAGCCGCCTTTTTCGGGAGCGCGGCTTTGACGGCATCGGTCTTAAGGATTTGATGAAGGGTGCCGGGCTGACCCAAGGCGCCTTTTACAAGCAGTTCGCATCAAAGGAGGACTTGGCGGCGCAGGCGTCCAGGCGGGCGATGGAGAGCGCCACCCACCGATGGTCGGCCGCGACTGCAGCAAAGCCCGAGGATCCGCTCGGCGCGGTGATCGCGTTCTACCTCAGTATGGACCATCGCGGAGAAAAGATGGACGGCTGCCCGGTCGTGGCACTCGGCTCGGATGCCGCCAGGCAGGGCGCCGAGGTCAAGGAGTCATTCGAGGCCGGGATCAGGGAATACCTTGAGATGCTCGGCAGTTGGGTTGGCGAGGCCAACGGCGAGGAGGCCGGCGGCAAGGCCATGGCCATTCTCTCGACAATGGTCGGCGCGGTTCTGCTTTCGCGGGTCGTCAACGACCCCGATCTCGCGCAGGCTTTTCTGGATGCGGCGACCGATCAGGTCCGCGAAGCAGTCGCCGCTTGAACGGCGTGGGCAACGCTGGCGGCGTACCCAAATTGATAGGAGAGCAGATGCGACGCATTGTTGTTACAGGCATGGGAGCGGTCACGCCCCTTGCCGCCAATGTCGAAGCGTCCTGGTCGCGCCTCCTGGCCGGTCGCTCGGGTATCCGGAGGCTTCCGGACGATGTGGTGGGAGATCTGCCGGCGAAGATCGGCGGCGTGGTTCCCTCCTTGGAAGAAGATCCGGACGCTGGTTTCGATGCCGATGCGATCCTGACTGCGAAGGATCAGCGCAAGGTGGATCGGTTCATTCTCTTTGCGCTGGCGGCGGCAGAAGAGGCGCTTGCGCAGGCGAAATGGAAGCCTGCCTTGGAAACGGATCGCCTGCGCACAGCAACGATCATCGCTTCAGGGGTCGGCGGGTTCCCAGCCATAACCGAGGCGGTGCGCACGGTCGACCAGCGCGGCGTCCGCCGTCTCTCGCCTTTTACGGTGCCGTCTTTCCTCGTGAACCTCGCGGCGGGCCACATCTCGATCCGCCATGGCTTCAAGGGGCCACTCGGCGCGCCGGTGACGGCGTGCGCGGCCGGCATTCAGGCGATCGGGGATGCGGCTCGCCTAATCCGCGCCAATGAAGCCGATATCGCCGTGTGCGGCGGAACGGAAGCATGCATGAATATCGTCAGTCTCGGCGGGTTTGCTGCCGCACGCTCTCTTTCCACCGGCTTCAATTGGGCGCCGGCTCAAGCCTCACGCCCCTTCGACACGTCGCGGGACGGCTTCGTCATGGGCGAAGGGGCCGGCATCCTGGTCATCGAGGAATTGAGCCACGCCCTTGCGCGCGGTGCGAAACCGCTTGCCGAGCTCGTCGGCTACGGCACGACGGCGGATGCTCATCATGTCACCTCCGGTCCCGAGGACGGCGACGGTGCACGCCGAGCCATGGAGATCGCTATTGCCCAAGCCGGCATTTCGGCGCGTGAGGTGCGTCATCTCAATGCGCACGCGACCTCCACGCCAGTCGGTGATCTCGGGGAAATCGCGGCGGTCAAAAGAATCTTCGGCGCAGATTCCACCATAGCTGTCAGCGCAACCAAATCGGCGACCGGACACCTGCTCGGCGCCGCCGGCGGGCTTGGAGCCATCTTCGCAATCCTGGCGCTCAGGGATCAGGTGGCGCCGCCAACCCTCAATTTGAGCGCTCCGGATCCAGCCGGCGACGGGATCGACTTCGTCGCAAACCAAGCCCGCCCGATGGCAATGGACTACGCGATCTCTAACGGCTTCGGCTTCGGAGGCGTCAATGCCAGCGTGCTATTCCGGCGTTGGACGGACCAACGGGCCGGAGCGAGCATCGCAGGGTCCGGTGATTGACGCCCCGTCTCTGACCGCCTCTCGTGGGCACGTCTCATCTCTCATCGATACGGGAAGGAATACTATTCGGGTGTTGCAACACGAATCGGGCGGGTGCCGATCTTTGCTCCTGTGACGGCATCCACTGCCACCGGCTCGATTTCTTCTCCTGTCTCTGCGTCGACATATCGCGCCAACCTGCCTTCGCCACGATACTGGCGTCCCCACGCACCCAGTAAGACGAGCACCGGCAAGAAATCGCGTCCGGCGGCGGTCAGCACGTACTCATCGCGCGGAGGCCGCTCCGAGTAGCGCCGCTTTTCTAGAAGTCCTTCCTCCGTCAGCGTCGCAAGCCGCCGGGTCAGAATGGTGGGGGCGATGCCAAGACTTTTCCGGAATTCGTCGAAGCGCATGAGGCCTAGGCTCGCGTCGCGAAGGATCAGCATGCTCCACGCATCGCCGACGCAGGTGAGGCCGCGGGCGATCGGGCAAAAGGCATTGGAAAGATTTTTCATGTTCATATCATTTTGATAGTGACTTGATATCGAAATGATAGTAACATTCTTTTTGAAATGCAATCCAGCACAAAGAAAGGAATGACTTCTATGAACAGGACCAACCTTAGCGCCCGCCAACCAGAATCCGCGCATCATGTCGCCGCAGGCCAGCCGAGATCGGCAACATCCAAACGGAGCGTCGCGATGATCAACATCATCGGTGGTGTGGCGGCATTCTTCCTGGCCGCGTCCCCGTTGCATGCCGGTGAGCTGTCGGCCATGGCCGGGGAGAGTATCGATCTCGGCGGTTTTCGCGGCGTCTTACACTACACCGACGAAAATGACGGCTATCGGGTGATCGCAACGATAGCGGAAGGAGAGACCGGGGTTCCGCTGCGCTTCTCGGCCACTCTCGCCGAAGGGCAGTCGGCTACGATAGCCGTGCCGCGGAAATTGGGCGAACCCGAGCAAAGCCTCGAGATTTCGCGCTCCGGCGGCAAGCTTACCGTCACCGAGGTGGGGTCGGTGTCCAACCAGCAAACCGGGGCCATTGCCGAGTAGTGGCCTCATCGGATCGCGGGGTGTGCGCCATATCCCATTTGCGCACGCCTGCAGCCGGCAATCCAGCACATAGAAAGAAGTGATTACCATGAACAAGACCAATCTAGGCGTCGCCCTGGTGACGGGCGCATCCACCGGCATCGGGCACGCAACGGCCAAGGCCCTGCAGAACGCGGGCTTTCGCGTGTTCGGAACCAGCCGTCGTGCGGTCGCCGAACGATCCGACGGCGTGACCATGCTGACCTGCGACGTCACCGATGACGCATCCGTTGCGAAACTGGTCGATGACGTGTTGGCCGAAGCCGGGCGTATCGACCTGCTCGTCAACAATGCCGGCGTCGGCCTGCTCGGCGGCGCGGAGGAGTCCTCGACCGTCCAGGCTCAGGCGCTGTTCGACGTGAACGTCTTCGGCGTTCTGCGCGTGACCAACGCGGTCCTGCCGGCAATGCGCCGTCAAGGGAAGGGCAGAATCGTCAATTTGAGTTCTGTGTTGGGTTTAATCCCAGCACCTTATTCCGCGCTCTATGCGTCGACCAAACATGCCATCGAGGGCTATTCCGAATCGCTCGACCACGAACTGCGCCCTTTCGGAATTCGCGTGGTGTTGGTCGAGCCCGCCTATACCCGCACGTCATTTGAAGAAAATCTCGCCAGGCCGGACCAGTTGCTTGAAATCTATGACGCTGCGCGCGCTGGCATGGATGTGATCCTGCGCAAAGCGATGGAAACAGGTGATGCTCCCGAAATCGTAGCCGGGACGGTCTTGAAAGCAGCGACCGATTCCGTTCCGAGGAGGCGCTATGCAGCGGGAAAAATGGCGCGCCAGGTCAGTTTCCTGCGCCGTTTCGTCCCGGCATCCGCATTCGACAAAAGCCTGCGAAAGCAGAACGGGCTGCCGGTCTGACGTCGACGACATCCTGCTTCGGTCAAACCAGCAGGAGTCGTAGGCTCGCTTCAGGCGGCACACTGATCCAGGCACGGGGGCCGCGAACACCGTGCCATGTGCTGCCGGTGCGCTGCGCGCTCATGCTGCCTCCGCGCCTCGCGCGGATGCCTTGAAGAGGTTGCCGCCGATGGCGCGCGCGGCGCCGAAATGAGAGGCTGGATCCTGCGTCTCCGAGCCGAGCAGCAGCTCGGACGTCACGACGGACGCACCACAGTAATCGAAGATGCCATGGTCGATCTGCGTCTTCATGGCTCCGAAATAGCCGTGCCGCGCATAAGTTCGCAGGTTGGCGCCTCCGATGGCAACCAGATGAACCCGGAGGTGGCGAAGCCTCTTCACCAGTTTGGCGTCCGGCCCTTCATCGTAAGCCCAACCGTTCGCGAATACGCGATCGATCCATCCCTTGAGAAGCCCCGGCATCGACCACCAGTAGACGGGATAGACCAGCACGAGGGCATCGGCGCGATCTATCCTCGCTTGCTCGGCGGCAACGTCGGCCGAAGGCGGCGTCTCCCTGCGATGGACGGCGAGATCAGTCGCGGTGAACCTCGGATCGAAAGCTTCCGCCGTAAGGTCCGCAATTTCGAAGGAATTGCCGGGATCAGACAGGGACACACCCTCGGCGACCTGCCTGGCGACGCTATGGCTGAGCGATCTGGGATCGGGATGCGCGATAACGATGAGGGCGTGCATATCGAAAACTCCCGCTGACTGGTTGCGGCCGAAGGATCTAGCTTATATACTTTTAGTAAGTTAATTTTGGTATATAGCCATGTCAAGCGCCGAAATGAGTGATCAGGCTTCCCATTCGCGACCGCGTCGCCGGCTGTCGCGAGAGGAACGGCATCGGCAACTTCTGGACGTCGCATGGCGGCTGATCGGGGAAGAAGGAACGGAAGCCCTGACGCTCGGACGGCTGGCAGAGCAGTCGGCTGTTACAAAACCCGTCGTTTACGACCATTTCGGCACGCGGTCCGGGCTGCTGGCGGCGCTCTATCGGGAATTCGACGCACGTCAGAATGCGCTCATGGACGCGGCGCTTCAGGCGAGCGAACCGACCTTGGCGGGCCGAGCCGCGGTTATCGCGTCTTCCTATGTCGACTGCGTGCTTCTCCAAGGCCGCGAGATACCCGGTGTCATCGCTGCGCTGGCCGGTTCGCCTGAGCTCGAAAGGATCAAGCGCGACTGCGAGACGGCGTTCATCGAGAGGTGCCGGATTGCGCTTGCCCCATTCGCCGGAACTGGTGCTGTCGCTTCAGCGGGCCTCTGGGCGATGCTCGGCGCAGCCGAGGCCCTGTCCTATGCTGCCGCGACCGGAGAAATCACGGCCGCGCAGGCGCGGGATGAACTCTTCGAAACAATCGTCGCAATGGTCGCCAGAAGCGCGCGCCCCGGCATACGCTAGGCCGTAGACTCGTAACCTTTTAATCCAGTAGCGAAGAGCTTGATGGCGGCAAGGAAATTGTCGGCGCGTTTGCCGTATCGGGTTTTGATCACCCGCCGATCGTCGACCCGCGCAAATGCCTCGGCTCTTTGCGGCGGCAATGGCTCGATTAGCGACCGCTCAAAATCCGTCAGATCAAACCGGCGACGCATCACAAGGCTCCCTTCCAGAGCCCTGATGCTCACCTGGCAAGCAGTTTTATGAGTTTACGACCTGGGACGACACCTTGTAGATTGGACACATGGCGCTCAAACGGATGGACAACGTAGGAATCGTCGTCGATGACCTCGGAGGGACGATTGATTTCTTTCGCGAGCTCGGCCTTGAGCTCGAAGGGCGGGGCACGATCGAAGGAGAATGGGCCGGACGTGTCACTGGACTGGGCGATCAGCGCGTCGAGATTGCCATGATGCGCACGCCGGACGGCCACGGCCGGCTCGAGCTATCCCGCTTCCTCACGCCGCCTGCCGTCGCGGATCACCGCAACGCCCGGGTTAACGCTCTAGGCTACCTCCGCGTCATGTTCGCCGTGGACGACATTGACGAGACGCTTGAAAGACTCCGCAATCGCGGCGCGCAGCTCGTAGGCGAAGTAGTCCAGTATAAAGACGCGTATCGGCTCTGCTACATCCGCGGGCCTGAAGGGCTTCTCATCGGACTCGCCCAAGAACTCAGCTGAGCGCAATACGACGACGATGACGAAGGGCGACCAGCGAGCGCGTCTCACAAAGGGTCCGCTGTTAGTCTAGATTAGGACAGCGCGGGCTTGCCGAAGATCGTCTGCAGAAATTCGCCGAGCCAGCGCTTCAGATGCATGTCCCAGATCAGCCGGCCACCTAGGTGATCGCGGCCGGGCTGCGCACCGGGCAACTCGAAGCGGTGCGCGCCGCGAACGACCCAGCGCTGCATCATCGCCCGGGTCAATTCGCCATGGAACTGGATGCCCCAGGCATTGTCGCCATAGCGAAAGGCCTGGTTGGGATAGGTTTCGGCCGTCGCCAGCAGCGTCGCGTCCCGCGGCAGCGAAAAGCCTTCGCGGTGAAACTGGTAGACCATGTCAGGCCAGTGCATCAGCTTCCGGCCATCCTCGGTCGCCTTCAGCGGATACCAGCCGATCTCGACCAGCCCCTCGCCATGACCCTCGACCTTGCCGCCAAGATGGTTGACCAGCATCTGCGCGCCGAGGCAGATGCCGAGCAACGGCCGGTTCTCCCTGAGCGGAACTTTCAGCCAGTCGGTCTCGCGGCGGACGAAGTCGTCCTCGTCATTGGCGCTCATCGGTCCGCCGAACACCACGGTTCCGGCATGACCGTCCAGTGTTTCCGGCAAGGCGTCGCCGAGCGGCGGGCAGCGGAGATCGAGGTCGAAGCCTTCTTCGATAAGCATGTGGCCGACGCGCCCGGGGCTCGAACTCTCCTGATGCAGCACGATCAGGATTTTTGGTCTCGGCCTCGGCGTGGATGGCATGGGGATCCCGTCTATTCGTCGCTCGACGTTCCGGTGGCGCCCGGCGCTTCGGCCGCCGCCTTGCGGCGTGCCTCGACGCGGTCGCGGCGTTCGACGCCGATCAGCTCGGCGACTCTCCAGACGATATTGTCCTCGAGTTCGTGCAATTCGCCATCGGCATAGACGATTTCCCACATCAGGCCGATGAAGGCTTTTCGCGCGTCCGCATCGAGCTGGCGCTTCAACACGCTGGTGAAGGCATAGAGGTCGACCGCCTCGTTGTCGGCCCGCTCGCCGGCGGCTGCCAGCGCGTCGAGTTCGTCGCCGCTGATCGAATAGCTTTCCGCCAGCACCGCCTTGAACCGCTCCCATTCGGCATCCTGACGCACGCCGTCGGCACTCATCACATGGTAGAGAAGAGCGGATGCGGCAACGCGCGGATCATCGGCGTTGTCGCGCGCGCTGCCACCTGCCGGCAGGTCCTTCAGAAACGACAGAACGCGTTCGAACATGTGATTCTTACTTCCCATCGGGCAAAACTATCAAGCTAAGCCAAATCAAAACAATCGAAACTTGCGTGGTGATTTATGGTCCTCGTCATCGGGATCGACGCCGGGATCGTCGGGCAGCCGGGCCAATTCCTCCGCCGGTTCGACAGCTTCGGCATCCGGCGGCACCGCGGCAAAGGCCGTGGCGGTGACCGGCGTAACCTGGTCTTCGTCACTCTCCGATGCCGCCGCGGTGGCCGGTCTTTCGGCCGAAACAGCGGGATTCAGCTCGATCAGGTTTTCTTTTGCCGGCTTGATTGGCGCCGCGATGGTTGGCACCGCGGCATCCGGCGCATCGTCATGGCTGTCGATTAGCTGGCCGAGCCGCTCCATCGGTGCCCGCCATTCGAAGGCGTCGAGCCTGCCGGTGATCGGCGACACCGGCGCCCAGCGCTCGGAGACGACGCCGTCGGCAACCCAGGCCGGATCGCGCGGTGCACGCACCGCCTTGGACAGAAGCTGCCGCACCTTGCCCTGATCGCCGGTCTCGGCCTCCTCGATGTCGGCCAGAAGCAGATAGGCGCCTTCACGGCGATCCATGCGAATGGCTGCCTCGGCCTCCTGGCGAGCGGTCTTGTAATCTTGCGCATCGAGCGCGGCGCGCGCCACCGTCAGCGAGGATTCGGCGTGGTTCTTCTTCATCTCCTGCAGCTTTTTCGCCCGATTCAGACGGTCGAGGACGGCATCGGCAGGCCGGGCGTGGGTGTAAAGCTCGGCGATCTCCGGATGCGGCTCGGCTTTCCACGCCGCTTCGAGGATTTTCGCGCCCTTGCGCACATCGTTCTGCCTGAACAGCAGTTTGGCTGCGACGACCGCCGCCGGCGCGAAGTCCGGCCGCAGCCGATTGGCCTCGATAGCAGCGGTTTTGGCGGCATTGGGATCGCTGTCGATCAGCGCCTGCGCCTTGGCAGTGAGCAGCACGGCGCGGCGCCGGTTGGCGGCGTCGCGCTCGATCTGGCGCGTCGATTTCTGCGCCTCGACCAATTTCAGCGCGCCGTCCCAGTCGCCGCGCCCGGTCAGATCCTCCAGCGTCGATTCGGCGGCCCAGGCCAGTTGCGGCGCCACCGCCGCGGCGCGGCCGGCATAATGCCGCGCCGCGTTGCGATCACCGAGGCGCTCGGCCTCGAGATAAAGCCCGCGCAGGCCGAGCAGCCGCATTTCTGGATCGTCGAGCATGGTCTCGAACTTCTCGCGGGCCCCCTCATGATCGCCTTCGAGCAGCGAGGCTTGCGCCTCGAGCAGCTGGATCAGCGGCTCCTGGTCGGAACGGATCAGCTTTGCCGCTTCCTTGGTCTTCTTGCGGGCGAGTGCTCCGTCACCGGCGCCGGCGGCAATCATGCCGGTCGACAGCGCCTGATAGCCACGGTCGCGGCGGCGCACGCGGAAATAGCGCGAGATGGTGTAGGGGCTGTTCCACAGCGACTTGATTAGCCACCAGACGATCATCACCGCGGCAACGACGGCAACAACCGCCACTGCCGCCACCATCAGGCTGACCTGATACTGATAGCCGCTGAAGGTGACGACCATCTCGCCAGGGCGATCGGCCAGCCAGGCGAAACCCAGCCCGAGCGCGAAAACGACGGCGAGGAAAAGCAGAATGCGAATCATCGGGTTTTCCTCACGCCTTCATCGCACCTGATATCAGCGCGTCGATCTGCGTCTCGACCTCGATCCGCGCCTTCAGTTTGCCGGCAAAATCGGCTCCGGCGGCCTTCACGGCCTCGGGCAGCGTATCGTATTCGCTGAGTGCCTTGGCGTAGTCGCCCTGGTTGACCGCTACCTCCATGCGCGCGACGGTTTCCGGTGCCCCGGCGCCTTCGACGGCACCGATCGGCCTGACTTTGACCAGCGATTCGGCGCTCGATAGCAGGT
>NZ_SUEO01000110.1:0-257 GCF_004962925.1 Mesorhizobium sp. | reverse complement strand
CCGGCATTCTGGTCGACGGGCTCGGAGGCAGCGACCATGGCACTGGCCGCGGCGGGCACTTCGGCGGCGATCTCGGCACGGGTCGGAACGCCCTTTTCGGCGTAGGGACGCAAGGTTGCGATCTCCGGTGCGCCCGGTGAAATCGCCGCAAAGGTTTCGAGTTCGGCGGCGAACGGCGCACCGCCGTCGAGTGCTGCCTTCAGCGCCGAAGCGGCGATGGCGAGCGCGATCTTCGGCTGTCCCGTCTGTGACTCGAC
>NZ_SUEO01000010.1:56409-59415 GCF_004962925.1 Mesorhizobium sp. | reverse complement strand
TGACTCGACCTTGCCGGAAAGCTGCGACACTGACTGTTCCAGTGCCGCAAGCCGGCCGTCCTGCGCCGTCGCCGCCTCACCGACGGATTTCACCGCCGCGTCGAGCCCTGTCAGCTTTTCGTTGATCGGCCCGAGATCGACCGGCGCCGTGTTGCCTGCCTGGCCAAGGGCCGCAACCGTCGTCTCGATCTGCCTGACCTTGTCGCCAAGGGCTGCAAGCCCGGCAGTGTCGCCGGCCCCACCCTGCTCGACCGCCGATTTTAGCGACGCGACATCCGTCTTGACCTGATCCAGCGCCGACGACAGCCCGTCCACCTTGGCCGACGCATCATTGCTGCCGGCTGTGTCCTTGAGCCCGGCGATCTCGGTCTTCAGCGAAGCGATTTCGCCATTGACGCCATCGAGCGATACGCCCGAGGCATCGCCAGCCCCTGGCGCGCCGAGCAGGCCGGCAAACTGCAGCCCTCCGGCTGCGGCGAGCGCGATAACGCCGCCGATGATGCCGGCAGCGATGCCGTTGATGCCGCCACGCTTCGGCTGCGCTGCCATGTCTTCATTCCCTGTCTGGGCGTCCTTCGGCGCTTCTTCGGCCCCCATCCCGCTGGCTTTGGCAGATGCGTCGTCGAAACTGTAGTCGAAGGCCCGGTCCGCCGATGCCTCCGAGCCCGCCGGATAAGTCGGTTTGGGTCCTTCAGGACCTTTGACGCCGCCGCCTGCCGGCTCTTCCGGGCCGGCGTCAGCATGTTCCCACGGCTCGATGTCGGTCTGGTCGGCATGCATGGGTTCTTCAGGCGCTGCCGGCTGGGACGCGTTTGCCGCCTCCTCCGCCTTCGCCTCGTCGGTCCGCCCGTTGGCGGCATCCTCGCCGGCAACGCGCGAAACGGCGCCGGGTTCGAGTTCGATGGTCACCGGCTCGCGACGGCTTTTCGAATGCCGCATCTTCGGCGTCTTGACCATGCTTGGGCTCCGCAAAATTCGCTTCGGGATGGTTCAGAAAGGGTCTAGCACATCACCAAGCGGTGAAAAGGGGCGGCGTGATGACACGGGGTCAACGCCACGTCCGCAAAAGCTCCAGCAACGCCTCCTCGCTGGGCTCCGGCGCAACACGGAGCTTTTCTGAGGCGACAGTCTCCAAGGCTGCGGCGATACGTCCGGACAGGACGAAAAACCATGTCTCTTCAAAAAGACCACGCAACGCCGGCCGGCCAGCCAGGGCCTGCATCGCTGTCGCCGCCTTGGCCGAATAAAGAAGCACCGCTTCAACCGGCTGGCCAGACAGGCGCGCAAGGATTGCAGCGTCCGAATGGTCCAGTGCGACGGTGTCGTAGGTCTCGATGGCGCGGACGAGGACACAAGCGGCCTTCAGCCGCGCCTCGAACGCCGGAAATCGCACGCGTCCGCACAGATAGATGATCGTCTTTGCCGTGAAGCCGCCGGCAAGCGCATCCGCCAGCGCCTCGGCATCGCCGGGGCCTTCGCTGACCGACAGGAATCCCGCAGCGCGGGCCGCTTCCGCTGTCCGTCTGCCGACGGCATGGCAGGGCAAGGCGGCGAGCGCCGCGATGATCTCCTTCGGCGCATGGCGCACGGCATTGGCGCTGGTGACCGCAACGGCTGCGGCATTGTTTGCGACCCCGTCCACATCGACCGGCAGAGCGACCATTTCGGTCAATGGCAGCAGGATCGGTTGGAAACCCAGGTCCTCAAGCCGCTGCGCCGTGCGCGAGGCGCCCGGTTCCGGCCTCGTCACCAGGACACGACGCATGTCAGGCCCAGCCGTCGAAGAATTTTTCGCCGGCCTTGGCCCGCACGGTCCTGGCGGCTTCGTTGCCAACGCGCGCGGCATCGTGCGCCGGTCCGTGCGCCTCGACCTCATGTGATTGCGTGCCATCCGGCGAGATGATCAGCCCGGCGAAGAAGACCGTTCCGTCTGATATCGTCGCATGGCCGGCGATCGGCGTGCGGCATGACCCGTCGAGCGCCGCCAGGAAGGCTCGCTCGCACGCCAGCGCCTGTCCGGTCGGCAAATCATGGATTGCCGTCAGCATCCTTTCCACGTCGCGGTCGCCGATGCGGCGTTCGATGCAGATCGCGCCTTGCCCCGGCGCCGGCGGAAAGGTGTCGAGCGGCATCAGATCGGTGATGACATCTTCGAGCCCGAGCCGCTTCAGCCCGGCATAGGCAAGGATGGTGCCGTCGGCAACGCCCTCGTCGAGCTTGCGGAGCCGCGTCTGCACATTGCCGCGGAACATCACCACGTCGAGGTCCGGCCGCATGCGCCGGATCAATGCCTGGCGCCTGAGCGACGACGAGCCGACCTTCGCGCCCTGCGGCAATCCGGCGATTGTCTTCGCCGCCTTGCCGACGAAAGCGTCGCGGGCATCCTCGCGCGGCAGGAAAGCGGACAGTTCCAGCCCGTCGGGCAACACCGTCGGCATGTCCTTTGACGAATGCACGGCGATATCGATACGTCGCGCCAGCAGCGCCTCCTCGATTTCCTTGGTGAACAAGCCCTTGCCACCGGCTTCCGACAGCGGCCGGTCCTGGATGCGGTCGCCACTGGTCGAGATGACGACCACCTCGAACGCCTCAACCGGCAGGCCGTGCGCGGCCATCAGCCGCGCCTGCGTTTCATGCGCCTGCGCCAGCGCCAGCGGGCTGCCGCGTGTTCCGATTTTCAAGGTTGTTTGCATGGCGCGCCGTCCGTGTTAACCCCGGCAGATTGAGGCCGTTTTCCGGGCCTTCTCCTAACGGGGAAAGGCCAGCTATACAATCTTCTAGGGACAGCGACGAATTGATCCGCGTTCTGGGCATTGAGACGAGTTGCGACGAAACCGCCGCCAGCGTGGTGACGCTGGATGGCAGCGGCGTGCCCAAAATCCAGTCCGATATCGTGCTCAGCCAGATCGAGGAGCATGCCGCCTTCGGCGGCGTCGTGCCCGAAATCGCCGCGCGCGCCCATGTCGAGGCACTGGACGGCATCATAGAGGCAGCTCTGGCCGATTC
>NZ_SUEO01000010.1:56040-56399 GCF_004962925.1 Mesorhizobium sp. | reverse complement strand
GGCCAAGGCGATCGCAGCCGCCGCAAACAAGCCGCTGATCGCCATTAACCACCTCGAAGGCCACGCGCTCACCGCACGGCTCACCGACGGTCTCGATTTTCCCTACCTGTTGCTGCTGGCGTCCGGCGGTCACACGCAGATCGTCGCCGTGCGTGGCGTTGGCGATTATCAGCGCTGGGCGACAACCATCGACGATGCGCTCGGCGAAGCCTTCGACAAGACGGCCAAGATGCTCGGCCTGCCCTATCCCGGCGGGCCGAATGTCGAGAAGGCGGCTGCGACCGGCGACGCCACGCGCTTTGCTTTCCCACGGCCGATGAAGGGCTCGGCGCAGCCCGACTTTTCTTTTTCCGGGCTGA
>NZ_SUEO01000010.1:44888-56030 GCF_004962925.1 Mesorhizobium sp. | reverse complement strand
ACGCCAGGCGGCGACGGCCATTGCCCCGTTGAGCGACCAGGACGTCGCCGATATCTGCGCCTCGTTCCAGGTCGCGGTGGCGGATGCGCTGGATGACCGTGTTTCGAGAGCGCTGACGCGTTTTCGCGAAACCTTTCCTGATAAGCAAGATCCTGCGCTGGTTGTTGCCGGCGGTGTCGCTGCCAACCGGACGATCAAGACGACACTGGAAGCCTTGTGCGAGAAAGCCGGCTTTGCTTTCGTCGCGCCGCCGCTCAAACTCTGCACCGACAATGCGGCGATGATCGCCTGGGCCGGCATTGAACGGCTGCGCGCCGGCATTGCGGGTGAAAACACCGCCGCTTTCGTGCCGCGCTCGCGCTGGCCGCTGGACAGCGTCTCCGCCCCGATGGTCGGCTCGGGTCGACGCGGAGCCAAGGCATGACCGGTAGCGGGCACAAGGCGCCAAGTGGCTGGCGCATTGCCGTGCTCGGCGGCGGTGCCTGGGGCACGGCGCTGGCGCTGGCCATGCTGCGGGCCGGTCATTTCGTCCGCCTCTATGCGCGCGACCCGGAGACCGTCGCCGCGATCGACCGTGGCGAAAATCCGCGCTATCTGCCGGGCATCGCGCTCCAGGCCGGCATCGTGGCAACGAACGACATCGAGGCCGCGCTCGACGGCGCCGACTGCGTTCTGGCGGTGGCACCGGCGCAGTCGCTGCGCGCCATGCTAGCCACCGCGAAAGGCCCTATGCCGAACGGCGTCCCGCTGGTTCTCTGCGCCAAGGGCATCGAGCGCGACACCGGCGCATTGCTGTCGGCCATCGCTAGAGAGATCCTGCCTGAAAATCCGATTGCCGCCCTGTCCGGCCCGAGCTTCGCCACCGACGTCGCCAGGGGGCTGCCGACGGCCGTGGTGGTCGCCGCCCGCAACGAGGGTCTGGCGGCAGACCTTGCCGCGCGCTTTTCGGCGCAGAATCTGCGCTGCTATTCGAGCGACGATCTCATCGGCGTCGAGATCGGCGGGGCGCTGAAGAACGTCTTTGCCATTGCCGCCGGTGCCGTCACTGGCGCCGGGCTCGGCGCCAGCGCCCAGGCCGCGATGGTGACGCGCGGCTTTGTCGAATTGCGCCGCATCGGTGCTGCCTTTGGCGCCAGGCCGGAAACGCTGATGGGACTTTCCGGTCTCGGCGACCTGTTGCTCACCTGCTCGTCCGCCCAGTCGCGCAATTTCGCCTACGGGCTGGCGCTGGGGCAAGGCAAGCCGCTTACCGGCCTGCCACTGGCCGAAGGCGTGCCGACGGCGGCGATCGCCGCCCGCATCGCCACCGAGCGCCGGATCGATGCGCCGATCATCACCGCCGTCGCCGCCATACTGGACGGGACGATCACCATTCGCCAGGCTGTGTCGGCGCTGATGACAAGGCCGCTGAAGACCGAAACCGATGTTTAGAGCGACGTGCGTCCGCTTGGACGCACAAAGTACGCTCTAACACTTTGAAACTGCGCATCGTGCTTTCCGAAAATCGATTCCGATTTTCGGGCCGATGCGATAAATCTCGAACAATCCGGAGATGGAAAGATGCTGTTTGCGTTGATTTGCAAGGACAAGCCTGGAAACCTGCAGGTGCGGCTCGATACTCGGCCTGAGCATATTGCCTTTTTGGAAGGATTGAACGGCGAGAAGAAGCTGGCCTTCGCCGGTCCGTTCCTCGGCGCCGACGGCAAGCCGAACGGCAGCCTCGTCGTGGTCGAGGCGCCCGATCTGGCCGCGGCAGAGGCCCTGTCGGCGGCAGACCCCTACGCCAAGGCCGGGCTGTTCGAAAGCGTCGAAATCAGGCAATGGAACTGGACCTTCAACAAGCCTGCGGTTGCCTGATTCCAGCCGGCAGGAGGAGCAAATACGATGAACTACTGGCTGTTCAAATCGGAACCCTCGGTCTTCTCCTTCGAAGCGCTGAAGGCGAAGGGCAAGGCCGGAACGCAATGGGACGGCGTGCGCAACTATGCGGCGCGCAACAACATGAAAGCGATGCAGATCGGCGACCTCGGCTTCTTCTACCATTCCAACGACGGGCTCGACGTGGTCGGCATCGCCGAGGTCTGCGCGCTGGCCCATCAGGACAGCACTACCGACGATCCGCGTTGGGAATGCGTCGATATCCGTGCCGTCAAGGATATGCCGAAGCCGGTGACGCTGGAACAGGTCAAGGCCAATCCCAAGCTTGCCGAGATGGCACTGGTCCGGCTCGGAAGGCTTTCAGTGCAGCCGGTGACGCCGGCCGAATGGAAAGAGGTCTGCCGCATGGGCGACCTGACGCCGGCTCCGTGACGGCGCTGACGCCAAACAGCGCGAAAAACTTCATCCTCGACAACACGGCGCTGATGGCGCCGCCGCATGTGCCCGAGATCCTGCTGCATCTGGCCGACGAAGCGCATGATCTGTGGCAGCGGACCGAGGACGAACTGGCCGAAATCGGGCTGCCGCCTCCCTTCTGGGCCTTCGCTTGGGCCGGCGGCCAGGGCCTTGCCCGCTACATCCTCGACAATCCGTCTGATGTGCACGGCAAGCGCGTGCTCGACTTTGCCTCCGGCTCCGGCCTTGTCGCCATTGCAGCAATGAAGGCCGGCGCGGCAGAGGTGATCGCCGCCGATATCGACCCGTTCTGCGCGAGCGCGATCCGCCTCAATGCCGAGGCCAATGATGTCCGGATCAAATTCCTCGGCTCGGATTGCATCGGAACCGATGCGGGCTGGGATGTGGTTCTGGCCGGCGACGTCTTCTACGACAAATCCTTTGCCGACAGGCTGATGCCGTGGTTCGCGACGCTCAAGTCACGCGGCGCCGACATTCTCGTTGGCGATCCCGGCCGCTCCTATCTGCCGAAGATCGGGTTGGAGCCGCTCACCGTCTACGAAGTGGCGGTGACCCGGGCGCTGGAAGATGCCCTGGTCAAGCGCACGACCGTCTGGCGGTTTGCTTGACGGCATCGCCGAACAGGCGTTCCATCACGCATCGATTTTGAGAATACTCATGTCGTTATCCCAAAACCGCTGGGCACTTTTGGGCGACATGCTTCCGGGGAGGGAAATCATGGATTTTTCAGCAGTGAACTGGCTGGCGGTGATCGTCGCCGCCGTGGTGGCGTGGTTGTTCGGCGCCGCCTGGTACATGGGCTTGAGCAAGCCCTGGCTCAAGGCCGCCAAGCTTGATCCGGCGACCATGAGTAAATCGCCGCTGCCATTCGTCATCAGCTTCGTCGCGGAACTGGTCATGGCGCTCGTCATGTCCCTCGTCGTCGGAGCGATGACCGGAGGCGAGCCGAGCCTCCTTGCCGGGCTCGTATTCGGCTTCGTTCTCTGGCTGGGATTCGTCGCCACGACGCTTTCCGTCAACCATCGTTACGAAGGTTTCGGCTGGGACCTGACCATCATAAACTGCGGCCACTGGCTTGGCGTGCTGCTCATCATCGGCGCGGTGATCGGTTGGTTTGGAGCAGCGGCGGCTTGAGCTAGAGCAAATTCCAGGAAAAGTGCGTAGCGGTTTCCCTGGGGAATTGCGCAAAAACAAGCCGCTCTAAGGATCCGCCACGATCGTCAGGTCGGTGTTTTCGCGACTTCGTCGAGAAGCCATTCGCGAAAGGCGACGATGCGCGGGTCGTGCGCCGCACTTTTGGGATAGACCAGGAAATAGGCGAATTCGGGCGCGACCTTGATGCCCAGCTCAAACGGTCGCACCAGCCTGCCCTCGGAAAGGTCGTTTGCCACCATGGCGAAATCGGCAAGCGCGACGGCATTGCCGTCGAGCGCAGCCTGAACGACATCCGAAGACGTGCCGAAGACCATCGTTCGGCTGTCGTCGAAATCGTCGACGCCGGCCGCTGCCATCCACATGCGCCAATTCGGCCATGTCACACCCTGGCGCGCCCACTCGATGTGGGCAAGCGTGTGGTGAAACAGGTCGCGCGGCTCCTTCAGCGGCGGCCCCGCCCGCAGCAACGCCGGACTGCAGACAGGAATGATGACGTTTTCGAACAGCCGGTCGGCGCAAAGTCCCGGATATTTCCCGGCGCCGAAGCGGATGCCGATATCGACATCGTCGAGGTCGAAGTCGCGCACCTCATAGCTGATGTCGAAACGGAGCTCGATGTCGGGCTGATGCTTACGAAACCCGTCGACGCGCCGCATCAGCCATTTTGTCGCGAACTGTGCGTCGAGGGTGACTTTCAGCAGCGCCGTTCCGCGCGCCATCTTGTGCGCCCGTGAGACGGCCCGGCCAAGCAGGTCGAGCGCGTCGGTCGAGGCCTCGAACAGCACCGCGCCCGCTTCGGTCAGCCGAATGGTGCGGCTGGTGCGCGTGAACAGCACGATGCCGAGCTGATCCTCGATTTCCTTGATCTGGTGGCTGACCGCGGCCGGCGTCAGGCCGAGTTCGTCTGCGGCGCGGGTGAAATTGAGGTGCCGGGCCGCCGCTTCCAGCGTCCTCAGTGCACGGGTTCCAGGCAGCAGGCGCGCCATCACTCCAGGACGAGGAAAGGCCGGTCAAGCATTTCCACCTCAAACAAAACTTGAAGATACTGAGAAAACTACTCGTTTCTCGTTTTAATTTCAATCCGGCATGCTGTGTTCATCGAACAAACATCAAACCGGATTTGTTGTCCGGAGAAGCGGATTGCACCATGTCCCACATTGTCTTGAGCTCTGCAGCCATCCGCCCGGCCTGGTTGCGCGCGCTGTTTGATTGGTTCCGCCATGCAAAAATCGCGGTCAACCTTCCGCAGGAGAACATCGAGGATCTTCCGGACCGCCAATTGCGCGACATCGGCGCCGAACGGAAGGATGTCGCACGTGTGATGGACAGGGAACTCGGTCGGCTGGGTCTTCTCGACATCGGCTGGCAGAGGCCGCGGAGGGCAGTAGGTAGGGCAGTAGGAAATCGCCAATAGATATGCGCCGGACTGCGCCACCCTTACTTTCGCTAATCCCCTACTGCCCTACTGCCCTACCTCACCACCCTCACTACTGTACGGTCCGACAGCAGCGGCAACAGCCGGGCCATCGTGCGTGCCGTCACCGCGACGCAGCCTTGCGTCGGCGTGAAGCCGGGGCGCGCCAGGTGAAAGAAGATCGCGCTGCCGCGCCCGCGGCGGCGCGGCGCAATGTTCCAGTCTAGCACCAGGCAGGCGTCATAAAGCCGGTCGGCGCGCAGCATCCGCTCGTGGCTGGCACCATAGGGAATCCTGACGGGGCGGTTGTAGTTGCGGTCCTCAGGCACCTCGCACCAGCCGAGATCGGGACCGATCGGCGCCATCGCCAGCCGGGTTTTGCGGCCCTCGGAAAAATGATCGTTACGGAAATATCCCGACAGGATCCGCATCGAACCAAGCGGCGTGGCGCCGTCGCCTTCGCGTTTGCCGGCCGATATGCCGCCGCGTCCCAGCGCACATGAAAACACCAGTTTGCCAGCCTGCAGGAACCCCTGGCTGGCGTGGCCGGGCCTTGCTCGCACCGTGAGAACACGGAGCCCTTTTCGCAAAAATGCGCTCGCCTCATTGCACGCGCGTTTTTTCTTGTATGATCGTGCCACGGAACAAATCACTGTGATCGGCTGTTGTGCCGGTCAGCTTCCGCATAAACAGGCAGCGGTCAACTGAATTTTCTTTTCAAAACAACGGATTGATCCATGACTTCACGCACCATTCTGATCGTCGATGACGATGACGACCTGCGCGGCACGCTCGTCGAGCAATTGTCTCTCTATGAGGAATTCGACGTCCTGCAGGAATCAACCGCCGCCAAAGGCGTCGCCACGGCCCGCGGCGGCCTCATCGATCTGCTCATCATGGATGTCGGCCTGCCTGACATGGATGGCCGGGAGGCGGTGAAGATACTGCGCAAGGGCGGCTACAAGTCGCCCATCATCATGCTGACTGGACACGACACCGATTCCGACACGATTCTCGGCCTCGAAGCCGGCGCCAACGACTATGTGACCAAGCCTTTCCGCTTTGCGGTTCTCTTGGCCCGCATTCGTGCGCAGCTTCGCCAGCATGAGCAGAGCGAAGACGCCACCTTTTCGGTCGGCCCCTACACTTTCAAGCCCAGCCAGAAGCTTCTGATCGACCAGCGGGGCGCCAAGGTGCGGCTGACCGAAAAGGAAGCCTCGATCATCAAGTATCTCTACCGCGCCGACCAGAAGGTGGTGACGCGCGATGTGCTGCTCGAGGAAGTGTGGGGCTACAATTCCGGCGTCACCACGCACACGTTGGAAACCCATGTCTACCGGCTGCGCCAGAAGATCGAGCGCGATCCTTCCAATGCGGAAATTCTTGTGACAGAAAGCGGCGGCTACAAGCTGGTTCCTTAAACATTTAATTATCCAATGAGCGGTCGGGGCGGGGCCGCTTTCGGGGTACGATCCTGATACTGGAGGTGGTTTTGGATCGGCCTCGCTGATGCATCGGCCCAAAAATCGGAATCGATCTTTTGTAAAGCACGGTGCGTCGATTCAAAGCGTAAGAGCGTCCTTTGCGCGTCCAAAGGGACGCTCGGCGCTCTAAGGGAGGGATTGGACTGACCGTTCGGGGACATAGCTAGATGGCGTTGGATGACGACATCCGCATCCTGTCCACCGTGAGGCTCTTCGAGGGCTTCACGGACGAACAGTTGCGTCTGCTCGCCTTTGGCGCGGAAACCACAAGGCTGCAGGCCGACCACAAGCTTTACCGCGAGGACGACGAGGCCGATTGCGCCTATATCGTGGTCAGCGGGCGCATCGTGCTGTATCGCGAGCAGAACGGCGACCGCGTCCCGATAGGCACGGCCGGCCCCGGCACGACGCTCAGCGAACTGGCGCTGATCGCCGACACCAACCGGCTGACCAGCGCATCCGCCGAGATCGATTCGGAAGTGCTGCGGCTCAGCCGCAAGATGTTCCGCCGCATCCTGGAGGAGTATCCCGATATCGCGGTCCATCTGCACCAGCGCATTTCCGAGGATTTTCAGGCAATGATCCGCCGCATCGAAGAGCTGGCGTCGCGTTTCGAGAGCTGAGCGGGCAAAGATGGTACGGAAACTTCTAAAACGCCGGAGGGACAGCGCCCCCCTCTGTCCTGCCGGACATCTCCCCCACAAGGAGGGAGATTAGCAGTTCGGACGCTCCGCCCACTTCTGCAGCGTTGGAGATTGGCGAAAGCCAAGGTGACGGCCAATCTCCCCACAAGTGGGGGAGATGTCCGGCAGGACAGAGGGGCGCGCGAAGGATCGCTACAGGCGGCAGTCCGCACTACTCTAAATCGAAGCGCGCTATCACCGGCACATGGTCCGACGGCCGTTCCCAGCCGCGCGCCAGCCGCAGGATCTCGTAGCCGGCAAAGCTCGGCACCAGATTTGGCGACGACCAGACATGGTCGAGCCGCCGGCCGCGATCCGACGCTTCCCAATCCTGCGCACGATAGCTCCACCAGGTGTAGAGCTTCTGTTCATAAGGCACGTTGAGCCGCATCAGGTCGACCCAGTCGCCGGCGAGCCGCATCGCCTCGAAATTTTCCGTCTCGACCGGCGTATGGCTGACCACTTTCAAGAGTTGCTTGTGCGACCAGACATCGTGCTCGAGCGGCGCAATGTTGAGGTCGCCGACCAGGATCGAGCCGGAGACCTCGTCATGCTCGGCGCGGATGGCGTTCATTTCGGCGACGAAATCCAGCTTATGCCTGAACTTGCGGTTGATCTCCGGGTCGGGCTCGTCGCCGCCGGCCGGAACGTAGAAATTGTGCAGCAGGATTGCCTTGCCGCCGGCCCGCACGGTGACCGACAGATGCCGGCAATCCTCGATCTCGCAGAAGCGGCGCTTTTCGACGATCTCCATCGGCCGCCGCGCCACCGTCGCCACGCCGTGATAGCCCTTCTGGCCGTGGAAGGCGATGTGCTCGTAGCCGAGCTTGCGGAACGCCTTCTCGGGAAACAGCTCGTCGGGAACTTTGGTTTCCTGCAGGCAGAGCACGTCCGGTGCCTGTTCGACAAGCAGGCGTTCGACGATCGGCATGCGCAGGCGGACGGAATTGATGTTCCAGGTGGCGATGGAAAAGGGCATGCACAGGATCCGGGGGCAGGCACATGGCCGCCAGAGGCAAACGCCTTTGGCGAGTCATGCGCCCATGAGAGAGTCGGGCCAGAACCTGCCAGCCGCGAGCCTTAAAAACAAGCCGGGCCGCGCCTGGCAAGGCACGGCCCAAGACTTTGCACAGCTATCGCAGCAAGGCTTACCGCGATTTGGTGTTGAGCTCGCGGTTAGCCGTATAGTCGATGGCAAAAGTGTCGGGGGCAAAGCTTACGCCTTCCCTGACGTTGAAGATCATCACCGTCGTGTCCTTGCCTTGCGCGTCGGTGATCGTCCACTGGCGCAATTCGTAGGATTTCGGATCGAACATCATGGTGATCTTCGAGCTGCCGAACACTGATTTGTCGGCAAGCTGGATGGTGGTGACGTCGTTCTCTTCCTTGACGCTTTTGACACGGCCGCCGGAGAGGTCGATCTTGGTGTCGAGGAGCAGCTTGAGCGGCGTCTTTGACAGCGGGTAGAGATCGGACGTTTTCAGCCGCTTATTGAGGATGACCACCGACCTGCCGTCGGAAATCACCCTGAAATTCGACGTCCCGTCGTAGTTGAAGCGGATCTTGCCTGGCCGTTCCAGAAAGAACTTGCCGCCGGTCTGCTCGCCCTTGGGTCCGAACTGCACAAACTCGCCGGCCATCGATTTGACCGAGGAAAAATGGTCGGCGATCTTCTGTGCGGTGGGTGGCACCGCCGCTTGCGCCGACGCCAGCAACTGGACCCCGGGCACGACATTGACGGCCGCAGCACCTGCCAGGACCAGACCGAGGCCAAGCAACTGGCGGCGGGTCGGGGCAAAATCGCTGATCGTGGCGAAAGAAGAGTTTTTCATGCCGGTCACTCTCGTCTGGTTTATCTGTTGTCGCAGTGTTTGGCCCCCCAGTTGGGCTTAAGTTTGGCGGGCCGAACAGCGCTTGGTCGTTGCAACGCGCCAAAAGGTTCGAAGTTGCCGCCCGTCAAGGTTGCAGCGGGCAGATCTGCCGGTTCTTTCCGGTCGGATCAGAACTTGTCGTCCTCCGTCGGTACCAGAATCTCGCGTTTTCCGGCATGGTTGGCCGGGCCGACAATGCCTTCCTTCTCCATCTTCTCGATGATCGAGGCGGCGCGGTTGTAGCCTATGCCGAGCCTTCGCTGGATGTAGCTGGTCGAGGCCTTGCCGTCACGTAGCACCACCGAAACCGCCTGATCGTAGGGATCGTCGGAATCCTCGAAATTGCCGCCACCGCCGCCGCCGGAGCTACCTTTGCCCGACGGCTCGTCTTCCTCGTCGTCATCCTCGGTGATGGCGTCGAGATATTCCGGTACGCCCTGCAGCTTCAGATGCGCGACGATTTTCTCGACCTCGTCATCGGAAACGAACGGACCGTGGACGCGCTGGATGCGGCCGCCACCGGCCATGTAGAGCATGTCGCCCATGCCAAGGAGCTGTTCGGCGCCCTGCTCACCCAGGATGGTGCGGCTGTCGATCTTCGACGTCACCTGGAAGGAAATGCGGGTCGGGAAGTTGGCTTTGATCGTGCCGGTGATGACGTCGACCGACGGCCGCTGTGTCGCCATGATGACGTGGATGCCGGCGGCGCGCGCCATCTGCGCAAGGCGCTGCACTGCGCCTTCGATGTCCTTGCCGGCGACCATCATCAGGTCGGCCATCTCGTCGATGATGACGACGATGTAGGGCATCGGCTCAAGATCGAGGTTTTCCGTCTCGTAGACCGCCTCGCCGGTCTGGCGGTCGAAACCGGTCTGCACCGTGCGCGAGATCTTCTCGCCTTTCTTCTCGGCCTGCTGCACCCGCGCATTGAAACCGTCGATGTTGCGGACGCCGACCTTCGACATCTTGCGGTAGCGGTCCTCCATCTCGCGCACGGTCCATTTCAGCGCCACCACCGCCTTCTTCGGGTCGGTGACCACAGGCGTCAGCAGGTGCGGGATGCCGTCATAGACCGAGAGCTCCAGCATTTTCGGGTCGATCATGATCAGTCGGCAGTCCTGCGGCGTCAGCCGGTAGAGCAGCGACAGGATCATGGTGTTGATGGCGACCGACTTGCCCGAACCGGTAGTGCCGGCGACCAGCACGTGCGGCATCTTGGCGATGTCGACGATGACTGCCTCGCCATTGATGGTCTTGCCGAGCGCCAGCGCCAGCTTGGCCTTGGTGGTCTCGAAATCGCGACTGGCCATGATCTCCCTGAGATAGACGGTCTCGCGCTTGGCGTTCGGCAGCTCGATGCCGATGGCATTGCGGCCGGGCACCACGGCGACGCGGCAGGCGATCGCGCTCATCGAGCGGGCGATGTCGTCCGACAGGCCGATGACCCGCGACGATTTGATGCCGGGCGCCGGCTCCAGCTCATAGAGCGTGACGACCGGGCCGGGGCGAACATGGATGATCTCGCCCTTGACGCCGAAATCCTCCAGCACGCCCTCAAGCAGGCGGGCATTCTGCTCCAGCGCATCCTTGGACAGGCTGGCGTCGCGCACGACGTTCTTGGGCTCGGACAGGAAATGCAGCGACGGCATTTCGAATGTTTCGGAGCCGATCAGCGATGTCTGCGCTTCGCGCTGGACACGAGCGCCCGGAACGGGCCGGGGCGCCGGCGCCTCGACGCGTGTGGCCGCATCGGAGCGGAACGGCTGCACCTTCGCATTGGGCGCGGCGCGGCGCTGGCCCGCGGGCTCCGGCGCAAAATCCATGTCGTCGTCCTCGTCGAAGACATCGGCGTCGTCGGGATCGAGCGAGGCGCTGCGGTCGTTGACCAACGCGGCGAAGAATTCCGGCTCGACGCGGGCGCGGCCATCCGGGCTCATCCGCGCTTCGGCGAACTCGGCCGATTCGACCCTCTCGGCAGCCCGGCGCCAGGCGCTGGCGCGCGGTTCCATCTCCGGTTCGAAATCGTCGCGCTCCCGGCGGCGAGCGGCGCGGCGGCGAAGGTAAGCACGCAACGACAGCCACCAATGGGTGATCGCGCCAAGCGCCAGAATGCCCTCGTCGCCTTCATCCTCGTCATTGTCGAAAAGCAGATCGTCCTGATCCCGGGGATCGGGTGCCGC
>NZ_SUEO01000010.1:40369-44878 GCF_004962925.1 Mesorhizobium sp. | reverse complement strand
CAATCAGCGCCGAGCCATAGGCAAACAGCCACAGTGCCGGCGCGGCCAGAAGCACGGCGAGCACGCTGGCGATGAGACCGGTCGGGTAGCCGCCGACGAAGAAACCGGGAATGTTGAGCACCATATCGCCGAACACGCCGCCGAGACCGGTCGGCAGTGGCCAGGTCTTGGGCGGCACCACGCAGCCGGCCATGGCCGCGGCAAGCACCGCGTAGCCGAACCAGGCGAGCCCGCGCTTTGGCAGCCTGTCGACGCCGCGCGCCGAAAACAGCAGAAATCCCCAGACCACCGCCGGCACCAGCGCCGCGACCGCGGCAAGGCCGAAGAACTGCATGGCGAGGTCGGAGAAGACAGCGCCCACATAGCCCATGGCGTTGGTGACGATATTATCGGTGGCGTGGGAGAAGCTTGGGTCGGCGACGTTCCAGGTGGCGAGGCTGGCAACACCGAAGGCGACCAGCGCAAACAGGCCGGCGCCGACCAGCCGCCCGACCTGACGCCGCGCAAATGCCCCGATGCCGTGCCCCGTTTCGGCCAGCGCGAGCGGTGCTGAAGCCCCTGAACGCATGCTCTTCCCCGTCTGTCATTGCCCGGCCGGACGCGTGCGCGCAGCTCGGCAGATTCGGGCACCAGACTATCGGCGGGAAGGTTAAGGCAGCATTAACTATAAGCGGTTGGGGGAAGTATCTTGCGGCCGGCATCTGGCACGGCCTGCTGCGTGCAAAAAAGGAGGCCCGGAACGTTTCCGGGCCTCAATGCGTGAGCCCTTTCGGGAGCATCACGACGGGATGGGAGGATCTAGGGCGGCCAAGGCCGCCCCGGACAGGGCTTACGGGTGATAGGCCGCTTCGCCATGCGAGGTGAGGTCGAGCCCTTCACGCTCTGCATCGGCTGTCGGACGCAGGCCTACGATCATATCGACGATCTTGTAGAGGATGGCGCTGCCGATGCCCGACCACAGGACGGTTACCAGGACACCCTTGAACTGCGACCACAGCTGGGTGGCCGTGCCGGCATAGCCGGCGGCGAAGTCGGCTGTCGAATAGTCGACGATGCCAGCGCCGCCAAGGGCGGGATTGACCAAGATGCCGGTGCCGAGCGCGCCGATGATGCCGCCGATGCAGTGGATGCCGAAGACATCGAGGCTGTCGTCGTAGCCGAACTTGTTCTTCACGACCGAGACGAAGAAGTAGCAGACGCAGGTGGCGACGATACCGAGCACGATGGCACCCATCGGTCCGGCAAAGCCGGCAGCGGGTGTGACGGCGACAAGACCGGTAACAGCGCCCGAAACCGCGCCAAGCATGGACGCTTTGCCGCGCAGCAGCGTTTCAAGCACGATCCAGGTCACGGCCGCCGCCGCTGTGGCGACGAAGGTGTTGATCATGGCCAGCACCGCATATGCGTTAGCTTCGAGGTTCGAACCGGCGTTGAAACCGAACCAGCCGACCCACAGCAGCGAAGCGCCGACCATGGTCAACGTCATCGAGTGCGGCGCCATGATGTCCTTGTTGTAGCCGATGCGCTTGCCAATCATCAGCGCGCCGACAAGGCCGGCGATGCCCGCATTGATGTGAACGACGGTGCCGCCGGCGAAGTCGATGGCGCCGAAGCCGAAGATGAGCCCTGACGGGTCGCTATAAGCGCTCGGGCCACCCCAGAACCAGACCATGTGCGCGATCGGGAAGTAGACGAATGTGACCCAGAGGATGGTGAAAAGGATCACGGCAGAGAACTTGACGCGCTCTGCGAAGGCACCGACGATCAAGGCGGGCGTGATGCAGGCGAAAGTCATCTGGAAGAGCACGAACACCAGTTCAGGAATGGCGACGCCCTTGGTGAAGGTCTCGGACAGCGTCGTCACGTCGACGCCGGCGAGAAACATCTTGGAAAGGCCGCCGACGAAGGCATTGCCGGGGGTGAAGGCAAGGCTGTAGCCATAGAAAACCCAGACGATCATGACCACGCTGGTGATGGTGAAAACCTGCATCAGCACCGACAGCATATTCTTGGCGCGAACCAGGCCGCCGTAGAAAAGGGCAAGGCCGGGAATGGTCATCAACAGCACCAGAATGGTGGAAATCATCATCCACGTCGTGTCGCCCTTGTCGACGGTAAAGGCCGGCGCCGCTGGCGCTGCCGGTACGGCCGGAGCCGCCTCCTGCGCGAATGCGGCAATCGTGCCCAAGGCTCCAAGCGTGAATGCGCCCAGCAGCGCGGTGCGCGCCGCGGACTTCAAAGTAGAAGGAATATTCTTCATTGAACTCTCCATTGGAATACGTGTCCGCAGCTCAAAGCGCGTCGGTGTCTGTTTCGCCGGTGCGAATGCGCACCGCCTGGTCGATGCCGAAAACGAAGATCTTGCCGTCGCCGATCTGTCCAGTCTTGGCCGCCGCAGTGATGGCTTCGACGGCCTTGTCGACCATGTCCACGCCGACCGCGACTTCGATCTTGATCTTCGGCAGGAAGCTGACCGCGTATTCCGCCCCGCGATAGATTTCCGTGTGTCCCTTCTGACGCCCGTAGCCTTTGACTTCGGTGACGGTCAGGCCCTGGATGCCGACTGCGGTGAGCGCTTCGCGCACCTCGTCGAGCTTGAACGGCTTGATGATTGCCATCACGATTTTCATAAGGTTTCACCCTTTGCTGTTGCGGGTCCCCCGCGTTTGCACGACTTCGCCGATCCCCATGAGAGCCGGAGAGTGCCCGCTAGGATTCAAGCTCCGTGCCAGTTGCCGAAGCAGGGGGTTAACCTGTTGTTAAATAAGGAATTGGGGAAGGTTTGTCGGCTGACTGTTCATAGTCGCGGCAGCACGGCTGATTAAAAAGTAGGCAATTTTGCAAAATTGCCTATTCGGCAGGCGGCCGCTTCAGCCTGATGAGCCCTTCCTGGGCAACCGAGGCGATCAACGTGCCGTCGCGGGCAAACAGCGACCCGCGGGTGAACCCCCGCGACCCTTGCGTCGACGGGCTGTCCTGCGTGTAGAGCATCCAGTCGTCGAGCGGATGGCTGCGGTGGAACCACATGGCGTGATCGAGGCTCGCCGCCTGGATGTCGCTATCGAAAATGGCGCGGCCATGCGCAAAGGTCGAGGTGTCGAGCAGCGTCATATCGGAAAGATAGGCAAGCACGGCCGCCTGCGTAGCGCGATCGGCCGGGACCGGGCCGGTCGTGCGGATCCAGATGTTCTGCTTCGGCTCCAGCTTTTCCCGGCTGGTGTAATGCTCCAGCATCACCGGTTTCATCTCGATCGGCCGGTCACGCTCCCAGTAGCGCCTGATACCGTCTGGCACGGCCGCGCCGAACTTGCCGATCAATTCGCGCTGCGACAGCAATGTGTCGGGCGCCGGCACGTCCTGCGGCATCGGCACCTGATGCTCGAGCCCGACTTCGTCCTGCTGGAACGAGGCTTCCAGCGAAAAGATCGCCTGGCCGTGCTGGACCGCCACGACACGCCGCGTGGTGAAGGAGCCGCCATCGCGGATGCGGTCGACCTGGTAGATGATCGGCACCTTGGTGTCGCCTGGCCGCATGAAATAGCCATGCAGCGAATGCACGTGGCGTTCGGGCTCCACCGTTCTCTGGGCGGCGACCAGCGCCTGGGCGATAGTCTGGCCGCCGAAGATACGCTGCCAGTCGAGCTTGGGGCTGCGACCACGGTACAGGTTGTGTTCCAGCTGCTCGAGGTCGAGAATGCTGAGAAGCTCGTCCATGGCCGCCGTCATGTTTCGCGCCCTGTCGTTTTGATTTCGAACTTCGCCTAGCCGCAGAAGTGTTATGGCGGTTTCCGACAGGAATGACGGGCAGTCAAGGCCGGAAAGGAATTTGCCATGGTGGACCGCAAGGCGGATGCAAAAAACCGAACTTCGCTCGACATTCTGGTCGCCGGCGCCGGCTATGTCGGCCTTGCCGCCGCCGTGTCGTTGAAACAGGCGCGGCCGAGCCTCGCCGTCGCTGTCGTCGACGCCGCGCCCGCCGGCGTCTGGCAAAAGGACGGCCGCGCCTCGGCCATCGCCGCCGCCGCTTGCCGCATGCTCGACCAGCTCGGCGTCTGGGCCGAAGTCGCCCCGGAGGCGCAGGCGATCACCGAAATGATCGTCACCGATTCGCGCACTTCCGATCCGGTGCGCCCGGTGTTTCTCACCTTCGACGGCGAAGTCGCACCCGGCGAAGCCTTTGCGCATATGGTCGCCAACAGGGATTTGAACGGCGCCTTGCGCCGGCGCGCTGAAAAACTCGGCATCGACATCATCGAAGGCGTCGCCGTCAGTGCCTTCGACGTGAACGGCGCCGGCATCACCGTGCATCTTGCCGACGGCGCGACGCTGAAGGCGCGGCTGCTGATCGCCGCCGACGGCGTCAACTCGAAGCTGCGCGACATGGCACGCATCAAGACAGTGAAATGGGAGTATGGCCAGTCCGGCATCGTCTGCACCGTGGCGCATGAACGGCCGCACAATGGCCGCGCCGAGGAGCACTTCTTACCGGCCGGCCCCTTCGCCACGCTG
>NZ_SUEO01000010.1:22143-40359 GCF_004962925.1 Mesorhizobium sp. | reverse complement strand
GCTCAAGCCGGACAAGGACGGGACCAACCGCTCATCGATCGTCTGGGTCGAGCGCTCGGAAGATGCCGAAAAACTGGTCGACGGCGACGACCTCGTCTTCGAGCACGAGTTGGAGCAGCGGTTTGGCCTGAAACTCGGAGAAATCCACGTCGCCGACAGGCCGCGCGCCTGGCCGCTCGGCCTGACGCTTGCCCGCGCCTTTGTCGCGCCGCGCATCGCGCTCGCCGGTGACGCCGCCCATGGCATCCATCCGATCGCCGGCCAGGGCCTCAATCTCGGCTTCAAGGATGTGGCCGCATTGGCCGAAGTGGTGGTCGAGGCCGACCGGCTCGGCCAGGATATCGGCGCGCTCGACGTGCTCGAACGCTACCAGCAGTGGCGGCGCTTCGACACGCTGCAAATGGGCATCACCACCGATGTCCTGAACCGGCTGTTTTCCAATGACATCGGCCCGTTGCGCGCCGTCCGCGACGTCGGCCTCGGCCTCGTCGAACGCATGCCGCGGCTGAAGGATTTCTTCATCCGCCAGGCGTCCGGACTGTCCGGCGACACACCGAAACTGCTCAAGGGCGAGGCGATCTAGCGCCGTCTCACGGACATGCCAGGATGTGTTGAGATTTCAGGTCAGGCCGAGCCGGAGTCGAAGACCGGCGCGAAGCGACCAAAATGGTGAGTTCCGAGAACCGGAGCGAAGCGCACTTTTCGTGCACCGGAAGCGCAGGAGGTCGCCGTTCGCAGGCCGGCATCACCTGAATCTCAACACACCCTAGTTGACCTCGAAGCCCAGCTTCTGGCGCAGCCGCAGCATCCGCTGGTCGGGTATCTTTAGGGGTTGCTCACCAGCCTGCGCTGCGCGGTTCACCATCTGCAGCAAATCGTTTCTTTCGGCCACATCCAAACGCTCGCGCAAAAATGGCGCCAGCTTGTCGATGACGATCGTGGCATCGTCGATTTGTGACGCCGCCCATTTGGCATAAACCACGGCCTCATCGGTCTTCTTCTCGTCCGCAATCTCCGAAATCAACGATCGAATGGCAGCTTCGCGCTGCGGCAGGACAGGGCCGTTCTCGGAGACGATGGCGGTGATCAGCGTCGCGGCGGCCACGACCGGATCGTCGATCGCCGTCAGCGGCGAGAGCGCCGCCTGGTTACGCAGTCGCTTGCGGCGAATGTTTCCTTGCACACGCCCGACGACGTCCGCAACCTCGCGCGCCGCATCGTTCATAGCCTTCATCCGGTACCACCAGAATGCCGCAGCTCCCAACAGCCCAATTGCAGCAATCAGTATATGCATGCCCGAAATCCCCCCAACCACAGCGACGATAGGAGAAGTACTGCCTCGCTTCAACACGCAAAAGTTGCGCCCGCCGAAGAAATTTGATGCCGCCGGGCGCAACAGAATAATCTCTAGGATCCCGGCACGTCATAGATCGCCCTGACCTCTACCGTGCCGATTTCGGCCAGCGGAATGCCGCCGGCAATCTCCAGCGCCTCGTCGATATCCCCGGCCTCGATCATGACGAAGCCGAGCAATTGCTCCTTGGTCTCGGCGAAAGGGCCGTCTGTGATCAGCCGTTTGCCCGTGCGCCGGCGCACGGTCTTCGAGGTCTTCACCGATTGCAGCGCCTGCGCGATGATCAACTTGCCTTGCTGGTCCAATGACCTGTCATAGGCCAGCGAATCGGCGTCGAGCTTTGCCGATCCCTCCGGGGTGAGCGCGTAGAGGTCTTTTTCCTCGCCATAAACCAGCAAGACATATTTCATTTCCAGCTCCCTTGTTGTGGGGAATCATAGGATACGGCCACCACGGTGTCAGCGGCGCCTTTGCGTGCCGCTGCGTGATCGAGAACGCTTGCCGCGACCCCGATGATGGCGACCGCCGCCAGAAGCCGGCCGAAACCGGAAGGCGGCGGATGCCCGTAATCTTCCCGTCGTTCGGGCTTGCGGCCCGAGCTCTTCCACAGTGCAAAAAACAAGCCATCCATGTGAACCTCCATCCGGCCGCGAAATCCGTGACCGCCCGCAGGACGGTCGAGGCCGATGGAAGTCGACATTCCTGCACGTACATTTTTCAAGAAAAATTCAGCCCCGCCGCCAATTTTGCGCGACTGCGCAAAGAGTGCGGTGGTCTTCGCCCACGCCCGCGCTATAGTCTTGAAGAACGCTGGCGCCGGGCCGGCGCAATCCGGACAATCGAGGAGAATTTCATGGACCGCACCGCAAACGCCGTCTGGAAAGGCAATCTGAAGGAGGGCAAGGGCACGCTCGACACCCAAAGCGGAACCCTGAAGGGCACGCCCTATTCGTTCAAGGCACGCTTCGAGGACGAGAGCGGCAAGTCCGGCACCAATCCGGAGGAGCTGATTGCGGCGGCGCATGCCGGCTGCTTCGCCATGCAGTTCTCTCACTTCCTGGCTGAGAACGGCACCCCTGCCGACGAACTTGACGCCAAGGCGGTGGTGACGCTGATTCCTGGCACGGGGATCACAGGCAGCGCTCTCACGGTGGTCGGCAAGGTGCCGGGCATCGATGCCGCCAAGTTCAAGGAGTTGGCCGAACAGGCCAAGGCCGAATGCCCGGTCTCAAAGGCGCTCGGCGCCATAAAGGTGTCACTCGACGCCAAGCTCGGCTGAGCGGCCGCTTGCTAGTTCTATCCGCCGGCCTTCGGGCCGGCGTTTTTTCTACTGGCCGATGGCGTTCCCGAAGCCGCAGCGCGCACATCCGACGGCGTCGCGTCATAGCGCCGGCGGAACGCCCGGTTGAAGTAGGACAGGTCGTTGAAGCCGGCCTCGAAGGCGATGGCCGTGATGCTGCGGCCGGCATGCCGCGGATCACAAAGCATGCGGTGCGCGCGCACGAGCCGCTGGCACAGCATGAAGTCCGACAGCGACGTGCCTTCGCTCTCGAACAGCTTCCTGACATAGCGGGCCGAGAGCCGGTGGCGGCGGGCGATGTCTTCGGCGGACAATTCGCCATGCCCGCGATGGGCGAGGATATCGGCCTTTATGGCGCGCAGCCGCGCCACGCGCACGCGCGACCCCTGGCGATTTCCGCCGCGTCCCTGGTCGCGCCCATGGCAAGCGCAGCAAGATCGAAAATATGCGCCGTCGCAAGATGCCAAGCCTCTGGCGTCAGCACATCGCCGGCGTCCTGAATCGACTGGACATAGTCGAGCAGCAGCCGCATCGCCCCGCTGCCGGTCGTCAGCGGCTGCATCAGCGCAGAGGCTGGATCGCCGATCAGCGGTAAAAGCTGCTTCAGCGAAAAGCTCATATTGACGAAGCGCATGCCGCCGGGCTGGATCATGTTGAGGCCGACCTCTTCGCCGCTCATCATCAGCGCCTGGCCATTGCCGACTGCTTCCTCGCGGCCGCGATGCCTCATGACGCTCGCCCCGTCGAGCGCTGCCAGCAGAATGATGTCGTCGCTGTCGATCAGCGGCGTCGAGTGATGCACGCGAAATTCCGAACTGGTGCCGGTGGCGATGCCGAGGCCGGGCAGGGCACGCACCCGCATGTCGACATGCGTCGGACCGAGCGGATCGAGGTCGAACTTCAGGACCGTGCGGCCATAGACCTCGCGCATGACCTCCACGCGATCCCATTCCGGAAGCGCGTCCGTCATCAGTCTGAACGAGGCGGATGGCCCCATCGTCACAGTCATCGACATCCCCTGCCCAGGAACATGCTGATATGCGCCGGGGCCCTCAAAACGTCAATACAGGGCCGTTTTAGCCGCTTTCAGGGCCGCTCCGTCCAAGCCACCCCCTTTTGCCGGACCTAGTTTGCGGCGCGTTTCCAGACGGGGAATCGCACCGGTCACAAGCACAAGGAGGCTCCATGTATCACCTGCAACTGTTCAAGACCTTGTCGGCGCTCGCTTCGGCGGGCTTTAATCCGCGCGCCTATCTTCTCTCCATCGCTTTCGGCAAGACGGCGACCGATCACCACGACCTCAAGCTGCCGCCGCGCATAGGGGAGCGTCAGCCATGAGGCCGGCAATGAGCACGCCACGCATCTTTCTGACGGGTCCGCTGCTGTGCCTCGGCCTTTGCGGTTGCGTCGGCATCAACCCGGTTTCGGCCGTGGTCGGTCTTGGCGGCATGGCGGCCGCCAACTCCATCGGCATGGCGCAGTCGGGCGTCATCAGCCCGCAGGAGCAGGCAAAATATGCCAGCATGTCCTGCACGGATCTGCGGCAGTTGATGGCAAACTACGAGGAGGCCAAGAACCACGGACCGGCGCCGAAGAAATATGGCGGCATGGCACCGGCCGGCAAGGTGGCGATCGTCAACAATGTCATCGGCACGCGGCTTGCCTATCTCCGGCAGCTTTCCGCGAGCAAGGGATGTTGACGGGCTCCTCGCGCGCAGGCCGGACAGCGCTTGGTTGCCTGGCGATTCTTGCCGGATGGATGGCTCTAGGCCCCGCCGATTCCGCCGGCCAGGGGAACGGCCCGACGACACGCTCCCGCCATGGAGCGATGCCCGCCGTCCTTGTCGGCAGATGGGGCTTTGCCGCCGCCTCCGGCAACTATTGCGACCCGCTCGGTAATTGCGCGCCGGGCAGCGGCGGCAGCATCTCCTTCACCTTCGGCGCCAACGGCCGCGCCGAATATTCGCTGTTTCAATCCTCGCTAGTCGATGGCTGCGGTCAGATCCAGTCGCTGACCCACAAGACCGGCACAGCGCGGGTAAACGGCTCGACCCTCGTCTTCACGCCAAGGAAGGGAAGCTACAAATCCGTCAACGGTTGCCGGCCGGACCTCACCGGCACATGGAAATTCGGTGCCGGCGATCTGAAACCGGTTGCGCTTCAATGGCAGCTCGACGGCCGTCAATTGCGGCTGGCCGACCCGGGCGGCGAGGCGAGCGGCGTCTATAGCAGGAGGTGACGGAGCGATGGAGAACGGGCGTCGGCGATGCACCGACGCCTGGAAAGTCGTTACTGTCCTTCGCCGGTCAGCGCGTCGATGCGTACGCGCAGCATCGCTACCTCCTCCTCGAGAGCCTGCACGCGTGCTTCGAGATCCGACGCCGGCGAAGGCGCTTGTAGGGGCGATGCCGCTATCACCGGCGTCTGCACAGGTCCGCTCAAGAGATGCACATAGCGGTCCTCACGCTGACCGGGCCCACGATCGATCTGCTGAACGAGCGGCGGCTTGCGGCCGATCAACAGGTCGAGATTGCTGCGAAGCTCGTCGATGGAGGGTAACCGCGCCATGCGTTCGCTCCGCGCCAGCAATTCATGAGCGGTCTGCGGACCGCGCAGCAACAGCAGGCCAAGCAGCGCGATCTGCGCGGAGGTCAGCGAAAAGCGCTGCGCAACGACATGTTCGTAGCGCTCGACGCGGGAGGCGAAGACCTGCCTGACCAGGCCCTTATGCTCCAGCTGACCAAGCGCTCGTCTTACCTCGCCAAGCTCTACCGACATCACCGGCTCGCGCGCCGTCTTCTGGTTGGCGGCGGCAAGTGCCGCATTGAGTGTCAGCGGGTAGATATCAGGTGTCAGTTCTTTCTTTTCGATCAGGCAACCGAGTACGCGCGCTTCGACGGGAGAAACGATGGGAAAGTCAGAGTCAGTCATAGGATCGGCTATCCTTTTGAGGATGGAGGGACAGCGCTACAGACGAGGCTATCTCAGCGGCGACCCCACTGAGGTCAGACCCTTCTCTCCACCATCATCTTCTTGATCTCGGCGATCGCCTTGGCCGGGTTGAGCCCCTTGGGGCAGGTCTGGGCGCAGTTCATGATCGTATGGCAGCGATAGAGCCGGAACGGGTCTTCGAGATTGTCGAGCCGTTCACCCGTAGCCTCGTCCCGGGAATCGATCAGCCAGCGATAGGCCTGAAGCAGTGTCGCCGGCCCGAGATAGCGGTCGCCGTTCCACCAGTAGCTCGGACAGGAAGTTGAGCAGCAGGCGCAAAGGATGCACTCGTAGAGCCCATCGAGCTTTTCGCGGTCCTCATGGCTCTGCAGCCATTCCTTGGCCGGCTCGGGCGACACAGTCTTGAGCCACGGTTCGATCGAAGCGTGCTGGGCGTAGAAATTGGTGAGGTCGGGCACCAGATCCTTGACCACCTGCATATGCGGCAGCGGATAGACCTTGATCGCGCCGGAAATGTCGTCACAGCCCTTGGTGCAGGCGAGCGTGTTGGAACCGTCGATATTCATGGCGCAGGAGCCGCAAATGCCCTCGCGGCAGGAGCGGCGCAGCGTCAGCGTCGGGTCGATCTTGTTCTTGATCCAAAGCAGCGCGTCGAGCACCATCGGCCCGCAATCGTCCATGTCGACGAAATAGGTGTCCATGCGCGGGTTCTCGTCATCGTCCGGCGACCAACGGTAGATGCGATATTCGCGCAGATTGGTCGCGCCCTCCGGTTTCGGCCAGGTTTTTCCGACCTTGATCTTCGAGTTTTTGGGAAGCGTCAGTTCGACCATTACCGCAGGTCCTTTCGGATGACGAGCTTCAGCCCGGACCAGATATCGTTCACGGCGGCGACCTTGACGTCGACAAGGTCGAGCTTCAGCGCCTCGGCACGGAGGACGTCCTCGGTGACGTCGGTCGGCACTTTCGACGCCTTCTTCGGCCAGGAAACCCAAACCATGCCGTCGCGCTTGATCGCCATCTCGACATCGCTCAGGCAACCCTCGATCTCGGCGCGCTGCCGGGTGAAGGCGTGGACGGCATCGTATTTCTGGGCACCTGAAATCTTCGACCAGTCCGCCAGCCGATCGACATGGGCGAAGTCGACGGCTTCGGCGAGATCGTCTAATTCCGCCGGCAGCGCAATAAAGGCGGCGGTCATCCCGTCCTTCAGGCCGAGCTTGGCCGGAAGGGGCGTGCCTGAATATCCCGAGGCCGCCGGCGTCATCTCAATACACCCTGGCCTTGGGCGCGATCTTGGCCAGGTTGATGCCACCGTCTGTTTCCTTGAGCAGCGGCTCGGTGTGCACAGGCCGATAGCTGAGCGATACCTCGCCGGCCTCGCTGAGCCGGGACAGCGTATGCTTGCGCCAGTTCGCATCATCGCGAGCCGAAAAATCTTCTCGCGCATGCGCGCCACGGCTCTCCTTGCGCGCTTCGGCGCCGTAGACCGTGGTGATGGCGTTGGCCATCAGATTTTCCAGCTCCAGCGTCTCGACGAGGTCGGAGTTCCAGATCATCGAGCGGTCGAACACTTTTACGTCCTTGAGCTCGCCCCAGATCTGTGAAATGCGCTTGCAGCCGCTTTCCAGCGATTCCTGTGTGCGGAACACCGCCGCGTCGTCCTGCATCGCCTTCTGCATTTTTTCGCGCAGGACCGCCGTCGGCGTCGAGCCATTGGCATGACGCAGCCGGTCGAAGCGGTCCATGATCTTCTCGATCGAGGCTTCGTTGGGCGACGGGATCGCCGCGTTGCGGTCGATAACCTGGCCGGCCCTGATCGCCGCGGCGCGGCCGAACACCACCAGATCGATCAGCGAGTTCGAGCCCAGCCGGTTGGCGCCATGGACGGAGGCGCAGCCGGCTTCGCCGACCGCCATCAGCCCGGGCGACACCTGGTCCGGGTTCAAGGCAGTGGGGTTGAGCACCTCGCCCCAGTAATTGGTCGGCACGCCGCCCATATTGTAGTGCACCGTCGGCAGCACCGGGATCGGCTCCTTGGTCAGGTCGACGCCGGCGAAAATTTTTGCTGACTCCGAAATGCCTGGGAGCCTTTCGTGCAGGACAGCCGGATCGAGGTGATCGAGGTGGAGAAAAATATGGTCCTTCTTCGGACCGACGCCGCGTCCTTCGCGGATCTCCAGCGTCATGCAGCGCGAGACCACGTCGCGCGAGGCAAGATCCTTGGCTGACGGCGCGTAGCGCTCCATGAAGCGCTCGCCCTCGGAGTTGACGAGATAGCCGCCCTCGCCGCGCGCGCCTTCGGTGATCAGGCAGCCGGCACCGTAGATGCCGGTCGGGTGGAACTGCACGAACTCCATGTCCTGCAGCGCCAGCCCGGCACGTGCCGCCATGCCGCCGCCGTCGCCGGTGCAGGTGTGCGCCGAGGTCGCCGAGAAATAGGCGCGGCCATAGCCGCCGGTCGCCAGCACCACCATCTTCGCGGAAAAACGGTGGATGGTGCCGTCGTCGAGATTCCAGGCGACGACGCCGGTGCAGGTGCCGTCCGGCTCCATGATCAGGTCGAGCGCGAAATACTCGATGAAGAACTGCGCATTGTGCTTCAGCGACTGGCCGTAGAGCGTGTGCAGCATGGCGTGGCCGGTGCGGTCGGCGGCGGCACAGGTGCGCTGCACCGGCGGTCCCTCGCCGAAATTCATCATCATGCCGCCGAACGGCCGCTGGTAGATTTTCCCGTCCTCCGTGCGGCTGAAGGGAACGCCATAATGCTCAAGCTCGTAGACTGCCGCCGGCGCCTCGCGCACCATGTATTCTTGTGCGTCGGTGTCACCGAGCCAATCCGAACCCTTGACCGTGTCGAAAAGATGCCACTGCCAGTTGTCGGGGCCCATATTCGCGAGCGAGGCGGCGATGCCGCCCTGCGCTGCCACCGTATGCGATCGCGTCGGAAACACCTTGGTGATGCAGGCGGTGCGCAGGCCCTGTTCGGCCATGCCGAGCGTGGCGCGCAGGCCGGCGCCGCCGGCGCCGACGACCACCACGTCGAACTTGTGGTCGACATAGGTATAGGCGGACGCCGTGTTGGCGTTTTTCGCGTCCTTGGCCAAAACTTCAGCCTCCAAATGCCAGTTTAAGCAGGGCGAAGATCGAGGCGACGCCAACCACTATAGGAAAGAATGTATTGAGGGCGAGCAGCGCCAGCCTCATGCCCTCACCATGCACATAGTCCTCGATGATCGCCTGCATGCCGAGCCGCATATGATAGAGCCCGGACAAGAGCACCAGGGCCAGGACCAGCGCCACGAACGGGTTGGCAAGTGCGGCGCGCACTTCCACATAGCCGGCACCGTTCAACGCGATCAGGAAGCCGACGAAGAACAGGATCAGCGGGATGTTGGCGATCGCCGTCAGGCGCTGGCGCCAGAAATGCTCCGTGCCCTCGCGGGCGGAACCGAGGCCGCGGACCTTCGCCAGCGGCGTGCGCATGTCGGTGTTGTGGTGGCTCACGATTAGGCTCCCCGCGCCATGTAGCCGGCGATCCAGATCAGCAGCGTCAGGACAATCGAGCCGACCAGCGTCGCCCAGGCGATCCTGGAGGCCGTGTCCTTTTCAAGACCTGCCCCGGTGTCCCAGATCAAATGGCGCACGCCGCCCAGCATGTGGTGCATCAGCGCCCAGGTATAGCCGAACAGCACCAGCCGCCCCAGCCACGAGCCGAAGGCCCAGTTGACCCAATCGAAGGTGGATTGCGAGCTCGCCGCCGCCATCAGCCACAGGGCGACCAGCAGCGTGCCGAAATAGAGCGCCCCGCCGGTGATGCGATGGATGATCGACATCGTCATCGTGATCGGCGGTCGATAGACGGTCAGATGCGGCGAAAGCGGCCGTTCGCGGGTGGCTGGTGATTTGCTCATGGCTCCCCCAGTTCGGCGTCTCTGGAGCCCCAGGTGGAAATGCGGCATTACCGCTTCCGGTTGCGACTTCGGACAGCCGGTTTCTAATGCTCTTTTTGCACCGCGTCAAAGCCAGAAAATCGTTTCGAAAACGTAATTTAGTCTGACAAAGGGCGGGTCTTTGCTTCAATCGATTAGGGCGCGACCCAAAGCCGGCGCAATGTTCGCTGCAGTGCGGCAAACTGATTAGCGCTTGCAGGTCAGCGGCGTCTTCCCGCCCTTCATCACCAGCGCATCGCGCCCGTCGATCACGATTGCGTCATGCGCCTCGCCAAAGCGGCTGCTTTGATTGGCGGGCGAGGCAGGCAGGTCCTCGCTGGCGCCGTCTGGGCCAAGCACGCGCACCGAGGTGCCGAGGTTTTCGATGGTGATCCTGGTGCCATCGGCGCAATTGTAGGTCGCGATGCGTGGTTGCGGTGCCGTCGAATCGGTCGTGGTGGCCGCGACTGGATTACCGGCCTTCGGCGTATTGGTTTGCGACACGCAGGCAGCAGTTATCAGCAATGAAAAAAGGGCAAGCGTCACCCGAAACGTCCGGCGTAACGCCATATGCTGTCTCCCACGCATCAAACCAGCCGCGATGCTTGCCAAGATCACCCGACGTCGCGTTCGACGCCGGGAGCGATGGTGCGGGCAAGCATGGCCGAAAGATGACCGCGGCCGCCCAAGGCGCCGGATATTAACCATGTTTGCCGAGAACTGACGGCCGGCAGGGCTAGCCTCTTAACAAAGGTTAATAAAAGGTTAATTTCTGAGTCAGAGGAAGTTCGCCTCTGACAAATGGAGGACGCCATGCGTTCGAACTCAGGCAGATCGCGCCTTTCGGCGCTCATCTTGATGGCGGTGGCCATCGGCTTCGCAGCGCCGGCACTCGCCGGGACGCGCGACCGCGTCTACGCCGATTCCTTCGGAAATCTCGTCATCGAGAGCGCCGCCGGCTACAAGCGCATCCTCGTTGGCGAGGGCAGCCTGGCCAAGGAACTGTCGGACTACACCGGCGCCGGCCAGCCCAAAATCTATGAAAACGAAGCGGATGACGTCAGCAGCCGCGACTGCTACAGGCCGCCGGTTTTCGTGAAGGGCCGCAGCTATATGTACGGCCTTTCTGACGGCGAGATGCCCGAACTCAGCCCCTGCCGCTGATTCTTTCAGGCGTCGCCACCGGAGTCTGCAGGGCTGGCCCTAACGAGATACGCACGCGATCGCGTCCGCCGCGCTTGGCCTGATAGAGCGCTTCGTCCGCACGCCGCATGAGATCGGCGAAGCCCTCGCCCGGTTGAAGCTCGGCAACGCCGAAGCTGGCGGTGCACCGATGATCTGCCGGCAGGCAGTCGATCGGCAAGGCACCGAAAGCGCTGCGCGTCCCTTCGGCGAGGAGCCGCGCAGCGGCGAGGTTGGTCCCCGGCAGTATGATGGCGAACTCTTCTCCGCCGATGCGGCCGGCGACGTGATGGTCGGCGGCGGCGTCGCGCAAGAAACCAGAAAAAGTCGCGATGACCCGGTCACCGGAGGCGTGGCCGAAACTATCGTTGACGCTCTTGAAATGATCGAGGTCGGCGATGACCAGGGCGACAGGAACGCCCTTGCGCACGGCGTCGCGCATCGCGAGCTCCGCGTGACGTTCGAAGCCGCCCCGGTTGAACAACCTTGAAAGCGTGTCCGTCTCCGACTTCGACGTCGCCTCAGCGATCACGTCGCGGACCAGGATGATCAGAACAAGAAGCGCGATTGCCATGGCGAACACAGTGCCAAGCGATTGCGACACCAGAGCGTAGTCGCTCCGCATATAGGCCTGCGGATTGACGCCCCAGCCACCCAATGCATGGGCGATGAACGGCTTGCTCACGAATTGCAGGGCGCTGGCCGCCAGAACGGCCATCAGTGCACGGTCGAGCCAGTCGCGTTTTTGTTTGGACGACCAGACGATGCCGAGGCCGACGAATTGCATGACCGCATAGGGGAGCTGGTAGGCCATCATGCGGGCGAGCGACTGACGTGGCAGATCCTGCACGAAATACACTGCGACGGTGGCTGCAAGCAGAAAGAGAAGCATCGGACGCCAGGGCGTCGCCACGCCGTATTTATGGGCGAGCCCAGCATTGAAGACGATGGTGGCGCCGAGGAAAACGGCGAAAGCCGTGACGACCGCAGGTCGCGCATTGTCGAACACAGGAATGCTGAATTCGACGATGTAGTAGGCCATGCCGAGCAGATAGCCGAGAGCCAGCCAGCGTGCCGACACACGCCCTACATCGTAGAACGCGATCGTCATGAAGGCTGCGGCCAGCAGGCCGGCAACGAACAGGTTGATAGCAAGTATGAAGCCTGCGCCGCCCATATAATTTTCGCACTCCCTGCGAAAGCAAATCACGAACGGGCGAAAAAGACGTTAATGCGAGCCCAGGCGCGTATGATCAGCCGGCTTTGAGCGGTTCCACGACAAATACCGATTCCGGCCGTTCATGAGATAGCCCCACGCTGTCGCGGCCATTCCTTTTGGCTTTGTAGAGCGCCTCGTCGGCGCGGCGCATCAGCGGCTCAAGTCCTTCGTCGCCGGTGCGGGCCGTCACACCGAAGCTCGCGGTCACTCTTGTGCCGGGCGGAAGCCCGTCGACGCTGCCCGCCGAATAGAGCGTGCGAATGGCTTCGGCAAACAGCCTTGCCGCGCCGAGGTCGCTCAGCGGCAAAAGCACGGCGAACTCCTCGCCACCAATACGGCCGGCGACGCCGCGCGTGCCGGCAGCCGATAGAAGCTTGGCGGCGAAGTCGGCGATCACGCGATCGCCCGCCGCATGCCCGTGAACGTCGTTGAGCGCCTTGAAATGATCGAGGTCGGCGAGCACCAGCGCGACCGGCAGTTTAGCGGTGGCGCAGTGCTGCAGGAGAAGCCTGGCGCGCTCCTCGAAGCCGCGGCGGTTGAGCAGGCCCGACAGCGGATCGGTATACGCCTCGGCCTTCAGCGCCTTCATCACGTCGAGCGCCGCCGCGCAGAACAGGCAAAGCGCGATGAGCAGCGACAGCAGCGCATGCGACAGCAGCGCCGTCGTCCAGTAGGATGAGGCGTAAAAGCCGTCATAGCTTGTGAAGGGTCCGTGCGCGATGATGACGGCCAGTGTCCGCACGAAGAAGTTCAGGCCGGAAAGCAGCGACAGCACAAACAGGATCATTTCCGTCGGGCCCCTGCCGCGCACCGGGCGCAGTTCGGCCGCCACAAGCAAGCTGAGGCCGCCGAAGCCGAAATTCATCGCCAGGATCCGCCAAGTGAGGTCTGGCTGAACGAACAGGAACCAGCAGAATGCGGCCAGGCCGCCGCCCGCCATAACGCCGATCCCGACATAGGGCACGCGCCGCCCGTAGCGCGTCACGATCGCGCCGCAGAGGCAGCAGGCGGCAAAGGTGAAGCATGTATTGGAAAGCAGTTTTGTCGGCGCCATGCCGACGGGCAGGGTGAAGTACTGCAACAGGAACCCGGCCGCCGAGAGCGAGTAGCTGGCGGCGAGCACGGCCAGATAGGGGCGGTGGCGCTGGTAGAACCACAGCACGAGAAACACCGCGCCGAGCGCAAGTGCGATCGTCGGATTGAGCAACGCTACCAGCAAACCGGTGTCCAAAGGACCGTGACCCCCACGCTTCCGTGAGGGAAGACCCTAGAGCGGAAGCCCCAACAAGCGGTTAAGCCCAAACAAGCAGTTAAGCCCAAACAAGCAGTTAAGCGAAGCCGAATATGCGCGGGGTCGCCCATGAAGCTGCTGCGCGGAACTTGAAACCGCGATCGGCGTTTTCCAGCAGCAATCGATGGAGATGCTTTCATGGCCGATACGATCATGCTGACCGATCACGAGGCAATTCGCTCATGGGTCGCGGCGCGCGCCGGATTTCCGGCAATCGTCGACGTGTCGCCCGAAACGGGAACGCAAGCCATGCTGAGGCTGGTCTTCGGCCAGCACGCTTATCAGGACCAGGATCAGGGCGAACGTCCGGTCAATGCGGGCGGCTACGAACTGGTCGAATGGGACGAATGGTTCAAGCTCTTCGACGAACGTCAGCTGGCGCTCGTAGTCGCTGCGGAGCAACCCGGCCGGCGTGAGCAATTCCATGAGTTCGTAAGGCGCCCGGCGTGAAGACAACCCGAACCGCATCGCGGTTCGGGTTCTGGCATGCACTCATAGATGAACTGTGTCAGCCCTGAGTTATTTCCACTCACGGATGTCGACGAAATGGCCGGCGATCGCTGCTGCTGCCGCCATGGCCGGCGACACCAGATGGGTGCGGCCCTTGAAGCCCTGACGGCCCTCGAAATTGCGGTTCGACGTCGAGGCGCAGCGCTCATGCGGCTTCAGGCGGTCGTCATTCATGGCAAGGCACATCGAGCAGCCCGGCTCACGCCAATCGAAGCCGGCCGCGACAAAGATCTTGTCGAGACCTTCGGCCTCCGCCTGTTCCTTGACCAGGCCGGAGCCGGGCACGATCATCGCATCGACATGCGGGCTGACCTTTTTGCCCTCGACCACCTTGGCGACGGCGCGCAGATCCTCGATGCGACCGTTGGTGCAGGAGCCGATGAAGACGCGGTCGAGCGAAATGTCAGTGATCTTGGTGCCCGGCGCCAAGCCCATATAGTCGAGCGCGCGCTGCTTGGAGGTGCGCTTGTTTTCGTCGGCAATATCGTCCGGGTTCGGCACGATGCCCTGGACCGAAACGACGTCCTCGGGCGAGGAACCCCAGGAGACGATCGGCGGCAATTTCGCCGCGTCCAGCACGACCACCTTGTCGAAATGCGCGCCTTCGTCGGACTGCAGCGTCTTCCAGTAGGCAAGCGCGGCGTCCCACGCCTCGCCCTTCGGCGCGCGCGGCTTGTCTTTGACATAGGCGAAGGTCGTCTCGTCCGGCGCGATCAGGCCGGCCCGGGCGCCGCCCTCGATCGACATGTTGCAGATGGTCATGCGGCCTTCCATGGACAGCGCGCGGATCGCCTCGCCGGCATATTCGATGACATAGCCGGTACCGCCGGCAGTGCCGATCTCGCCGATGATCGCCAAAATGATGTCCTTGGCGGTGACGCCTTCCGGCAGCACGCCGTCGACGCGCACCAGCATGTTCTTGGCCTTGCGCTGTATCAGCGTCTGCGTGGCCAGCACATGCTCGACTTCCGAGGTGCCGATGCCATGTGCCAAAGCGCCGAAAGCGCCATGCGTCGAGGTGTGGCTGTCGCCGCAGACGATGGTCATGCCGGGCAGCGTGAAGCCCTGTTCGGGACCGATGATGTGGACGATGCCCTGGCGGATATCCTTCTCGGAATAATATTCGACGCCAAAATCCTTGGCGTTCTTGGCCAGCGCCTCGACCTGGATGCGGCTTTCCTCATTCTTGATGCCGAACTTGCGCTCGGGCGAGGTCGACACATTGTGGTCGACCACGGCCAGCGTCTTTTCCGGATGCCGAACCTTTCTGCCGGTCATGCGCAGGCCTTCGAAGGCTTGCGGACTGGTCACTTCATGGACGAGGTGACGATCGATATAGAGCAGGCAGGTGCCGTCGTCCTGGCGGTCGACGACATGGTCGTCGAATATCTTGTCGTAGAGGGTGCGCGGTGCGCTCATGTGCGTAAATCCGTCGATATGAAAATAGGAAGGGACAAGCGCCGGCTAGCCGGCGAACACGGCCTAGCGAAGTCGGCTGGTCAGAGCGCCGGAAACGCGCGCGGAGAATCGCGACGGCAGACGTTTTCTGTCCTGCAGCACGAAGCCCTTGTAGGCCGGATCGCCAAAAAGCTGTTCCATGGCGTGGCTCATATCAATGTTTTGCGTTTTCGGCAATTGGTAGGGCTGGTTGCCATCGCAGCGTAGGGTGTGTTGAGATCCAGGTCAGGCCGAGCCGAAAATGGTTGCTTCCGAGAACCGGAGCGGAGCGTACTTTTCGTACGTGAGCACCGGAAGCGCAGGAAGCCGCCATTTGCAGGCCGGCATCACCTGGATATCACCACACCCTAAAGCACCTCGAACACGAAAGTCTTCACCAGCGCCTCTGGCTCGGCGATCGCATAGCAGCGGAACCACGGGCTTTCCTCGACCGGCCGCCATTTTTGGTCATGCTCCAACTCGGCAAAGACATCGCGAAAGCCGCCGCTTTCGAACGCCTGGTCGCGAACGGTGAAGATGGCGTGGCCGCCCTTCTTGGTGATGCGTACCAGTTCATGCAGGCCGGAAGCCGATGCATGGCTGATGGTGAACACGCCGGTCGAGAAGAAGGCGCGGAAATACCCGTCGGGCCAGGGCAGGGGACCGCCAAGCATCGCCTGTTTCAGCTCGCTGTAGGCCTGCCGGCTGCCGGCGATTTTCAGCATGTCCTCCGAAAGATCGAGCCCGGCAATGTCCTGATAGCCCAGCGCCTTGAGCGACGGTCCCGACAGGCCGGTGCCGCAGCCGGCGTCGAGTAGCGGCCCCTCGCCCGATGGCACATGGCGCGTCACCCAGGCGGCGATCAGGAACGGCAGGAGATAGCCGAGCGAGGCGGTTTCGCTATCGTAGGTCGCAGCCCATCCGGCATAGGCTTGCGCCAGCGCTTCCGGCGTATCGGCCGTATAGACGGACTCCAGCGCCGCATTGGCCTTGTCGATGATCATGGGTCTGGTCCTCCAAACGTATCGGCTGCGATCGTAGCGCCGTCTTCGCCTGCCTTCTATTCCTGGTGCTGGCGGCGCAGCCGCTTCTCCAGTCCCCGCAAGGCCAGCGACAGGCCGACCGTCAGGATGAGATAGATATAGGCGACGATCGAATAGGTTTCGAAGAAGCGGAACGATCCGGCGGCGTAGATCTTGCCCATCTGGGTGATGTCGGCGACGCCGAGCACCGAGACCAGCGACGAATCCTTGACCATGGCGACGAAATCATTGCCGAGCGGCGGCAGGATGGTGCGGATCGCCTGCGGAAACACGATCAGCCGAAAACGCTGCGTGCGCGTCAGCCCCAGCGCCTTCGCCGCCTCGATCTGGCCCTTCTCGACCGCCTGGATGCCGGCGCGAAAGACCTCCGAGATGAAGGCGGAGTAGCCGATGGTCAGCGCCATGATGGCACGCCACAGCAGCGACACGTCGCGGACCAGCAGTTCACTGAGGAGGCCGGCATTTTGCAATGGCGCGGTCAGCGCGTTCCACGCCGCGACGAAGGCCGGCGCACCGGCAAACGCGATCCAGAACAACAGCACCAGGATCGGCACGCCGCGGATGATCTCGACATAGAAACGAGCGATCTGGCGCAGCCAGCGCGACCCTGACAGCCCCATCAGCGCAATGCCGAGCCCGATTGCCGAGGCCAGCGCGAAGGCGACCATTGTGACGAAGACAGTGATGCCGATGCCTTTGGCGACGGTCGCGAAGACCTGGGCATAGAGGTCGCTTGCGGCGATGAAGATGGCAGCTGCCACGGCGAGCGCCGCCGCCACGGCAAGCCACCACGGGAAGTCGGTTTTGGAGGTGGAAGATGCGGGCGTTGGCATCAAGCGATGCTGGCGACGGAAGATTTGCAAAGTGAAATCCGTGCGAATTTCAGCACACGATCGTCGCGCATCGCACGTGCCAAGGGAGACTACTGCCCCATCTTGTAATCAAGGAACCATTTCTTGTTGAGCGCGTCGAACGTGCCGTCGGCCTTGAGCGCGGCGATCGCCGCGTTGACCGGCTTCACCAGATCCGAGCCTTTCGGAAAAATAAAGCCGAAATCCTCGGTGCCGAGCGGTCCGCCGATCAGCTTCAGCCTGCCATTGGATGCCTCGACATAGCCCTTGCCGGCAGTGCCGTCGGTCAAAACGACATCGACGTCACCGGTCTTCAGCGCCTGCACCGTCGCGCCGAACGTCTCGAACAGTTTGATGCGCGGGTTCTGCTCATTGCCGTCGAGCACACTGTAGACAGCGGTGTAGAAGGGCGTGGTGCCGGCCTGAGCCCCGACCAGCCCATCCTTGAAGGCGCCGAACGTCTTGGCGTCGGTGAAGCGCTTCTCGTCGCCGCGCACCAGCATGAACTGTTCCGAGCGCATATAGGGGTCAGAGAAATCGACCTTCTGCTTGCGGTCGTCCTTGATGGTGATGCCGGTCATGCCGATGTTGTACTGATTGTCGGAAACCGCCTGGATCATAGCGTCCCAGGAGGTGTTCTGGTACTCGACCTGGAAATTCAGCCGCTTGGCGATCTCGTTCATCGCGTCATATTCCCAACCGATCTGTTTGCCGGTCTTGGCGTCGATGAACTGCAGCGGCGGATAGGCGTTCTCCGTCACCACCACCACTTTCTTGCCGCCGAGATCGGGCAGCGCCTGCGCCAGGGCGACGACGGGCGCGAGAATCAGAGCCAACAGGCCGGCCAACAGCAGTTTCGATTTGGTCATGACACACCCCGAGGACTTGAACGGCCTCGATATGATCGAGGCTTGCAGGAAAATCCGACTTTAGCTTTCCGCAAGCGCCTTGCAAGCCGGCCTGATGCGCCGCTTCATTCGAAAACGGATTCCCATGCTTTCAACCGAGCGATTACGGAACGATCCGTGCCTAGCGCGGGTCAATCACAGTCCGGCAAATCGAAGCCCGGGAGGTTTTCTTCTCGGGAACGAAAAAGGCGGCCGAAGCCGCCTTTCCGAAGCATGATTTTTTGGAAAACCTTATTC
>NZ_SUEO01000010.1:0-22133 GCF_004962925.1 Mesorhizobium sp. | reverse complement strand
TATTCGGCGACAGCCGCTTCCGCAGCCTTGGCGGCCTCGTCGGCGGCCTTCTTCTCAGCGGCGTCCTGCGCGGCCTTCTCGGCAGCGAGCGCTTGGGCGGCGGCCACCTTCTCGGCCTCGATGCGGGCCTTTTCGGCGTTCAGCGCGTCGCGCTCTTCATCATTCAGCTTGCGGGCGCGCACGCCGGTGTTTTCCGAAATACGGGCCGACTTGCCGCGACGATCGCGCAGGTAATAGAGCTTGGCGCGACGCACCTTGCCGCGGCGCACGATCTCGACACCCTCGACCATCGGCGAATAGACCGGGAACACGCGCTCCACGCCTTCGCCGTAGGAAATCTTGCGAACGGTGAAGCTCTCCTGGAAACCGGCGCCGGCGCGGGCGATGACGACGCCCTCATAGGCCTGGACGCGGGTGCGGGTGCCTTCGGTCACGCGGACCTGGACGCGCACGGTGTCGCCGGGCTGGAATTCGGGAAGCTTGCGCTTGGCTTCGATCTTGGCGGCCTGTTCGGCCTCGAGCTGACGGAGGATATCCATCTCTAAAAATCCACTTCTTGTTCTTCCGACAGTCAGAGCGTCCGACACTCGCCTTGCAGTTCCATTGACCGCTCGGCTATGCCCTTCGTTCGCGAGAACATCAGGCAGGGGCGACTACACCGCCATTGTTGACGGGTCCGGCAGATTTTTCTTCCGGTTCGGGCGGGCACATACAGCTATTTCGACGCTTTGTCACGCCTTTGCCGTGTTCTTTTTTGGTCGCTGGCCGACATTGCAATCTTTCAGCGCAGGGGTTGCGTCGAAGGCCCAAGCTTTTTAAGCCGGGTAAAACTTTCCTCCGGCGGCAATACCCCTCATGCCAGTTCTCGATGCAGCCCTGCTTTTTGTCGCGGGCTTTCTGTCAGGTGCCGTCAACGCGATAGCCGGCGGTGGCACGTTCGTAACCTTCGGTGCCATGACGCTGGTGGGCTTGCCGCCGATCGTCGCCAACGCCACCTCGTCGGTGACACAGTTTCCCGGCTACATCACCTCGACGCTCGCCTATTGGTCCGACATCAAGCATTTCTGGCGCACGGCGTTGCTGCTCGGCCTCATATCGGCTTTCGGCGCACTGGCCGGTGCGCTCATCCTTCTGGCGCTCGACAATCCGTCGTTCCGCGTCTTGGTGCCATGGCTGCTGCTTGCGGCAACCGCGCTGTTCGCCGCCGGACCGTGGCTGAAGCCGGCGCCCAAGCCGGGGCGTGAGGCCGCGGTGGGTTCGCTGGTCGGTTCCCTGGCGCAATTCGCCACCGCAGTCTATGGCGGCTTCTTCGGCGCCGGCATGGGCGTCATGATGCTGGCAACGCTCGGCCTCACCCAGCCCGGCGACTACCACCGACTGAACGCGCTGAAGAACATGCTGGCCGTGGTCATCGCGGCGATAGCCATCCTGGTCTTCGTCTCCGGCGGCGTGATCGCCTGGCCGCAGGCGATCATCATGATACCGGGCGGCGCGCTGGGCGGCTATGCTGGCGTCTGGATCGCCAAGCGCGTGCCGCAAATTGCCGTGCGCGGCTTCGTCGTTGGGATCGGCGTCTTCCTGGCCTTTTACTATTTCACCAAGGGGTGAGCGGCTAACAGATCCGGCCGCCTTTCCCTGGTCAGCCTTTCCGACTCGGCGCGCCGCCATGCGGCGATCTTCTTGTGATTGCCAGACGTGAGAACCTCGGGGATCTGCCGGTCCTCGAATTCCTGCGGCCGCGTGTAGTGCGGATGTTCGAGCAGGCCGTTTTCAAAGCTCTCTTCATCGCCTGACACCGCATTGCCCATCACGCCGGGCAACAGCCGCACCACGGCGTCAAGCAGCACGAGCGCTGCCGGCTCGCCGCCGGACAGGATGAAGTCGCCGACCGAGACCTCTTCCAGCCCACGCGCGTCGATCACCCGCTGGTCGACGCCTTCAAAGCGTCCGCAGACGATGACGACGCCCGGCCCGGCGGCCAGTTCGCGCACGCGGGACTGCGTCAGCGGTTTTCCACGCGGACTCATCAACAGCCGTGGCCGCGGGTCGCCCGGTGGCGAGGTATGGTCGATCGCCTTGGCCAAAACGTCGGCGCGCATCACCATGCCGGCGCCGCCGCCGGCCGGTGTGTCGTCGACGGTGCGGTGGCGGTCGCTGGCGAAATCGCGGATCTGGATCGCATCCAGCTCCCACGTGCCGGTCTCCAGCGCTCTGCCGGCCAGCGACAGGCCGAGCGCGCCGGGAAACATCTCGGGATAGAGCGTCAGCACCGAGGCGGAAAAACTCACCGGTTGCCCCCGGCATCCCTGGGCCCGCGCGGCCTGCCCTTCGGGTCGAAACCATCGCCACCGGGAGGCTCGCCATCCTCGTCCTCGACCAGTCCCGCCGCCGCTGGATCGATGCGGAGGAAACCCTCGGTGATCGACACGTCAGGCACGGCGGCCTGCGTGAACGGGATCAGCACGCCTTTGCGCTCGCCAAGCGTCACGTCGAGAATGTCGCCGCCACCGAAATTATGCACGGCCACGACCTTGCCGATGTCAGCACCGGTATCGTCCCGGACCGCCAGCCCGACGAGATCGGCATGATAGAATTCGTCCTCGTCGCCATCGTCCGGCAGCATCGAGCGGTCGACGAACAATTCCGTGCCGGCAAGCGCCTCGGCGGCGTTGCGGTCGCTGATGCCCTTGAAGCGCACCACGACCACCGTGTTGGCCGGCCTGATGTCGACGATCTGGAAGGCGCGGCCGTCACTGGCGTAGAGCGGCCCGTAGTCGGCCAGCGCCAACGGGTCGCCGGTGAAGGTTTTCACGCGCAACTCGCCCTTGATGCCGTGGGCGGCGCCGATCACGGCCATCTGGACGGGGTTTTGCGGTTTGGTCATCGGCGGAAAAATCCTTTGCCTTGCTCTAGCTCCAGCCTCTTGTCATTTCAATGACGCGGCTCTTCACCGCTTCCTAACCCGGCTGCCGGAAGATGGCCCAGAATTGGAAGAACGGAATATCGGAAGACCGCAATGCAGGAATTTCTTATTCCAGCCAAACCAGACCTTCAGGCCGCCCGCGAAAGCTGGCTGAAGATGCTGGCGCGCGAACGCCGACTGTCGCCGGAAACCGTGGAGGCCTATGAGCGCGATACGCGCCAGTTCCTGCACTTCCTGACCGGCCATTGCGGCGGCTCGCCCGGCATTTCGGACATCGCCGATCTGCGCCCGGCCGATCTGCGCAGCTTTCTCGCTGCCCGTCGCGCCGGGGGCGCCGGCGCCCGCACGCTCGGACGCGGGCTGGCCGGCATCCGCTCGCTGCTGCGCTTTCTGGAGCGGCGCGGCCTCGTCAATGCGGCGGGTGCTGCGGCGCTGCGCGCGCCACGGCAGCCGAAATCGCTGCCCAAGCCGCTGACGGCCAGCGATGCCAGGCACGTCGTTTCGGTGGAAGGCCAGTTGGCGGAGGAGCCGTGGATCGCCGCCCGCAACGCCGCTGTGCTGACGCTGCTCTACGGCTCGGGCCTGCGCATTTCCGAGGCGCTCGGCCTGTCGGGCGCCGATCTGTCGTCGGCTGGCGATACCGTGCTGCGCGTCACCGGCAAGGGCGGCAAGACGCGGCTGGTGCCGGTGCTGCCGGTGGCGCTGCGGGCGATCGCCGAATACCGCCGGCTCTGCCCCTATCATCTCGACCCGAAGAGCCTGCTGTTTCGCGGCGCCCGCGGCGGCCCGCTCAATCCGGCCATCGTCCAGCGCGACATGGCGAAGCTGCGCTCGGCACTCAATCTGCCCGATACCGCCACGCCGCATGCCTTGCGCCATTCCTTCGCCACGCATCTGCTTGGGCGCGGCGGCGACCTGCGCACCATCCAGGAGCTTTTGGGCCACGCCAGCCTGTCGACGACGCAGATCTACACCGGCGTCGACACCGCCAGGCTGCTCGAAATCTACGAAGCCGCCCATCCGCGGGCGTGAGCGATGTACAGTCCTGCAAAGTCCGGACAGCGCACGCGCAATGAGCCCCGTTCAAGACAATTTGGATAAGCCGGTTAACCATTTCGCCGCTTTTTTAGGCCTAGAAAGAGCCATGAAACGCGTCATCGCCATTACCGACCGCGCGGCTTTTGTGTCGCTGAAGCTGCTTGTGGTACTCAACGCCCTGTTTCTCACCTCTTTCCTCGTTGTCGCACTGCTCGCGGCCGGCAAGGGGCACGCCGGGAGCACGGCTTGCGCCGGCGCCGACATACTGTCGAGCTTGGACAATCAGGCGGGCTGCGCCGCATCGAGAAAATGACTTTCGCCGGCCCCAACAAGTGATCGATCATGCCGGGCCGACCCTCGCTGCCATCACGACGCCCTGCATCCTCTCGAAGCGGAGGTCTGGTCGAGGATTTCCGCAGGGCCGCCTGAACCCTGACCGTCGTTTACTAAGCTGCACGGTTGAGTTGCGGACCAGGCAAGACGTGATTCCGGTCGATGCCGTCCCGAATCAGGACGCGAGGGCGGTGGTCAGGTCTTGGTGCAAGATGGCTGAAAAGGCTCGTTTTGGCTCGATCTCCGCCAATTTTGCGAGGGAAATGCGTGCGGATAATCGATTCCTGGCGCAGATTGCCCTGTTTTCGGCGTTTTCGATACCTAGCGTGAAACCTGTTCAACGATTGCGCGTTGATTTGTGTTGATTGATACTTTTCATCCACGGAGGACACTTTTATGGCGAATCCAAACGACCCGTATACCACTCCGACCCCCCCTCCCAAGTCGGGTGGCGGCGGCAGCGGCTGGCTGATTGCCCTGGTTGTCGTTATCCTGGCCATTGTCGCTTACTATATTTTTGGAAGAAGCGGTGAAACGCCAGCGCCTGCTGAGCCGCCGGCCGCCAGCACGCCAGCCCCGGCGCCCGCAGAACCGGCGCCTGCACCGGCCCCGGCACCGGCAGAGCCTGCGCCAGCCCCGGCACCCGCAGAGCCTGCTCCGGCACCTGCACCTGCACCTGCTCCGGCGCCTGCTGAGCCGGCGCCTGCTCCGGCGCCCGCACCAGCCCCGGCGCAGTGATCGGCTACTGACTTCAAATACGAACGGCCCGCTGAAAAGCGGGCCGTTTTGCTTTGAGCCGTCAGATGGCTGCTGGAGTAGCTTAGGAAGGCCTACATATGGATCGGCTTGAAGAAGGTCGCCAGTGCCGCTTCCTTCACCGCTTCCGACATCGTCGGATGGGCGTGGCAGGTGCGGGCTAGATCTTCCGACGAGCCGCCGAACTCCATCAGCACCGCCGCCTCGTGGATCATCTCGCCGGCACCGAAGCCGACGATGTGGACGCCGAGCACGCGGTCGCTCTGCTTGTCCGCCAGGATCTTCACGAAGCCGTCGGTATGCAGCATGGCGCGCGCCCGGCCGTTGGCGCTGAACGGAAACTTGCCGGCCTTATAGTCGATGCCGGCGGCCTTCAGCTCTTCCTCGGTCTTGCCGACCGAGGCGATTTCCGGACTGGTGTAGACGACGTTCGGGATCACCTCGTAGTTCACATGGCCGGCCTGGCCGGCAATGATTTCGGCCACCGCCACCCCCTCGTCCTCGGCCTTGTGGGCAAGCATCGGTCCGGCGATGACGTCGCCGATGGCGTAGATGCCGGGCACATTGGTGTTGAGATGGCCGTCCGTCTTGACCCGGCCGCGCTCGTCGACCTCGACGCCGGCTTCCTTCAGCCCAAGACTGTCCGAATAGGCCCGACGTCCCGTCGCGATCAGCACCGCATCCGCCTCGATGGTCTCGGCCGCGCCGCCCTTGACCGGCTCGAAGGTGACGGTGGCACCCTTCTTGGCCTTGGCGACACCGGTCACCTTGGCGCCGAGCCTGAATTCGATGCCTTGCTTGGACAGCATGCGCTGGGACTGTTTGGCGACCTCGCCATCCATGCCGCCCAGGATGGTGTCGAGGAATTCGACGACGGTCACCTTGGCGCCGAGCCGCGCCCATACCGAGCCAAGCTCCAGCCCGATGACGCCGCCGCCGACCACCACCAGATGGCCCGGAACCTTGTCCAGCGACAACGCGCCGGTCGAGGACATGATCACTTTCTCGTCAAAGTTGACCTTGACGCCCGGAATGCCGGTGACGTCGGAGCCGGTGGCGATGACGATGTTCTTGGTCTCGATCTCCTCGACCTTGCCGTCCTCGCCGGTCACCGACACCTTGCCGGCGGACAGGACCTTGCCGGTCCCGCGAAACGAGTCGATCTTGTTCTTCTTGAACAGGAAGGCGACGCCGTTGACGTTGGATGCCACGGTCGCGTCCTTGTGCGCCATCATCTTCCCGAGATTGAGCTTCGGCGCGCCGATTTCGACGCCCAGCGTGTCGAAGGAATGGCCGGCCTCGGCGAATATCTCGGAAGCATGCAGCAGCGCCTTGGACGGGATGCAGCCGATATTGAGGCAGGTGCCACCGAAGGTCGGGTTCTTCTCGACCACCGCCGTCTTCAGGCCGAGCTGTGCCGCCTTGATGGCGCAGACATAGCCGCCCGGTCCCGATCCGATGATAACGACGTCATAAGCCATGATACTGTCCTTCTGGTCTGGCACTCAGCCTTGGCTGGGATTAGCGGCCGCCGCCCACTTCCAAATTCGCGCCTGTCGTGTAGGACGCCTCGTCCGACAGGAGCCAGAGAATTGCCGCGGCGACCTCTTCGGCGGTTCCCGCCCTTTGCATGGGCACGACGTGACGCATCCTCTCGACGCGATCCGGCTGTCCGCCGGAGGCATGAATTTCGGTGTCGACAATCCCTGGACTGACCGCATTGACGCGGATGCCTTCGCCGGCCACTTCGCGCGCCAGGCCAATGGTGAAAGAATCGACCGCGCCCTTCGAGGCGGCGTAGTCGACATACTCGCCCGGCCCGCCAATTCTCGCAGCAATCGAGGAGATATTCACGATAGCGCCGCCCTTGCCGCCATGGCTGGTCGACATGCGCTTCACCGCTTCGCGGGCACACAGTATGGAACCAATGACGTTGATGCGCATCATGCGCTCCAGCCTTGCTCCGCTCATCTCGTCGACACGCGCCCTCCGGTCGACGACGCCAGCATTGTTGACGAGCGCATCGAGCGGGCCGAAGGCATGATCGATCCTCTCGAACATCGCCTGAATATCAGCCTCGCTGCCGACGTCGCCCTTGATGGCCAGCGCTTCGCCGCCATCCTGCTCGATCGCCTCGACAAGCGCCGTGGCAGCAGCCTCGTTCGAGGCATAGTTGATCGCGACACGGTATCCGGCCCTGGCGGCAAGCCTGGATGTAGCAGCACCGATGCCGCGGCCGCCGCCGGTCACCAGCAGCACTTTTTTGGTCGCGCTCATTCCTGACAACCCTTCAACGAAAAAACATCCCAGGGCACTTTCGAAAACCCGTTGGCGCCATAGGCAGCCGACATCTGCAGCGACGGTCCGAGGTCGGGAAAGATCAGGGTCTTCGGCGCGGCCACGCCTTCGGCCGGCAGCAGAGCGATGTTGCCCTTGTCGTCAGCACTGTAGACGACCCCCTCCCACACCGTGCAGGCGGCGAGCTCGTCGCCGGTGACGTCGCCCGTCGGGCATTTATACATCAGCGAACCATGCGGCCGCGCCACGCCTTCCGTCCACATGACGATACCGTCGAGCACGACGCTGTTATCGAGCACCATCTTGAACGTGTTGGTGACGACAGCCGATTCCATAGTCGGCCTGAAATCGATCTCGCCGGCGCCTTCGGCATCGCCATAGACGGCGAGCTCGAGCGGGCAGGCGGCAAAGGCTGCCGATCCCGTCAGAGCAAGGCCTATCGAAGCCGATAAGACCGAGGGAACCTTAAGAAGGCAAAAGGAAAGAGTCGTCATTCGGCGGCGCAAGTCCTTTCCCCAGCCCTCAAGCCATTAGCCGGAACAAGTTTCGATAAACGCAGACAAACCGCCCTTTAAGATTGATTTTCTCGGTGATCCTTTAAGACCATGTTGATCACTCTGGCAGGTCCCTGCGTCGCTCTAAAATCAACTGATTCCATGTGTCGATCAGTTGATCCCGCAGCAATTTTTGCTGATGCTGGATGACAGCGGCAGCATTTGAGAAGTCTTCGCTTGTGACAAAAGCCTCCATTTTCGCAACGCCCTTCTGACCAAATTCCGTGACTATGTTGAAGATTTCCTCATCAACGCCGCCACCAATTAAGCGCGTGCGATGGGTTACAATATCCGTTAGCGGATGATCGCCAGGCTTGCCGTTTGGCATGATCGGCTCACAGATCGAGCACCAGTCGCTCGGGATCCTCCAGGCTCTCCTTGACCCGGACCAGGAAGGTCACCGCTTCCTTGCCATCGACGATGCGGTGATCGTAGGAGAGCGCGAGATACATCATCGGCCGAATCACGATTTGGCCGCCGACCACCACCGGCCGCTCCTGGATCTTGTGCATGCCCAGAATGCCCGACTGCGGCGCGTTGAGGATCGGCGTCGACATCAGCGACCCGTAAACGCCGCCGTTAGAAATCGTAAACGTGCCTCCTTGCATATCCGCCACTGAAAGCTTGCCGTCACGCGCGGCGATGCCCAACCGGCCGATATCCTTCTCGACCTCGGCGATCGACATCTGGTCGGCGTCGCGCACCACCGGCACGACGAGGCCTTTTTCGGTGCCGACGGCGACGCCGATATGAGCGTAGTTCTTGAAGATGATGTCGGTGCCGTCGATCTCGGCATTGACCGAAGGGATCTCCTTCAGCGCATGGGTGACGGCCTTGGTGAAGAAGCCCATGAAGCCCAGCTTCACGCCATGCTTCTTCTCGAACACATCCTTGTATTTGGTCCTGAGCGCCATCACCGCGCTCATGTCCACCTCGTTGAAGGTGGTCAGCATGGCGGCGGTCGATTGCGCTTCCTTGAGGCGGCGCGCGATGGTCTGCCGCAGCTTGGTCATGCGCACGCGCTCTTCGCGCGACGCGTCATCGGCCGAGGACGGCGCACGGGCAGCGACCGGTGCAGCCTTCGGCATCTCGGCCGGCTGCGACGGCGCACCCCTGGCGATCGCATCGAGCACGTCGCCCTTCAGCACCTGGCCGCGCTTGCCGGAACCGGAGACCTGATCGACCGCGAGATTGCTCTCGGCCAGCAGCTTCGCTGCCGCTGGCGCCGGCGGCATCGTGCGCGCCTCGATCGGCCCGGCATCGCCGGCGATCTTGGCGGTCTCGGCCGCGGCTTGCCGGACGGTGGATGCGGCAGTCGGCGCCGAGGCCTGCGATACCGCGTCCTGCTTCGTATCAGGAGTTGATGCCTTCGCGGGCTCAGGTGCTGCTGCTTTTGCCCCGTTGCCTGCCGAAATCATGCCGAGCAAAGCGCCGACCTCGACCGTCTCGCCTTCCTTGACCGCGATCTCGCTGAGCGTTCCTGCGGCCGCCGCCGGCACTTCCACAGTCACCTTGTCGGTTTCGAGCTCGACCAGCGGCTCGTCGGTGGCGATCGCGTCGCCCACCTTCTTGAACCATTTGCCAATGGTCGCCTCGGTGACGGATTCGCCAAGAGTGGGGACGCGGATTTCGGTAGCCATTGTGCCTGTCCGTTTTTCTGTCGGTTCTGTTCTATTCGCCGAGCTCTGTTCTATTCGCCGAGCGCGTCTTCGAGCAAGGCGGCAAGCTGGGCGAGATGCTTCGACATCAATCCGGTCGCCGGCGACGCGGCTGCCGGCCGGCCGGTATAGCGCACCCGCTGATGCTTGGCATCGATATGCGCCAGCACCCATTCCAGATAGGGATCGATGAACGACCAGGCGCCCATGTTCTTGGGCTCCTCCTGGCACCACACCATCTCGGCGTTGCGGAAGCGTGACAGTTCGGTGATCAGCGCCTTGGCCGGGAACGGATAGAGCTGTTCGACGCGCAACAGATAAATGTCGTAGATGCCGCGCTTCTCGCGCTCCTCGTAGAGATCGTAATAGACCTTGCCCGAGCAGAGCACGACGCGGCGGATCTTCGAATCCTTGGTGAGCTTGATCGCCTGGCCCGGGATCTGCTGGGCATCGTCCCACAACAGCCGGTGGAACGCGCTTTCGCCCGACATCTCCGGCAGCGTCGATACCGCCCGCTTGTGGCGCAGCAGCGACTTCGGCGTCATCAGGATCAGCGGCTTGCGGAAATCCCGCTTCAACTGCCGGCGCAGGATGTGGAAGTAGTTGGCCGGCGTCGTGCAATAGGCCACTTGCATGTTGTCTTCTGCGCAAAGCTGCAGGAAGCGCTCAAGCCTGGCCGACGAATGCTCCGGCCCCTGGCCCTCATAGCCATGCGGCAGCAGGCAGACGAGGCCCGACATTCTGAGCCACTTGCGCTCGCCCGACGAGATGAACTGGTCGAACACCACCTGGGCGCCGTTGGCGAAATCGCCGAACTGGGCTTCCCAAAGCGTCAGCGCCTTTGGCTCGGCCAGGCTGTAGCCGTATTCGAAGCCGAGCACGGCCTCTTCCGACAGCATCGAGTTGATGACCTCGAAGCCGGCCTGCGCCGCCGACAGATTGTTGAGCGGGATGTAGCGTGTCTCGTCGCGCTGGTCGTAGAGCACGGAATGGCGTTGCGAAAACGTGCCACGCTCCGAATCCTGCCCGGACAGCCGGACCGGATTGCCGTCGAGCAGAATGGCGCCGAAGGCCAGCGCTTCGGCCGTCGACCAGTCGATGCCTTCGCCCGACTCGATCGCCTGGCGGCGGTTCTCGAGAAACCGCATGATCGTCTTGTGGGCCGCGAAATCCTTCGGCACCTCGGTCAGCTTCTTGCCGATCTCCTTCAGCGTCTTGACCGGCACGGCGGTCTTGCCGCGCCGCTGTTCGTCCTGATTGTCGGCCGTGCGCAGACCCGACCAGGCGCCATCCAGCCAGTCGGCCTTGTTGGGCTTGTAATGCTGGCCGACCTCGAATTCCTGCTCGAGATGTGCCCGCCAGTCGGCCTTGAGCTTGTCGAATTCGGCCTGGGTGAGGTGGCCCTCGGCGATCAGCCGGTCGGCATAGATCTGCACCGTCGTCTTGTGGCTGCGGATGCTGCTGTACATGATCGGCTGGGTGAAGGCCGGCTCGTCGCCTTCATTGTGGCCGAAGCGGCGATAGCAGAACATGTCGACCACGACAGGCTTGTGGAACTTCATGCGGAATTCGATCGCCACCTTGGTGGCATGGACCACGGCTTCCGGATCGTCGCCATTGACGTGGAAGATCGGCGCCTCGATCATCTTGGCCACATCCGATGGATAGGGCGACGAGCGCGAGAAGCGCGGATTGGTGGTGAAGCCGATCTGGTTGTTGATGATGAAATGCAGCGTGCCGGCGACGCGGTGGCCGCGCAGGCCCGACAGGCCGAGGATTTCGGCAATCACGCCCTGGCCGGCAAAGGCGGCGTCGCCGTGCAGGAGCAGCGGCAGCACCTTGGCGCGCTCTTCCAGCGGCACGATCTCCTCGCGACTGCGGCCGAACAGAGAGTCCTGCTTGGCCCGCGCCTTGCCCATCACCACCGGATCGACGATTTCCAGGTGCGAGGGATTGGCGGTCAGCGACAGGTGCACCTTGTTGCCATCGAACTCGCGGTCCGATGAGGCACCGAGATGGTACTTCACGTCGCCCGAGCCCTCGACCTCGTCAGGTGCGGCCGAGCCGCCCTTGAACTCGTGGAAGATGGCGCGGTGCGGCTTGGCCATCACCTGGGAGAGCACGTTCAGCCGGCCGCGATGCGCCATGCCGAGCACGATCTCCTTCATGCCGAGCTGGCCGCCGCGCTTGACGATCTGCTCCAGCGCCGGGATCAGCGCCTCTGCGCCGTCGAGGCCGAAGCGCTTGGTGCCCTTGTACTTGACGTCGATGAACTGCTCGAAACCTTCGGCCTCGACCAGCTTCTGCAGGATCGCCTTCTTGCCGGCGGCGGTGAAGGAGATCTCCTTGTCGGCGCCCTCGATGCGCGCCTGGATCCAGGCCTTCTCCTCGGGATCGGAAATATGCATGAACTCGACGCCGAGCGTCGAGCAATAGGTGCGGGTCAGGATGTCGAGCATCTGCCGGATGGTGCCGAATTCGAGCCCGAGCACATTGTCGAGGAAGATCGGGCGATCGTAATCGGCTGATGTGAAGCCGTAATTTTCCGGCGACAGCTCGTTATAGTCCTCGAGCGGCTTGGCGATGCCGAGCGGATCGAGATTGGCGTGCAGGTGGCCCCGCATGCGGTAGGCGCGGATCATCATGATGGCGCGCACGGAATCGCGCGTCGCCTGGTGCACGTCGGCGTCGGAAAGGGCGACGCCGTTCATCACCGCCTTGTTCTGGACCTTCTTCTCGATGTGCTTTTCGACGATGCCCCAATCGCCGTCGAGCGCCGACACCAGCTCGCCATTGGCCTGCAGCGGCCATGAGGGCCTGGCCCATGAGGCGCCCTTGGCATTCTTGCGGACATCACCGGCGTCGTCCTTCAGCGCCGCGAAGAAATCCTGCCATTCGGGGTCGACCGAAGACGGATCGTCCTCATAGGCGGCGTAGAGCGCGTCGATATAATCGGCATTGCCGCCATAGAGGAAAGAGGTAAGCGAAAATTGGTCGTTGGCCTGATCTTGTCGTGCCATGTCACTCAGCGGAGGCTGCGCTCCGTCTCCTTTTCTAGGGGAGTAAGGGAGTAGGGCAGTAAGGGAGTAGGGGAATAGGGCATTTTCTTGCCGCTGGCGTTCCCTACTCCCCTATTCCCTTACTCCCCTACTCCCTTAACCTTTAATTGCCTCGACCAGCGTCGTGCCGAGCCGGGCCGGCGAGGGCGAAACTTTTATTCCGGCCGATTCCATCGCCGCGATCTTGTCCTCGGCGCCGCCCTTGCCGCCGGAGATGACCGCGCCCGCATGACCCATGGTGCGGCCGGCCGGCGCCGTGCGCCCGGCGATGAAACCGGCCATCGGCTTTTTGCGGCCACGCTTGGCTTCGTCCTTGAGGAACTGCGCGGCGTCTTCCTCGGCCGAGCCGCCGATCTCGCCGATCATGATGATCGATTGGGTCTCGTCGTCGGCGAGGAACATCTCCAGCACGTCGATGAACTCCGTGCCTTTGACGGGGTCGCCACCGATGCCGACGGCAGTGGTCTGGCCGAGGCCGACATTGGTGGTCTGGAACACTGCCTCATAGGTAAGCGTTCCCGAGCGGGAAACAACGCCGACCGAGCCCTTGCGGAAGATGTTGCCGGGCATGATGCCGATCTTGCATTCGTTGGGGGTCAGCACGCCCGGGCAGTTGGGGCCGATGAGCCGCGATGTCGAGCGGTCGAGCCGCGCCTTGACCTTGATCATGTCGATCACCGGGATGCCCTCGGTGATGCAGATGATCAGTGGGATCTCGGCTTCGATCGCTTCCAGGATCGCCTCCGCGGCACCCGCCGGCGGCACATAAACGACGGAAGCGTTGGCGCCGGTCTTCGCCTTGCCTTCGGCGACGGTGGAAAAGATCGGCAGGCTCTCGCCCTTGGCGCCGGTCCACGTCTCGCCGCCCTTCTTGGGGTGGATGCCGCCGACCATTTTTGTCCCGTGATAGGCCAGCGCCTGCTCGGTATGGAACGTGCCGGTCTTGCCGGTCAGGCCCTGCACGAGCACCTTGGTGTTCTTGTCGACGAGAATGGACATGGTGGTCCTTTTTACAAACCGTTGATCGAGGAAGGCTGCGCGGTCATCATCAGAGCCGCCATGGTCAGAGACGCTTGAGATCGGCGACGGTGAGGTCGCTCTTGGCGTTGCCGGTGTTGAGTGTCGTCGCCGGCTCGAACATCAGCACCACCGGCTCCTCACTCAGCGAGCGCGGCCGGTGCTCGACGGACCGCGGCACGACGATGAACTCGCCGCTGCCAAGCTCCACCGTGCCGTCGCGAAAATCGATGGCGATGCGGCCGCGCAGCACGAGGAACGCCTCGTCCTCATTGTCATGGGCGTGCCAGTCGAAGATGTCGCCGAACTTGGCGATCTTGACCTGGGCGTCATTGACGTCGCCGGCGATATGCGGATCGAAGACCTTTTTGATCTTCTGATCCGCCGCCTCAACGAGGTTTATCTTGTGCGGAGGCACCAGATCAGCCCTTCACCGCCGCCACGATTTTCTTGGCCGCGTCGTCGAGGTCGTCGGCTGAGACGACATTGAGGCCGCTGTCGTTGATGATCTTCTTGCCGAGCTCGGCATTGGTGCCTTCGAGCCGCACCACCAGCGGCACTTGCAGCCCGACTTCCTTGACCGCCGCGATCACCCCCTCGGCGATGATGTCGCACTTCATGATGCCGCCGAAGATGTTGATCAGGATGCCTTTGACCGCCGGATCCTTGGTGATGATCTTGAACGCCGCAGTCACCTTCTCCTTCGACGCGCCGCCGCCGACATCGAGGAAGTTGGCGGGTTCGGCGCCATAGAGCTTGATGATGTCCATCGTCGCCATGGCGAGGCCGGCACCGTTGACCATGCAGCCGATATTGCCGTCGAGCGCGACATAGGCGAGGTCGTGTTTCGACGCCTCGATCTCCTTCTCGTCCTCTTCGGTGATATCGCGCAGCTCAAGCACGTCGGGATGGCGGAACAGCGCGTTGTTGTCGAACGACACTTTTGCGTCGAGCACGCGCAGCCGGCCGTTCTTCATGACGATCAGCGGATTGACCTCGAGCAGGCTCATGTCCTTCTCCAGAAAGGCCTTGTAGAGGATCGGGAATAGCGTCTCGCCGTCCTTGGCGGCGTCGCCGTCGAGCTTCAGCGCACCGTTGAGTTCTTTCAAATCAACCGGCGTCACGCCTTTTTCCGGGTCGATAGCGACGCTAATGATCTTTTCCGGGGTGTCGTGGGCTACCGCCTCGATGTCCATGCCGCCCTCGGTCGAAACGACGAAAGCGATGCGGCCGACCGAGCGGTCGACCAGCAACGACAGATAGAGCTCGCGCTCGATGTCGGCGCCGTCCTCGATGTAGAGGCGGTTAACCTGCTTGCCCGCCGGGCCGGTCTGCTTGGTGACCAGCGTGTGGCCAAGCATCTCGTTGGCATTGGCAACGACGTCGGCCACCGACTTCGCCAGCCTGACACCACCCTTGGCGTCGGGGCCGAGCTCCTTGAATTTGCCCTTGCCACGGCCGCCGGCATGGATTTGGCTCTTCACCACATAGAGCGGGCCGGGCAGCGCCTTGGCGGCGGCTTCCGCCTCGCTTGCCTCGAACACCGGCACGCCTTCGGCCACCGGTGCGCCAAAGCCTTTCAGCAGCGCCTTGCCCTGATATTCATGGATGTTCATGCGCGTTGTCTCCAGGTCACTTGGCGGCGGGTCACTTGGCTGCGAGATGCGGAGCGATCTTGACGCAGGCCTCGCACAGGCCCTGCACCGCCGCCACCGAACTGTCGAACATCTTCTGCTCTGGCTTGCTGAGCTCGATCTCGATAATGCGCTCGACACCGCCGGCGCCGATCACCACCGGCACCCCGACATAGGTATTCTTGACACCGTACTGGCCGGAGAGATGCGCAGCACACGGCAGCACGCGCTTCTTGTCCTTGAGATAGGCTTCGGCCATCGAGATCGCCGAGGCGGCCGGTGCGTAGAAGGCCGAGCCGGTCTTGAGCAGGCCGACGATCTCGGCGCCGCCGTCGCGGGTGCGCTGCACGATCTGGTCGAGCTTTTCCTTCGAGGTCCAGCCCATCTTGATGAGGTCGGGCAGCGGGATGCCGGCGACCGTCGAATAGCGGATCATCGGCACCATGGAATCGCCATGGCCGCCGAGCACGAAGGCAGTGACATCCTCGACCGAGACCTTGAATTCCTCGGCCAGGAAATAGCGGAAGCGCGAACTGTCCAGCACACCGGCCATGCCGACGACATGGCTCTTCGGCAGTCCGGAAAATTTCTGTAGCGCCCAGACCATGGCGTCGAGAGGGTTGGTGATGCAGATGACGAAGGCCTTCGGCGCGTATTTCTTGAGACCCGCGCCAACCTGCTCCATGACCTTCAAATTGATGCCGAGAAGGTCGTCGCGGCTCATGCCGGGCTTGCGAGGCACGCCGGCGGTGACGATGCAGACGTCGGCGCCCTCGATGCCGGCATAATCGTTAACGCCGGTCAGCCTGGAGTCGAACCCATCGACCGGCGACGACTGCGCGATATCCAGCCCCTTGCCTTGCGGGATGCCCTCGGCGATATCGAACAGCACAACATCGCCGAGATCCTTGAGGCCGATCATGTGGGCGAGGGTGCCGCCGATCATGCCCGAGCCGATGAGCGCTATCTTGTTGCGTGCCATGTCAGGATGTTTTCCCTTTAGACTGTGACGGCGCCCAAATCCTGAACGAATTGGATGACGGCGTCGAGGAAGGAGGCCGGAATGCTGCGTGGAAGCCGCGAATTTTCGCCGCACCCAATAGCCCCGGCGCAAAGAAAATTCAAACGATTATTTCGGAGTGAATAATTTCAATCGGTTAGAAACAACGGGAATTACGTAAACGTCAAAATATGTAAGCCGACTTTGGGATGTTTAAACAATGAAGATGGAAATAAGAAGGCTGTTTTCCGGCGATGACGCCCTTGTGATGCGGGCCGCTGATTAAGGTCGGCGATCCTTCGCGCCCCTCTGTCCTGCCGGCCATCTCTCCCCGAGATTGGCGCTTTGCCGCCCGCCCTTCCTCTCAGTGTTGGAGATTGGCGAAAGCGGAGATGACGGCCAATCTCCCCACGTGTGGGGGAGATGTCCGGCAGGACAGAGAGGAGCGCGAAGGACCGCTGCGTCTTCTAGGCCTGAGCCTGCTGCGCTTCCGGCAACGGCGATTGCGCCTTCTGCCTCTCCGCCCAGTCTTCCAGCCATTCGTGGCTCTGCATCTCGATCAGCCGTGACGCCGTGCGCTCGAACTCGAACACCTCGTTGCCGCGCTTCGCCGTATAAAGCTCAGCCGGCGCCGCCGCCGCGCTCACCACCAGCCGCACATGATGGTCGTAGAGCGTGTCGATCAGCAGGATGAAGCGCTTGGCTTCGTTGCGGCTGCCTTCGCCGAGCACCGGCACATGATCGATGAAGATGGTCGAGAAACGACCGGCAATCGCCAGGAAATCGCGGGCGCCGAGCGGTTTTTCGCAGAGATCGGCAAAAGAAAACCGCGCCGCTTCGCCGGCAGCACGCGGCACCACGGTTTGCCGGCCCTTTACCGTCAGCGCCGCCTCGGCCGTCGGCCTGCCATGCGTCATCACTTCCCAGGCCTCGTCGAGGACAGCATCGGCGGCGGCATCGGCGGGGGTGACATAGACCGGTAGGCGGCTGAGCTTGTCCAGCCGATAATCCTTGTCGGCGTTCAGCGCCAGCACCTGCGCATGCCGCTCCAGGGTGCCGATAAAGGGTAGGAAAAGCTTGCGGTTCAAACCGTCGCGGTAGAGATCCTCCGGCGCAACATTGGACGTGGCGACCAGCACGACGCCGTTGGCAAACAGCGCCGAGAACAGCCGGGACAGGATCATCGCATCGGCGATGTCGGTGACGGAAAACTCGTCGAAGCACAGCACCCAGGCTTCCTCGGCCAGCGAGCGGGCCACCGGCGCGATCGGATCGTCTTCCCTGACGGTGCCATTCTTGCGCTCCAGCCGATGCTTCTGGATGCGGTTCTGCACATCGGCCATGAAGTCGTTGAAATGCACACGGCGCTTGCGCCTGACCGGCACCAACTCGAAGAACATGTCCATCAGCATGGTCTTGCCGCGGCCGACGCCGCCATGGATGTAGAGGCCCTTGACAGCCTCGCGCGTCTCGCGCTTGCGAGCGAACAGCCAACCCAGCGCGCTCGATTTGTGCGCCAGCCGCTTTGCCGAAATCTCGTCGATCAGCCGGTCGAGTGCCGCGACGATCCGCTCCTGTGCCGGATCGCGGTCGATCAGGCCTGACACAACCAGATGGTCGTAGCGCTGCCGGACGGTCGCATGGGTCTGAAGGCCGTCACGCAGATGCATCGGTCACGTCGATCTGAAGTATGATCCCGAAAAGTTGCAGACTTTTCGGACAAGATCATACGCAAAAAAAGACTTAGAGCAGGATGACCGACTCAATTTGAATTCATCCTGCTCTAGAGCAATTCCAGGAAAAGTGTGTAGCGGTTTTCCGTCCGGAATTGCGTAAAAACAAATAACGGGCGGGTCAGCCTCTTGTAAGCGAGATCGGCAGGCCGTTGGAAGTCTGGCCGTCGAATTTCTCTCCGCCCGAGGAATAGAGCCGTGCCAGCGTGCCGCCATTTTCGTCGTACAGCGTCAACTGCTTTCCGGCGACGTTCCAGGATTTGATGCCGTCGATCGGCGCCGGGCAATGCAGCGGTCCGGCCCGGTAGCCGGCGCCGAACTTGGTCTGCGGCGTCGCCACCTGGCAGCTCTGGCCGGACACGCTGGCCTTCCACACGCCGGCGACGCTTCCTGCGGTAAGATCCGGGGCTCCGGCCGGTGCCGTTCCGTCCGGCGGCAACGAGGCGACCTGGGGGTTTAGCGTGCCTTGCGGCGCCGTCGGAAATTTCGACGGGTCGGCCGTGCCGGGCGACGCCGGCGGCGGCAGCTGATTTGCGGTCACCTTGCCGGAGGGCGCGGCTTGCAGCGGCGCCGGCTGCTCCTGGTCCATCGACGAGAATCGTGACGTTGAACAGCCGCTCGCAACGAGCGCGGCAAGCGATACGGCCAGCAGACCGGTTTTCGAAAAATCCATTCCAAACCTCCGTCGATCCGGCTGGGGCTGCCGTCCGCACAATATCTCCCCTCACCAAGATGGAGAAGGTGGCAGAATTTCAACCAGATATGGTTAAAATACCATTTGCGGCAGCATCTGTTGCAACTTTACCACAAAATACGTGCCGCCTAAAAGCCTGCCCTGTGGGTCTGACCCGACGGTGCGCAGCGGTTTTGCCTGGAGGGGCGTGCCTTGGCATTCGGCCCCAAATGCTTGCGCAAGCCGGCTTCGGTCCTATCTCTGGTGAAACGGAACTCTGCCGGAGGCGAAACCTTGGCTGCAAGAAAAAGAGCCGCCAATCGCTATTACAGCGGCCCGACCAGCGATCATTTCGACGGTACCTTGTTCTTCAATCCCAGCGGCAAGCCGCCTGCCCGTTTTTCCGATCTTTTGAAGTGGCAGCTGAGCGGCGACCGCTCGAAATGGCCGGCGGCGAATCCAAGCCCGTTTCATCAGGCCACGCCGGCCGAGCGGATCGACGGCTCCGGATTAAGGCTGACCATGATCGGCCATTCCTCGCTGCTGATCCAGACGGCCGGCCTGAACATCCTCACCGACCCGGTCTGGTCGCGGCGCGTCTCGCCGCTCTCCTTTGCCGGGCCGAAACGGGTCAATCTGCCGGGTATCGCTTTTTCCAACCTGCCGCCGATCGATCTCGTATTGGTCAGCCACAACCACTACGACCATCTCGACCTGGCCACGCTGAAGCGGCTGAAGACAAAACATGACCCGCGGGTGCTGACGCCGCTCGGCAACGACGTCATCATCGAAGATGGCGTTCCCGGCATGCGGCTCTCCGTGCATGACTGGGGCGAGCGGGTCGACATCGGCAAGGACGTGGCCGTACATTTCGAGCCGGTGCACCACTGGTCGGCGCGCGGCACCCGCGACCGGCGCATGGCGCTGTGGGCGGGTTTTGTGGTCGAGACGCCGGGTGGAAAGATCTATTTCGCCGGCGACACCGGTTTCCACGACGGCATCAACTACCGGCTGATGGCCGAAAGGCACGGCGGCTTCCGCCTCGCCATCCTGCCGATCGGCGCTTACGAGCCGCGCTGGTTCATGGCCCCACACCATCAGAACCCGGAGGAGGCGGTGCAAGGCATGTTTCTGTGCAACGCCGCCTATGCTGCCGGTTGCCACTGGGGCACGTTCCGGCTCACCAACGAGCCGATCGACGAGCCGGCCAGAAAGCTTGGCGAGGCCCTCGACGATCAAGGTGTCCCGCAAGAACGCTTTCGCGCTTTGCGCCCCGGCGAGGTCTGGGACGTGCCCGCGCTCTAGGCAGGCGACCGGGCCGCGCGGGGGGCAGGGGAACCCAAGCCATCGCAGTCGCGTTGTTAGGCAGTTCCACAACCGTCGGCTGCGAGGTTTCTCTCATGATCAAATGGATCATCATTCTTCTGATCATCGCGGCCGCGGCAAGCCTGCTCGGCATGCCGGCATTGGCCGGAGCCGCCGCCACCGGTGCCCGTATCCTCATCGGCATCGTGCTGATCATCTTCCTGCTGGTCATGCTCGGCGTCTTCGCGGTGACGTAGCGCATCGGCTCGAAAAGCGAAAAGCACTATGTGCGGATTCACAATGAGCGTCGAAGCGGACGCACGTCGCTCTGAGGCGTCCGCACACTGGTAATTTCGGCCAGTATCCGCCATATAGGCGCCAAATCGGCATGAGACCTTTCGATCCATGGCAAGCACTGCCCCCTTCGCCAAGATGAACGGCATCGGCAACGAGATCATCGTTGCCGACATGCGCGGTCGCGCCGATCGGGTGACGCCGGCTGCCGCCCTTGCACTCAACGCCGATGCCGCGACGAAATTCGATCAGATCATGGCGATCCATGACGCCAGGACGCCGGGCACCGCCTTTTTCATCGATATCTTGAATTCAGACGGAACCGGCGCGCAGGCCTGCGGCAACGGCATGCGCTGCGTGGTGCAGGCACTTGCCGCCGAGACCGGCCAGAAGACATTCGCCTTTGAGACAGTCGCCGGCATCCTCAACGCTGAAGAACATGCCGACGGGCTGATCTCGGTCGACATGGGCAAGCCGCGTTTCGGCTGGCAGGACATTCCGCTGGCCGAGGAATTCCGCGACACCCGCATGATCGAGCTGCAGATCGGCCCGATCGACGCGCCTGTGCTGCACTCGCCCTCGGTCGTGTCGATGGGCAATCCGCACGCCATTTTCTGGGTCGACCGCGACGTCTGGTCCTACGAGCTCGACCGCTTCGGTCCGCTGCTCGAAAACCACCCGATCTTCCCCGAACGCGCCAACATCACAATCGCACAGGCGACCTCGCCCGAGACGATGGTGATCCGCACCTGGGAGCGCGGCGCCGGCCTGACCAAGGCCTGCGGTACGGCGGCTTGTGCCGCCGTCGTCGCTGCCGCTCGTACCAAGCGGACCGGACGCAGCGTCTCCTTGGTGACGCCCGGCGGCGGCTCCCTGCATGTCGAATGGCGCGGCGACGACCACGTCATCCTCACCGGTGCCGCCGAATGGGAATTTTCCGGCAGCTTCGACCCGTCGACCGGGGTGTGGGCCCGCGACACCGAAAGCGCCGCCTGATGGCTCCTCTTGCCAATAAGGGCATTGACGTCGTCACCTTCGGCTGTCGGCTGAACACCTACGAATCCGAGGTGATGCGGCGCGAGGCGGAAAGTGCTGGCCTTGGCGCGCTGGCAGGCGGCGCCATCATCTTCAACACCTGCGCCGTCACCGGCGAGGCGGTGCGCCAGGCAAAGCAGTCGATCCGCAAGGCCCGCCGCGAGAACCCACAGGCCCGCATCATCGTCACCGGCTGCGCCGCGCAGACCGAGCCGCAGAATTTCGTCGCCATGGACGAGGTCGATCTCGTCCTCGGCAACGAAGAGAAGCTGAAGGCGCATTCCTATCGCGCGCTGCCGGATTTCGGCGTCAACGATACCGAGAGGGCTCGCGTCAACGATATCTTCTCGGTACGCGAGACGGCCGCCCACATGGTCGACGCCATCGAAGGCCGGGCGCGGGCCTTTGTCCAGGTGCAGAACGGCTGCGACCATCGCTGCACCTTCTGCATCATCCCCTATGGCCGCGGCAATTCGCGTTCTGTGCCGATGGGCGCCGTGGTCGAGCAGGTCAAGCGGCTGAGCGACAATGGCTATGCCGAGATCGTGCTGACCGGCGTCGACATGACCAGTTTCGGCGCCGACCTGCCGGGCAGCCCGAAGCTCGGCAAATTGGTCAAGACAATCCTGAAGCAGGTGCCTGGCGTAAAACGCCTGCGCCTGTCCTCGATCGATTCGATCGAAGCCGATGACGATCTGCTCGACGCCATCGCCACCGAGCCCAGGCTGATGCCGCATCTGCATCTGTCGCTGCAGGCCGGTGATGACATGATCCTGAAGCGGATGAAGCGCCGACACAACCGGGATCAGTCGATCCGTTTTTG
>NZ_SUEO01000109.1 GCF_004962925.1 Mesorhizobium sp. | reverse complement strand
GCAAAGCTGTTCGCGCGCGGCATCGACAAGGCGGCGCAGAAGTTCGGCGAAGAGGCGGTCGAAACAGTGATCGCGGCCGTTGGCGGTGACAGACAAGCGCTCGTTTCGGAAAGCGCCGATCTCATCTATCATTGGCTCGTCGTTCTGGGTGTCGCCGGCATTCCGCTTGCCGATGTCCTGACCGAACTCGAGCGCCGCACCAGTCGTTCGGGCATCGCCGAAAAGGCGTCTCGGCAGGACCGGGGCTGATCGCTGCGGAGGGTAGGAAACTCGATGGACCAGCTCGCCCCCACCGAGAAATACTCACCCTTTCGTTTCTTCTCGGCGGAGCAATGGTCGCAGTTCCGCGCCGACACCCCGATGACGCTCGGCGCGGACGAGATCCGTCGCCTGCGCTCGCTCAACGACCCGGTCGACCTCGAAGAGGTCAAGCGCATCTATCTTTCGCTGTCGCGGCTTTTGTCGGCCCATGTCGAGGCGAGCCAGCTGCTGTTCAGGCAGCGCCAGGCCTTCTTCAATGCGGTGGATATCGTCAAAACGCCCTTCATCATCGGCATTGCGGGCTCTGTCGCGGTCGGCAAATCGACCACGGCGCGCGTGCTCAAGGAATTGCTGGCGCGCTGGCCGTCGAGCCCCAAGGTCGATCTGATCACCACCGACGGCTTCCTGCTTCCCAACGAAATCCTGCGCCGCAACAACCTGATGGAACGCAAGGGCTTTCCCGACAGCTATGACGTCGGCGCCCTGCTGCGTTTCCTGTCGGGCATCAAATCGGCGCAGCGCAATGTCCGCGCGCCTGTTTATTCGCACCTGACTTACGACGTCATTCCCGGCGAGTTCCAGACCATCGACCGGCCGGACATATTGATCTTCGAAGGCATCAACGTGCTTCAGCCCGGCAAGCTGCCGAAGGACGGCAAGATCGTGCCTTTCCTGTCGGATTTCTTCGACTTCGCCATCTATATCGATGCCGAAGAGGAGCTGATCCATCACTGGTACATCGCCCGCTTCATGCGGCTGCGCGAGACGGCCTTCCGCAACCCGGATTCCTTCTTCCACCGCTATTCGCAACTTTCGCAAGCAGCGGCTCGCGCCATCGCCGAAGGCTTGTGGGCCAACATCAACCTGAAGAATTTGCGCGAGAACATCCTGCCGACGCGAGCCCGCGCCGATCTCATCCTGCGCAAGGGCGCCAATCACCTGGTCGAGGAAGTGGCGCTCAGGAAGCTGTGAAATTCCGAGCCATTCCTTAAAGTCATCTTAACCCAGCCTTTCTATTGTCGAGCCTGATCTGCGGGCTCCGGCAAACAATGAACGCGCCTTTCCTTCATATTGATCGACCGGCAGCTGACCGTGTCGCCCATCCGGGGAGCGGGACCGCCACGATTGCGCTGATCGTGCCGGTGCATAACGAGGAAGGCGCGATCGCCCCATTTCTGAAGGCCGTATGCGAAAGCATCGATCCGCTGCAGGAAAATGGCGTTACCTTCGATCTCATCTTCGTCAATGACGGCAGCAGCGACGCGACACTCGAACGGCTGATCGAAGCCCGGCAAGCCGATCCGCGTATTCGGGTGATCGACCTCTCACGCAATTTCGGCAAGGAGGCCGCGATGACCGCCGGTCTCGACAGCTGCGATGCCGATGCCGCAATTCCCATGGATGTCGACCTGCAGGACCCGCCGCATGTCATTCCGCTGCTTGTCGAAAAATGGCGCGAGGGTTTCGAGGTCGTTCTGGCCAAGCGAGCCAATCGGTCGAGCGACAGTTTTCTAAAGCAGCGCTCCGCCTCGACCTTCTACCGCGTTCACAATTGGATCGCACAGCAGAAGATCCCGCACGATGTCGGCGACTTCAGGTTGATCGATCGTCAGGTCATCGAAGCGCTGCGCTCCTTGCCCGAACGCCGTCGTTTCATGAAGGGCCTGTTCGCCTGGGTGGGCTTCCGCACTGCAACCGTCGAATATGTCCGCGATCGGCGCATCGCCGGTCAGTCGAAATTCTCCGGCTGGAGGCTGTGGAACTTCGCGCTCGAAGGCATCACCAGCTTCTCCACCGCGCCGCTTGAAATCTGGACCTATGTCGGCGCGACGATCTCGGCATTGTCGTTTCTCTACGGCCTGCTGATCGTCGCCAAGACGATGATCTTTGGCGCGGACGTGCCAGGCTACGCTTCGCTGCTGGTCAGTGTTCTTTTCCTTGGCGGCATCCAATTGCTCGGCATCGGCATCATCGGACAGTATCTCGGCAGGGTCTACGCCGAGATCAAGCAGCGTCCGATCTACATCGTGCGTCGCAAATATGAGGGGATGAACTGATGGAGCTCGACGCCTACCGACAGATGGCCGCTACCGAAGACGAGCATTGGTGGTTCTGTGGGCGGCGTGCCATCGCGGAGGCGGTCATTCGCCACCTCGACTTGCCGGCAAAGGCGCGCATCGTCGAGATCGGCGCTGGCACCGGTGGCAACATCCAGATGCTGGAACAGTTCGGCGCGGTGACGGCAGTGGAAATGAGTGATCTCGCGCGCGAGATCGCCGGGGAAAAGACCGGCCGCGACTTTCTCGCCGGCCATCTGCCGGACAATATTCCTGTCGCGCCGCAAAGCTGCGACCTCATCTGCCTGTTCGACGTACTGGAACATGTCGCGGAGGACGAAGCATCGCTGGCCGCAATCCGCCAAATGCTGAAACCAGGCGGCCGCGTCATCCTTACGGTGCCCGCACATCAATGGCTATGGAGCATCCACGATGTGGGGTTGCACCACATGCGGCGCTATTCCCGCAATCTGCTGCGTGAGCGCATTGAAAAGGCCGGCTTTACGATCGACCGGCTGAGCTATACCAATGCCGCGCTGTTTCCCGCAGCAGTGTTGGCACGACTGGTGGACAGGCTGCGCAAACCGGCCAGGCCAGCGGGCCACGCGACGCCGCCGAAGCCGCTCAATGCAGCGATGAAGGCTGTGTTTTCGGCGGAGGGCCGGATCGTGCCAAACGCAAGCCTGCCGTTTGGTGTTTCGCTGCTGGCGGTGTTTCGCAAGGACGGCGCCGTCGAAACCGGTCGCTTCGACGAGAAACTGGCAGCCTGACCGCGCCATGTCGGCTACTGGCTCGTATCGTCGCCTGTCGCGCTTTGCCCTGATCGGGATTGCATCGACGCTGATCTATGCCGTCTGCGCTTTCCTGCTGTCCGCGCTTCCAACCGTCGCCATGCCAGCGGCGTCGGCTTCCGTCGCAGCCTATGTCATCGCCGCGATGTTTTCCTATGCGGGCCACAAATACGTGACCTTTGTATCGCCGGGGGCGCATGCATTCGAAGTCCTCCGGTTTTCGCTGCTGACCGCATCGGGGCTTGGTCTTTCCTGGTTGTTGCCGCTGATCCTGGTCGAAGGCCTGGGCGCGCCCCCCGTGCTGTCGATCGCCATTATTTGTGTCGTCGTGCCGGCGATCAACTATTTCGTCCTCGCTCGATGGGTGTTCACCTCAGGCCGGAAGATGCGGGCAACATCATGAGTGTCTCAAACGACGTTGGCGCCTTGAACCAGTGGCGAAGTGAGGATTCAACGGCGCCGCTCTTCTCCAGTCGCAATACCCTTGCCTTAGCTGCGATAACGGCCTTCTCGATCGTCTATCAGATGCGCTGGGGAACCATTCCAGACACGAGCTGGCTGATCACGGTCTGCGAGCGCATGCTCTCGGGTGAACGGCTCTATTCCCAGATCTATGAAACCAATCCTCCGTTCAGCGTATGGCTCTATTTTCCGCCGGTCGCTGCGGCCAAGTTGCTGGGGATCGCGCCGGAAATCCTGGTTCAGGCCTGGACGTACCTCGCCGCACTGATCGGGCTTTCATTCTCTGGCATAATCATCAAGCGTGCGGATTTCGCCGAAACAGCGTCCCTGTTTGCCATGGCACCCGCCTTTTACGCAGTGCTGGTAATCTTTCCCGGAAACGTCTTCAGCGAGCGAGAACACATCGGCATTGCGTTTTTCATGCCGCTGTTGGCCCTTCATGCCTGGCGTGCGCGGAAAGATGCAGCGTCACCACCAAGTTTAGGCCTTGCCGTGCTTGCCGGGCTGTCGGGTAGCATACTACTGCTGATCAAACCCTACTACGCCATCATGGTGCTGGCGCCGGCACTGCTCGTTGCTGCGCATCGGCGCAGCCTGAGGTCGTTCTTCGCTCCGGAACACTGGGTCATCGGGGCGGTTTGCGTCGCCTATCTCAGCGCAGTCACGCTGGTATACCCGGAATTCCTGCGCGACGTTTACCCCCTGATGGCGGATGTTTATGCGCAAATCCGTGTCTTTCTGCATAATGTGATCTGCTACGGGCCCACGTGGTGTTTTCTTATGTTCCTGATCTGGCGGCTGTGGCCAGCCGGGCGATTTCCGGAGCTGGCGGCGGTAGCGCTGGCCGCATCGATCGCCGGCATGTTTCCGCTGTTCTATCAGGCAAAGGGCTGGGCCTATCACGCCTATCCCGCAATTTTTTGCGCCGTAGCAACCATTCTGTGCCTGCTGGCTTTGCTTCGAAACCAGCGACGATCGACACGGCTTCTGCCTCCTATGGCTGCTCCTTCTCGTGCCCTGATGTTAATCGGGGTTGCGATCGCTTTCATTCCGAACTGGAGCACCCAGAAGCCAGACCCTGCGCTGGCTGCCGCCATTCGCACTGCGACCGATCGGCCGACGGTGGCTTTGATCGGTTCAGACATGGCCGCTGGACATCCACTCGATCGCGTGATCGACGGTCGTTACGTTTCGACACATGTCAGCGATTGGCTCGGAGCTTTCTCGCTCTATCTGTCCCGGCGGGCGACCGTCTCCGGCGATACCGCCGAGGCGACGCGTTACCAAGCCATCATGGTGCGCTACGCCGAAAGCAAGCGTGAAGAATTTGAGCGCCTGCGCCCGGATGTAGTCATCGTCCAGAAAGGCGATACCTACTGGATAAGCCAACTGATCGAGCATTTTGGCTTTGGCGCCATCCTGGCCCATTACCGTGTGCTCGTCGAAGACAATACCCTGCGCATCTATCTACGCGAAGACTATGTCCGCCCCGGCCCGTTGACGGTCGGGCGCGTCACGTCGGTGTCGTCACCCGCCTCAGCGTCAGATTGATCCGTCCGCCATTCCTGAGCAATGCCGAGGTCGAGGGATAGATACGGTCGACGCCGTGGAAACAGAGGCGGCCTTCGCCACCGAGCACGACGACGTCGCCGCTTTTCAGCCTGAACGATCGGGTCGCCCCTTCGCGCGTGCTTTGGCCGACCCTGAACAGGCAATCGTCGCCGAGTGAGACGGAGACGACCGGCGCGGAGAGATCGATCTCGTCGCGATCCTGATGAAGGCCCATCTTCGCGTCCGGCGAATAGAAATTGACCAGGCAAGCCTCCGGCGGATGCGGATAGGCAGACACGTCCCGCCACAGCTGCAGCAGCACGTCCGGGATCGGCGGCCAGGGCGTTCCGGTCACCGGGTGCGTCGGCTGGTAGCGATAGCCGTGCTCCTTGTCGGTGACCCAGCCGAGCGGGCCGCAATTGGTCATGCGCACGCTCATCTCCTTGCCGGTGCGCGGCATGGCCGGCACGAACAGGGGAGCCTCCTGCACGACCCGCCTCACATCCTCGACCAGTGCTTCCTGCACCGCGCGGGACAGATAGCCGGGCATGTGGCGGACGCCTTTGGGCAGAACGAGCATGGTCGCTTGATCCGTTGGCCTGGAATACCAGAATGCCACCATCAAATGAAAACAGCGACCCGAAAGCCGCCGTTCTTGTCCTTGGATGGCAATCGCCAGCTCAAGGTGTGGTGAGATTCAGGTCAGGCCGAGCCGGAGTCGAAGACGGGCGCGAAGCGACCAAACAGGTGGTTTCCGAGAACCGGAGCGGAGCGTACTTAAGTACGTGAGCACCGGAAGCGCAGGAAACCGCCGTTTGCAGGCCGGCATCACCTGAATATCAACATACCTTAGTCGAGATCCGGTATGCGCAGGACTTGCCCCGGATAGATCTTGTCCGGGTGGGTCAGCATCGGCTTGTTGGCTTCGAAAATGCTCGTGTTCTTCGCGCCCTTGCCCTTGCCGTAGCTCTTTTCGGCGATCTTCCAGAGGTTGTCGCCTTTCTTGACCGTGTAGAAGGTCGGTTCCTTGGCCGGGGCAGCAGGCGTGCCGGCCTCGGGGGCGGCGACCTGCAATTCGTCCGCTTGCACCTTGGACACGCCGAGCGTGTTGCCGACGGCGATGACCGCCTTTTCGAAGATCGATTGATCCTTGACCACGCCCTTCAGGACGGCCGTATCGCCTTTGACGACGACTTCCACATTGTCGGTGCCGAGCGCGTGCGAATCGAGTTCCTTCTTGAGAGTATCGGCGGTCGGTTCCGGCTCATCGTCGCCGAAGCCGAGCTTCTTGCCGACGCCCTTGACGAAATCAAACATGCCCATCTGTGGTCTCCCTTGCTGTGGCGAATACCAAACTTGCCATCTGCAACCTTTAATTGGAAGCTGTCTCGAGCGCGGGATCGATGTCGCGCCTACCGCATCGTGGACGCGCGTCGCTCTAATCGTCGTCCACCCGGCCACGCAGTTTCTTGATGGTGCCGCGTCCAGCCTTGGTCTTCAGCCGCCTTTCGACCGCGCCTTTCGACGGCCTCGTCTTCTTGCGCGGCGGCGGCGGCGGTTCGGCGGCCTTGGCGACCAGTTCCGCAAGCCGCGCGCGGGCGTCCGCCCGGTTCTGCTCTTGCGTACGGAAGCGTCCAGCCTCGATGACGATGACGCCGTCCTTGGTGGCGCGCTGGCCGGCCAGCTTTATGGTTCGCGCGCGGACGCGCTCCGACAGGCCGGGCGCATTCGCCGCATCGAAACGCAGTTGCACCGCCGTCGCCACCTTGTTGACGTTCTGGCCGCCCGGGCCGGACGAGCGGATGAAATCCTCGTGCAGGTCATCCGGATGGATCACCGCATCGTCGGCAATGATGATCTTGTCGTCAGCATTCATGCCGCAGTCATGGCGCGGCGGAGGAAAAAAGAAAAGGCCCGATCCCCCGGGTCGGGCCTTCCCGATCCCGGTCCGGGCCTTGAGGTTCAGATACCCAGCCGGCGATTATTCCGCGGCTTCGCGCATGCGCGGCGCAGCGCCGAGCACAATGGCGTCGACATGAGGTTCGAATTTTTCGAAATTGATGGCGAACATGCCGACCAGCCTCGCCGCCTGCAGGTCATAGGCTGATGTGTCGGCCCAGGTCGATCTCGGATCGAGAATGGCGCGGTCGACGCCCGCGACCGCCACCGGCACATCGAAACCGAAATTGGCGTCGGTGCGGAAATCGGCCCCTTTCAGCGAGCCGTCGAGTGCCGCGGCAAGCAGCGCCCGCGTTGCCTTGATCGGCATCCGCTTGCCGGTGCCATAGGCGCCGCCGGTCCAGCCGGTGTTGACCAGCCAGCAGTCGACGCCGTGATGGGCGATCAGCTCGCGCAGCAGATTGCCGTATTCCGACGGATGGCGTGGCATGAACGGTGCGCCGAAACAGGTCGAAAACGTCGCTTCGGGATCGGTGACGCCCTTCTCGGTCCCTGCCACCTTGGCGGTATAGCCGGAGAGGAAATGATACATCGCCTGAGCCGCGGTTAGCCGGGCAATTGGCGGCATCACGCCGAATGCGTCGGCTGTCAGCATGATGATGTTTTTCGGGTGACCGGCGCGGCCCGTCTTGCTGGCGTTGGGGATGAAGTCGAGCGGATAGGCGCAGCGCGTGTTTTCGGTGAGACTGCCGTCGTCGAAATCCGGCACACAGTCCGCGTCGAGCACCACATTCTCCAGCACCGTCCCGAAGCGTCGGGTGGTGGCGAAGATCTCCGGCTCGGCCTCGGCCGAGAGCTTTATCGTCTTGGCATAGCAGCCGCCTTCGAAATTGAAGATGCCATCCGGACCCCAGCCGTGCTCGTCGTCGCCGACCAGCGTGCGCGACGGGTCGGCCGACAGCGTCGTCTTGCCGGTTCCCGAGAGCCCGAAGAAGACGGCCGCGTCTCCGCCGGCGCCTTCATTGGCCGAGCAATGCATCGGCATCACGCCCTTCGCCGGCAACAGATAGTTGAGCACGGTGAACACCGACTTCTTCATTTCGCCGGCATAGGAGGTGCCGCCGATCAGCACGATCATGCGCGAAAGATCGACGGCGATCACCGTTTCGGTGCGGGTGCCATGGCGGACGGGATCGGCGCGGAACGACGGCAGGTCGATGATCGTCATGTCAGGCACGAAATGCTCGAGCTCGGCGGCTTCCGGACGAATGAGCAGATTGCGGATGAACAAGGAGTGCCAGGCAAGTTCCGTGACGACCCTGGTCGTCAGCTTCAAGTTCTCGTCGGCGCCGCCGATCAGATCTTGCACATAAAGATCCTTGTCCGCCGCATGGGCGCGAAAATCGGCGAGCAGCGTGTCGAACTGGGACGGCGAAATCGCCTTGTTGTTGTCCCACCACACATGCGGCCCGGTGGTCTCGTCGCGCACGATGAATTTGTCCTTGGGCGAGCGGCCGGTGTGCTGCCCGGTTTCGGCGATGAGCGCGCCATGCGCGGTTATTCGGGCCTCGCCGCGGCGGATCGCTTCCTCGTACAGGGCCGCCACGCCGAAATTATAGCGCACCGCGCCCGTGGTTTTCAGGCCGATCCGATCGATCGCCCATGCGGGATTGCGTTTGCCGGCTTCCGACATGAGGGTTCCTTCTTCGATTTGAGCATCCTGGCCGGCAAATTTCCGGAGCCCCCACGACGGAGACTGTAAGCGTCAGAACCAGAAAAGCCAAACGATATCAAATAATTAATCGATTTAAATATTTTGAAAGTTGTTTAAATCGTTTATATATGCAAAAAGTCAGGCGGTTGCCCAAAGGATTGGCGGTCTTTATCAGTCCAATCCATATCGAGGTGAGATTGTGGCCGCCGGCGTGCCGCTCGTGACAGCGGACTGAGCCTGTGCCACATTTTGTACCTAATTTGTCCTGCAAAAGCCCCTTCTCGACCAAAGAAGGGACAGCTCATGAGGGAGCCGCTTGAAATGGCAACAATCGCGCTTGTCGACGACGATCGCAACATTCTGACTTCGGTGTCGATCGCTCTCGAGTCGGAGGGGTATCGCGTCGAAACCTACACGGATGGGGCATCGGCGCTGGAAGGCCTGGCGGCGCGCCCGCCGAATCTCGCCATCCTCGACATCAAGATGCCGCGCATGGACGGCATGGAGCTTCTGCGCCGGATGCGCCAGAAATCCGACCTGCCGGTGATCTTCCTGACGTCCAAGGACGACGAGATCGACGAGCTTTTCGGCCTCAAGATGGGCGCCGACGACTTCATCCGCAAACCCTTCTCGCAGCGTCTTCTGGTCGAGCGGGTTCGGGCCGTGCTGCGCCGTGCCAGCGCCCGTGAGGCGTCGGCCAAGACCCCCAACCAGCAGGCCCGTTCGCTCGAGCGCGGCCAGCTTGTCATGGACCAGGAGCGCCACACATGCACCTGGAAGGGCGAGCCGGTGACGCTTACCGTCACCGAGTTCCTGATCCTGCATTCTCTGGCCCAGCGTCCCGGCGTGGTAAAAAGCCGTGATGCGCTTATGGATTCGGCCTATGATGAGCAGGTCTATGTCGATGACCGCACCATCGACAGTCACATCAAGCGGCTCCGCAAGAAGTTCAAGGCCGTCGATGATGACTTCGAGATGATCGAAACCCTTTACGGAGTCGGATACCGGTTCCGCGAAGCGTAAATAGGCAATAGGCAGTAGGGAATAGTCGGTAGTCAGTTTTGGATGGTGCGAACGGCCACTCAGCATCTCACCAACCATTTCTCTATTCCCTACTGCCTACTCACTAATTACTAAGCCGGGGGCTGCTATTCGATGGCAGTGGACGTAGAGCGAGTGAGACGGACGGGCGGCCGGCGCCCGTCGCGGATTCTGCCCGCATTCCTGTCGAGGATCACGGTGCCGATGCGCCGCTTCCTCGGCCATCATATCTTTTCCAGCCTGACGCGGCGCATTCTCTTCCTCAACCTCGCCGGCCTGGCCGTCCTGGTCACCGGCATTCTCTACCTCAACACGTTTCGCGACGGGCTGATCGATGCCCGCGTCGAGAGCCTGATGACCCAGGGCGAGATTATCGCCGGCGCGATCGCGGCGTCGGCGACGGTCGAGACCGATTCGATCAGCATCGATCCAGAGAAACTGCTGGAGCTGCAGGCCGGCGAAAGCCTGGGTCCCGGCTCCGATCAGCTCGACAATCTGGATTTCCCGATCAATCCGGAGCGCGTCGCGCCGGTGCTCAGGCGGTTGATTTCGCCGACGCGGACTCGCGCCCGCATTTATGACCGCGACGCCAATTTGCTGCTCGATTCCCGCCATCTCTATTCGCGCGGCCAGATCCTTCGCTACGACCTGCCACCGGTCGACGCGGAAGAGCCCGACCTTCTGGAACGCATCCAGAAATTCGTCTTCGATTTCTTCCGCAACACCGCGCTGCCGGTCTACCATGAACAGCCGGGCGGCAATGGCGCTGCATTTCCGGAGGTCGTCAAGGCGCTTACCGGCAGCCCGTCGACCATCGTGCGGATCTCCGAACAGGGCGAGCAGATCGTTTCGGTCGCCGTGCCGATCCAGCGCTTCCGCGCCGTGCTCGGCGTGCTGATGCTGTCGACGGAAGGCGGCGACATCGACAAGATCGTCGCGGCCGAACGCAAGGCGATCCTGCGCGTCTTCGGCATCGCCGCCCTTGTCACCGCCATCCTGTCGATGCTGCTCGCCTCGACCATCGCCAACCCGCTGCGCCGGCTGTCGGCGGCGGCGGTCAGGGTGCGGCGCGGCGTCAAGAACCGCGAGGAAATCCCCGATTTCTCCGACCGGCAGGACGAGATCGGCAATCTGTCGATCGCCGTGCGCGATATGACCAATGCGCTCTACGCTCGCATCGAGGCGATCGAAAGTTTCGCGGCTGACGTCTCGCACGAGTTGAAGAACCCGCTGACCTCGCTACGCAGTGCAGTGGAGACCCTGCCGCTGGCCAAGAACGACACCTCGCGCAGCCGGCTGATGGATATCATCCAGCACGACGTCAGGCGGCTGGACCGTCTCATCACCGACATTTCCGATGCCTCCCGTCTCGACGCCGAACTCGCCCGGGAAGACGCCGGAACGGTCGATTTGAAGAAATTCATCACTGATCTGGTCGACGTTTCGCGCACGGCCACGCGCAACAAGAAGACGGTCGAGATCGAGTTCAAGGTCGCCAAGCCGCCGCAGGGCGTCAAGGGCTACTTCGTCGCCGGCCACGATCTGAGGATTGGCCAGGTCATCACCAATCTGATCGAAAATGCCCGCTCCTTCGTTCCTGAAGAGCGCGGCCACATCACTATCTCGCTGGCGCGCGCGGGCAAGGTCAACATCATCACCATCGACGACAATGGTCCCGGTATAAGAGCCGACAACATCGACCGCATCTTTGAACGCTTCTATACCGACCGGCCGGCCGGCGAGGCGTTCGGCCAGAATTCAGGCCTTGGCCTGTCGATCAGCAGGCAGATCGTCGAAGCCCATGGCGGCACGCTGACCGCCGAGAACATCCCGGGCACCAAACCCGGCGAGATCAAGGGCGCGCGCTTCGTCGTGACATTGCCGGCAGAAGGCTGATCTGTGCGCGCTGAAAACATTCATGGAACGGCGCTGCTGATCGGCGAGCGCGGCGTCCTCATCACCGGACCGTCCGGCGCCGGCAAGACGACGCTGGCGCTGACGCTCCTGGATCATTGCCGCGCGCGCGGGCTGTTTTCGCGGCTTATAGGCGACGACAGGCTGCTCGCCGTGGCCCACGCCGGGCGGCTGGTCTGTCGCGTGCCGGCGACCATCGCCGGTCTCGCCGAAGTGCCTGGGTTCATGCCGCGCCCGCTGCCGTTCGAGCCGGGTGGAGTGATCGACCTGCATGTCCGGCTGGTGCCGAAGGCAGAAATGGCCCGTTTCCAGGAGGAAATCAGCGAACCGGTGGCAGGCTGTCCCGTGCCGCGTATCGACCTTGCCGAGCGCAACGCCGCCACGGCCTTGCCGGCGGTGATGGCACGGCTCTCCATCGCGCCTTTTTTATGATCCGGTTCCGGTTTTTTGCTGCAATGCGTCAAAATGGCCTGGGCCTGTGCAATTTTGGGCTTGTCAACGCGTCCCGCGTCGACAAGATAGCGCTCCCGCCGCCTGAAATGGCCGGCGAGTATGAAACGCCTGTGAAGCGGCGATGACGGGAGCCACCAAAGAATGATCGGACTCGTGCTTGTAACGCACGGTCAACTGGCCGCCGAATTCCGCCATGCCGTGGAACATGTCGTCGGGCCACAAGACAGTTTCGAGACCGTGGCGATCGGCGCTGATGACGATATGGAGCAGCGCCGCAGCGACATCGTCGACGCCGTTGCCCGTGTCGACACCGGGGCGGGCGTCATCGTTTTGACGGACATGTTCGGCGGCACGCCCTCCAATCTCGCCATTTCGGTGATGGAATCCGGTCGTACCGAGGTCATTGCCGGCATGAACCTGCCGATGCTGATCAAGCTGTCCAGCATTCGCAAGGGCGACAATATGAGCGCAGCGCTGGACGAGGCGCAGGCCGCCGGCCGCAAATACATCAATGTCGCCAGCCAGCTTCTGAGCAGCAAATGAACGCGCTGTCGGCCAAGAAGGATGACATCGTCCGGGAGTTTCCAATCGTCAACCAGCGTGGCCTGCATGCCCGCGCCTCGGCGAAGTTCGTTCAGGTTGCCAGCGGCTTCGACGCCTCCGTCCATGTCGAGAAGGACGGCGTCAAGGTCGGCGGCACCTCGATCATGGGTTTGATGATGCTGGCGGCGAGCCCCGGCTATTCGATCCGCGTCACCGCCAGCGGCCCGGAGGCCGAGCAGGTCATCGACGCACTGGAGCAACTGGTCGCCTCCCGCTTCGGCGAAGAGTCCTGACGCCTAGAGCGCCGCGCGTCCTTCGGACGCGAATTTGCGCATCGTGCTTTCCGAAAATCGTCTCCAAAGACATGCACGGATAAAGATTTCTTTATATCCCATTGTCGTTCGACCGGCGATCTGCTAGTCAGGCCGGCAACTCGCGCCCTTCGACACGCCTTTGGCGCGGGCGCATCCCGAAGATAATTCTTGATCGGAGCACTGCCATGACGGGTAGCAAGGACTATGTGATCGCCGACATCTCGCTTGCCGGCTGGGGCCGCAAGGAGATCGAGATCGCCGAAACCGAAATGCCGGGTCTGATGGCCTGCCGTGAGGAATTCGGCAAGGCGCAGCCGCTCAAGGGCGCGCGCATCACCGGTTCGCTGCACATGACCATCCAGACGGCGGTGCTGATCGAAACGCTGAAGGTGCTCGGCGCCGATATCCGCTGGGCCTCCTGCAACATCTTCTCGACCCAGGACCATGCGGCCGCGGCCATCGCCGAGGCTGGCATTCCGGTCTTCGCCGTCAAGGGCGAGACGCTCGAGGACTACTGGGTCTACACCGACAGGATCTTCCAGTGGGCCGATGGCGGGACCTCCAACATGATCCTCGACGATGGCGGCGACGCCACCATGTACATCCTGATCGGCGCGCGCGCCGAAGCCGGCGAGGATGTGCTCTCCAATCCGGGCAGCGAGGAGGAAGAAATCCTGTTTGCCCAGATCAAGAAGCGCATGAAGGCTTCGCCCGGCTTCTTCACCAAGCAGAAGGAAGCGATCCGCGGCGTCACCGAAGAGACGACGACCGGCGTCAACCGGCTCTATCAGTTGCAGAAGAAGGGCCTGCTGCCGTTCCCGGCCATCAACGTCAACGATAGCGTGACGAAGTCGAAATTCGACAACAAATATGGTTGCAAGGAATCGCTGGTCGACGGCATTCGCCGCGGAACCGACACGATGATGGCCGGCAAGGTCGCGGTCGTCTGCGGCTATGGCGACGTCGGCAAGGGTTCTTCGGCGTCGCTCAAGGGCGCCGGCGCCCGCGTCAAGGTCACCGAGGTCGATCCGATCTGCGCCTTGCAGGCGGCGATGGACGGCTTCGAAGTCGTCACGCTCGAAGATGCCGCCCCGACCGCCGACATCATCATCACCACCACCGGCAACAAGGACGTCGTCACCCTCGACCACATGCGGTCGTTCAAGGACATGGTGATCGTCGGCAATATCGGTCACTTCGACAACGAGATCCAGGTGGCGTCGCTGCGCAATCTGAAGTGGACCAACATCAAGCCGCAGGTCGACATGATCACCTTCCCGGACGGCAAGCGGATGATCCTGTTGTCGGAAGGCCGCCTGCTCAATCTCGGCAACGCCACCGGCCATCCGAGCTTCGTCATGTCGGCATCGTTCACCAACCAGGTGCTGGCCCAGATCGAGCTGTACACCAAGCCCGGCCAGTACGAGAATCAGGTCTATGTCCTGCCCAAGCATCTCGATGAAAAGGTTGCGCGCCTGCATCTCGACAAGCTTGGCGCCCGCCTTACCGAACTGTCCGGCGAACAGGCCGCCTATATCGGCGTGACCCCGCAGGGGCCGTTCAAGCCGGAACACTACCGCTATTAACCAAAGCTTAAATTACCACTAGATATTGATGCCGGGCGATTGACTTTTCGCCCGGCTTTATTTTTGCGCTGATTGATTCTTCACGCCGATTCGCGCAAGCGCTATGGTGCTGATTCGCGGGTCCGGGGACGAGGGCCGACGCACGCATCAGGGCGGTCTTGCATTCAGGCGGCGAAGAGGACCAAGACATGCCGGGGGATAACCCGCCTCGCGCGGGACAGGCCGTTTCCGGCGGCCACAACGATTCGGTGACCACGGATTCCGCTGCAAGGGGCGGAAGCCTCCTATGGTGCGCTGGCGCTCGCGTCGGAAAATTGCTTGCTTCTTCCGCGCTCGCCGGCCCGCTGCTCGGTTTTGCGGCACATGCTGAAACCGTTGCTGCGCAAAAAGCCGGGCTGTCGGTCTCCACGGTCGAGGTCATGCAACTCGCCATGTTTGTCGGCGTCATGGGCGCGGCCCTTGTCTCGGCCATCGCCCTGATCCGCGAAAGAGCGCGCACCTCGGCGCAGAATGTCGAACTCAGAGCCCGCCTAGCCGATGTCAACGCTGCGCTGCGGCGCTCCGAGGCGCTGCTCAATCTGCGCGACCAGCGTGTCGTCGTATGGGCCTCGGAAAACAAGAAACCCGAACTCGTCGGGACATTGCCGATTGAGAGCGGCGCCCCGGAAGACCGCGCCGCTTTCCTCGCCTTCGGCCGTTGGCTGATGCCGCGCTCGGCGGCGGCGCTCGAAAATGCCGTGGCGGGACTGCGGGAAAAGGCGAGGCCGTTCGATCTCGTCATCGAATCGCAGGCCGGTGCGCCGCTCGAAGTGCACGGTCGCAAGAGCGCAGCACATGTGCTTGTGCGCTTCGTCTCGCTGTCTGAAACGCAGCGAAGCGAGGCCAGGCTGAAAATCGAGAACCAGCGCCTCGCCGCCGACCATGACACGATGCTCGGCCTTCTCGACGCGCTCAGCATGCCGTCATGGCTGCGCGCGGCGGACGGGCGGTTGAAATGGGTCAACCGCGCCTATGCCAAGGCAGTCGAAGCGGAAAATGCCGAAGCGGCTGTTCGCGACGCGAAGGAATTCCTGGGTGGCCAGGCGCGCGATGCGATCGCTGCGCAGCACAAGTCGCATTCCGTCTTCGAGCAGGCGCTTTCCACCGTCATCGAAGGCGACCGCCGCATGTTCGCCGTGACCGACTTCGCCGGCGCGGATGGTTCGGCGGGTCTTGCCTGCGACACCAGCGCCATCGAGATCATCCGTAACGAATATGAGCGGACCGTGCGGAGCCATGCCGACACGCTCGATCAACTCAACACCGCCGTGGCGATTTTCGATACCGACGAAAAGCTGCGGTTTTTCAACCAGGCGTTCCAGAAGCTATGGGGCCTCGACAGCGGCTTCCTGCACAGCGCTCCGGACAACGCCTTGTTGCTCGACCGGCTGCGCAGCGAGGGCAAGATCGCCGAGCAGCCCGAATGGCGGCGCTGGAAGGAAAGCCTGCTTGGCGCCTATCGCGCGGTCGAGTCGCAGGAACATTGGTGGCATCTGCCGGACGGCAAGACCATCCGCGTCGTCGCCAATCCGCAGCCCAAGGGCGGCGTGACCTGGGTGTTCGAGAACCTGACCGAGAAGATGGACCTCGAAAGCCGCTACCAGACCGCGGTTCGGGTCCAGGGCGAGACGCTCGACAACCTTGCCGAAGGCGTGGCCGTGTTCGGCCCCGACGGAAGGCTCAGACTGTCGAACCCGGCATTCGCAGCACTTTGGGGACTGGACGCCGACGCCGCCAAGCCCAACGTTCACGTCTCAACGATCCGCGATCTTTGCGACCGGCGCGCCGCCGACACTCCCTGGGGCGGGTTCGTTGCCGCCATCACCGGTTTCGACGATGAGCGCCGTGACCGCCATGGCCAGACCGAGCTGAACAACGGCACCGTCCTGCGTTACGCGATGATCCCGCTACCCAACGGGCAGGTGATGATGACCTTTGTCGACGTCACCGACAGCGTCAATGTCGAGCGGGCGCTGAAGGACAAGAACGAGGCGCTGGAAAAATCCGACCAGCTCAAGAACGAGTTCGTGCAGCACGTCTCTTACGAATTGCGCTCGCCGCTGACCAACATCATCGGTTTCACCGAGCTTCTTTCGCTGCCGGCGACCGGACCATTGAGCCAGAAGCAGCGCGAATATGTCGAGCATGTCGGCTCGTCTTCCTCGGTCCTGCTCACCATCGTCAACGACATCCTCGACCTGGCGACCGTGGATGCCGGCATCATGGAACTCGATATCTCCGAAGTTCACGTCGACCGGACCATCACCGCCGCCGCCGAGCTTGTTGCCGACCGGCTGGAGGAGCATGCGATCAGGCTCAAGATTGACGCGGCCACCGCGCCAAAGACGTTCCACGGCGACGAAATCCGCATCCGCCAGATCCTCTACAATTTGCTGAGCAATGCCGCGAACTACGCCCCGGAGGCGAGCACCATCACGCTCGCCTGCCGCTCGCTTGCCGAAGGCGTGGAATTCTCCGTTCATGACGACGGTCCCGGCATGCCGCCGGACCTGCTCGATTCGGTGTTCCGGCGGTTTGAACCGCGCACCAATGGCGGCCGCCGGCGCGGCGCCGGCCTCGGCCTGTCGATCGTCAAGAGCTTTGTCGAACTGCACGGCGGCAGCGTCCGCATCGAGACCGGCCAGGACAAGGGCACCACGGTCATTTGTGCCTTTCCCGACACGCCGTCCGGCATCCGCGCGGCGGCCGAGTAGCGCGCTCGATGGCAGGCGTGGTGCTGGAGCGTTTTCTCGCCGACGAGGCTGCAACCGCAAGGCTGGGCGAGGACCTGGCCATGTCGCTGCGCCCCGGCGACGTGCTGGCGCTCAAAGGCGATCTCGGCGCCGGCAAGTCGAGTTTGGCGCGGGCGCTGATCAGGGCAATGACCGACGATTCCGGTCTCGACGTGCCGAGCCCTACCTTCACGCTCGTCCAGAGCTATGAGGCGCGCGTTCCCGTCCATCATTTCGACCTCTATCGCCTGTCCTCGGCGTCCGAACTGGAGGAGCTGGGTTTCGACGAAGCGCTGGCGCAAGGCGCTGCCCTGGTGGAATGGCCGGAACGGGCAGAGGCCTATTTGCCAAAGACTTCGATCCAGATCGAGCTGCTCCATCAGGGCGATGGCCGCCTGGCGAGACTGACGGGACAAGGTGCTGCCTTCGAGCGCGCGGTGCGATCGCTGGCCATGCGCGATTTTCTGGAAAGAGCTGGCTGGGGCGAAGCGCAGAGACGCTATTTTATCGGCGACGCCTCGGCCCGCTCCTATGAGATCGTCTCGCTGGCCGGCTTGCCGCCGCGCGTGTTGATGAATTCGCCAACGCTGGTGCTCGGGCCACCGGTCCGCGACGGTAAGCCCTATGCGGTGATCGCCCACACTGCGCAATCCGTCGTGGCCTTTGTCGCCATCGACCGGGCATTGCGGGCCGGCGGCGTCAGCGCCCCGGAAATCCATGCCCAGGACCTCGACCAGGGATTTCTTCTGCTTGAGCATCTCGGCTCCGAGGGATTTCTCGGGCAGCATGGTCAGCCGGTGGCGGAGCGCTACGCGGCGGCGGCCAAACTGCTTGCCATGATGCATGGCAAGGCATGGCCCGATCGCATCGAGGCCGCACCCGGCGTCTTTCACGACGTGCCGCCTTTCGATCGCGACGCCATGATGATCGAAGCCGAATTGCTGGTGGACTGGTATGTGCCGGCGATATCAGGCGGCCCGGCAAGCGATGCCTTGCGCGCCGGCTATGTCAGGGAATGGAATGCGGTCCTCGACCGGCTGCAGGGGCGCGAATACACGCTCATGCTGCGCGACTTTCATTCGCCCAACATCATCTGGCGCGGCGAGCGCACCGGTCACGATCGCCTTGGGATCGTCGATGTCCAGGACGCGCTGATCGGCCCATCCGCCTACGACCTCGCCTCGCTCGCCATGGATGCGCGCGTCACGCTTTCGCCCGAGATCGAGAAGCGCACGCTCAATGCCTATATCGCCGCGCGCCACAAGGCTGGCGCCTTTAACGAAGACGAATTCGTCGAGACCTATGCGATCATGGCGGCGCAGCGCAATTCGAAGATACTCGGCATTTTTGTTCGGCTCGAAAAGCGCGACGGCAAGCCCTACTATCTAAAACACCTGCCGCGCATTCGCGACTATCTCCGGCGAGCGCTGGCGCATCCCGGGCTGGCCAGCTTGCGCGATTTCTATATCGCCCACGGTCTGCTGGAGGAACGGTCGCTATGACGGCACGCCTCAAAACCGCAATGGTGCTTGCCGCCGGGCTGGGAAAGCGCATGCGGCCAATCACCGACACGATGCCGAAGCCGCTGGTCAAGATTTCAGGCAAGACATTGCTCGACTGGAGCCTGGACAGCCTGGCGCAGGCCGGCGTCGACAAGGCGATGGTCAACGTCCACTATTTTCCCGAACAGATCGTCGCCCATGTCGCCGCGCGCCGCGCCCCGAAAGTCGTCATTTCCGATGAAAGCGAAAGACTGCTCGATTCCGCCGGCGGTATCGTCCATGCTTTGCCGGAACTGGGAGGGGCTCCCTTTTACATCGTCAACGCCGACACCTTCTGGATCGACAGCGGCATGCCCAACCTTGCTCGTCTCGCTCTTGCATGGGACGCGGCGAAAATGGATATTCTGCTGATGCTCGCGGATCTCCAGTCAGCAACCGGACACAGTGGCGGCACGGATTTCCTGATGTCGCCGGACCGCACCTTGCGGCGTTCGAAAGGCGACCCGACAGGCCTGATCTATGCCGGCGCGGCGATCGTCCATCCCAGGCTTTTCAAGGATGCGCCGGCCGGTCCGCACTCGCTCAACGCCTATTTCGATGCGGCCATTGCTGCCGGCCGCCTGTTCGGCATGACGATGCACGGCCATTGGATCACAGTCGGCACGCCCGATGCCATCCCGCTTGCGGAAGCGGCCGTCGCCGCCGCTCTTGCTGAGTCGCCCAGCGCTGTTACCGAGTTGACCAGCGCCTTCACTGAGTTGAAATGAGCGGCTCCCGCCGCGTTTTCTCGATCCCGCCCGGAGCGCCGTTTCTGCCGACGCTGGCCGAGGCCTTGCTGTCAGGGCGGCTTGTCCCCGATTTCTGCTTCGACGACCCGCTGGCGTTGGCCGACGCCACTATCTATGTGCCGACGCGCCGCGCCGCGCGGGCGCTGCGCGGCGTCTTCGTCGACCGTCTGGGTGGCCGCTCGGCGATCCTGCCGGTCATCCGTCCGCTCGGCGAGTTCGACGAGGACGAAGCTGCATTCGAGGCCGACGCATCGGCTGCGATCGATCTCGCGCCGCCGATCGCCGCGATCGAGCGACTGCTGCTGCTGGCGCCGCTGGTGCGCGCCTGGAAACGCCGCCTGCCGGCACATGTCGCGGCACTTTTCGACGAGGAGATCGTCGTGCCGGCCTCCGCCGCCGACGCCATCTGGCTGGCGCGCGACCTGGCCCGGCTGATGGACGAGATCGAGACCGAAGGCACGGACTGGACCAAGCTTGCCGATCTGGTCACCGGCAACCTTGCCGGCTGGTGGCAAGTGACGCTCGACTTCCTGAGCATCGTCACCGAAAACTGGCCGAATCTCCTCGAAGAACGCAACCGCTCCAACCCCGCCGCCCATCGCAGTGCTTTGAT
>NZ_SUEO01000108.1 GCF_004962925.1 Mesorhizobium sp. | reverse complement strand
GCTGCCGACAGCGCCCCGGTTCCGCAACCCACCTCCAGCCAGTCCAGCCCCTCTGCCGGATCGAGCCAATCCAGGAACAGTGGAGCGATCTGGCGGCTCCATCGCCCCATATAGAGCTCGTAGCTATCCCCGGCCTGCCAGGCGTCGTGGCGCGTCGCCCCAGCCATCGCCATCTCCTCCCCGAGATAATTTCAGAGCATTGGTCGGCAGCAAGAATACGCCCGCCGCAATCCAAGGAACAGAGGCACAGGAGTGCGACTTGAGCTCGAAATGCATAATCAGAGGGGTCAGACGCTGGACCTCTCCGGTCCCGAGGAAATCGCCTGCCGCGGCAGGCGATCGGTCGGCTGGTTTCGTGCGGCTCTTTGGGCCGCTCGCCGACTATCGCCGCGTTGCCGTTCTGGGAAATTCCACCACGTCTGCGGGCGGGCGCTTGTACTGGGCTGCAACAATCGCATCGATCAGAATATCCAGAGCCGCACGAGCCGTGCTGCTCGTCTCGTCATCGCCGCGCAAATAGTGGCAGGCTCGTTCAAGATGGAGGTGGGCGGCGGCAAAGTCGCTAGTCATGGATTCTCCTTTTGCCCGCCGTTCGAAAAGGATGGCCATCTCGACTTACCCAAAGGCAAATATCCACAGGTGGATTTGAATCAAATTTGGCCGGTTAACCAGATCTTCAGCAACTCGAGGCGACCTTGCTGCGCGGACACATGTTGAGCTCCGCCTCAGGCAACAGACCCGCTCCGGAGACCGGGGCGGGTTTTTGCTTGAATGGTGCCTCGGGTCGGAGCCGACATCTGCAATTGGCGCAGACTGGCTTCAGTTTGGGGGACAGAAGAGGATGCCGAACTGCTTATCCAACGCTCAGTGTGATGAGGGTCACGGCAATCGCATACCTCGGAGCCACTCCAGCACCTTGGTCTCCGCCTCGCTCGCATCCTCACCCAGGACCGCGACGCCATCCAGAATGGTGGCATCCGGGCATAATTCTTCGATATCCCGCCGCGACCGCCCCCGGCCGCTCCACAATGTAGGTCACGAACGGCGCAATGATCTTGCCCGACAGATCATGGCTGGACAGGAAGCTGCGGACGGGCGGCGTCAGCCTCACGTTCCAAAGCGGCGAGCCGATGAAGATGAGGTCATACTCAGCCGGATTGTCGACCGGTGTCAGCAATGGCGGCTTGTAATCGGACCGTTGCTGCGCGGCATTTCGTGCGACAAGCGCGTCATAATCGTCCGGATAGGGCTCCACTGTCCGGATCTCCACCAGGTCGCCGCCAACCAGCCCATGGATCTGGGTGGCGACAGTCCTGGTGTGGCCAGAGCGCGAATAGTAGAGGGTTAGAACCCTTCGCCCCGCAATGCCCGGTATGGTGCGCATCGGGCCCGATATGCGCATGGCGGTCGTCGGCGCACCGTCCTATTTCGCCAGGCGCAAGCCACCAAAGACACCGCAGGATCTGACGGCGCACGACTGCATCAATCTGCGGCTGCCGACCTATGGCGGGCTCTACGCCTGGGAGTTCGAGAAAAACGGGCGCGAGCTCAAAGTGCGGGTGGAAGGGCAGTTTGTCTTCAACACCTCTGCGCTCAGGCTGAACGCGGTGCTGGCCGCGTTTGGGCTGGCGTACCTGCCCGAGGATCAGGCGCGGGCTCACATTGCGGAAGGGCGCCTTGTCCGTGTGCTCGCCGACTGGTGCCCGCCCTTCTCGGGCTGTCACCTCTACTATCCGAGCCGAAGGCAGAACTCGCCGGCCTTTGCCGTGCTGGTCGACGCGCTGCGCTATCGCGGCTGAGCTGAGGTACCTTCATACACCGAAGCGGTCTGCTGCAAAGGATGCGAGGCGGTCAGGGTCGCCGCGTCCGGCAATCAGGTCGGCGACCATGCGGGCCGTGATTGGCGCCAGAGTGAGGCCGAGATGACCATGACCGAAGGCATGGATCACCCTGGGGCTGCCACGCGACGGACCGATGACCGGCCGTGAATCGGGCAGCGACGGCCGGAACCCGAGCCATTCGGATGAAGGCCGACCGAGTTGGGGAAAGAACTGCCTGACGCCGCGATCAAGCAGCGCCAGTCGGCGCGGATTTGCCGGCGCTGCAAGCCCGTCGAGCTCGACTGTTCCGGCGACACGCAGCCGGCCGGTCATCGGCGTCATATAGAAGCCGAGATCGACAGGGCAGACCGGACGACCGAGCAAAGGCGTTTCGGTCGGGAATTCGAGATGATAACCGCGCTCGGTTTCGAGCGGGATCCTGTCGCCGACCTGCATGGCCAACACCCGCGATTGCGCGCCCGCGGCGATCACCACCGTGTTTGCCTTGACGCGAAGGCCGGAACCGCTGAGCCTGACACCGTCCGCCTCGACCCGCAGCCCGGTTATAGCAGCCTGCGCCACCGACACGCCGCGAGCGGTCGCGGCATCGAGCAGCCGCCGCATCAGTGTCTTGGGATCGGTGACATTCATGGAGTCCGGGAAATACAAACCGCTGGCCCCGATCGGAGGCAAGGCGGTCTCCAGCGCTGACACCTCTTCCGGCGTCAGAACGTCTTGATGGACGCCAAATCCCGCGCGCAGCGCCCTGCCCCCAGCGGCCTTGGCAAAATCGCTTTCGCGACGATAAAGATAGAGACAGCCGTTGCGGCGCAGCAGGTCGGCCACATCGCCCTCTTTCACCATCTCCTCCCAGGCCGGCAGGGCCTCGGCCAGAAGGCCGGCGAGCGCCAGCGCATTGGCACGGGTGGCCGCCGGAAGCGACTGCCGCACGAAGCGGACCAGCCAGGGCGCAAGTTGGAAAAACGCTGTCCAGCGCAATGCGAAAGGGCTGGCCGGATCGAAAAGCAGTTTTGGCAGCTGGCGCAGCAGGGCCGGATTGCCAACCGGCATGCAGGCATATTCGGCGAGCGTTCCGGCGTTGCCGAACGAGGCGCCGGAGCCAGGCTCATTGGGGTCGATGAGCAGCACCTCGCGCCCCTCGGCCGCAAGCCGAAGTGCCGTTGCCAAACCGACAATGCCGGCGCCGACTATGGCGACTTCAGTCGTTTCAGATATTGCCACCGCCGTATCTTCTTGTTTGACCATGATCTTTTCCGAAAACTGGTTCCCACTCTTCGAGATCACGGTCTAGACAAAGCCAGGCAATTGCAGATGCCCGGCCGCGAGCAGTTCAGCCATTGTGTTCAGGGCCGTGCGCAGATCGTCGAGTGAGCGCGCGGCGCCGACATTGATGCGCACGCCGTGCTGCACCGGCTCGCGCCCAACCGCGAAGGCATCGCCGGGGAGGACGGCAACGCCACGTTCCAGGCAGGTGCGGGCGAAACCCGCGCCCCGCCACGGCTCGGGAAGGCGCAGCCAGGCATGGGTCGAGGTGGCATGGCTCTGGACATCGTAGCGGCCGAGGATCTCGCTCAGCACCGCCTGGCGCTGGCGCAGCTCCTGCTTCTGGGCGTCGATGATACGCGCCGCCGCGCCCTCCTCTATCAGCCGCGCGCCGATCAGCGCCGTCAGAGGACTGATGCTCCAGCAGTTGATGCGCAAAGCCGCTGCGACCTGGCCGGCTATGGCGCGTGGCGCGATCACAAAACCGAGGCGCAGTCCTGGGGCAAGGCATTTCGACAGGGCGCCGACGTGAACCGTCAATTCGGGCTCGAGGCTGGCAAGTGACGGCGGCGGATTGTCCGCCAGCGGCCGGTAGACGTCGTCCTCGATGATGAGGACGTTGTGGCGCCGGGCGACAGCCGCCAGCTCGCGCCGGCGCTCCTCGCCCAGTGTGATGGTGGTCGGGTTGTGCAGCGTCGGCACCAGGAAGACCGCGCGCGGGCGGAGCTGCGCGCAGGCCGCCTCGAACGCGTCGGCCCGCATGCCGCCACGGTCCATGGCAACGCCTCTGAGGTCTAACCCATGCACCCGGCACAGTGCATTGATGCCCTGATAGGTCACTTCGTCGGCGAGCACGAGCTCGCCCTGTCTGGTCACCGCGCCAAGCACGCAATCCAGCCCATGCTGGGCGCCCGCCGCCAGCACCACCCGGCCGGGATCGCCATCGCCGGCCACCGGCCGCATCCATTCGGCGATTGCTTCTCTCGCCCACAGCGGCCCCTCGGGTGGGTGATAGTCCTGAAGCGTGGCGTAGTGCCGGTCCTTGGCCAGGCGCGGCAACAGCAGTGCCAGGGCATCGAGATAGGCCGAGGTTGCGGGCCGGTTGACGGAAAGGTCGATGACGCCGGTGTCGTCGCTCGGCGCCGACACGAAACCCGGCCTGTCGCCGGCGTCGCGGGCAGCGACCGTGGTGCCGCGTCCAGGACGCGCTTCGAGCAGTCCGCGCTGCTGCAGCGTCGAGAGCGCGCGCGTCACCGTGGTGACATTGATGCCAAGTGCGCGGGCAATCTCGCGCTGCGGCGGCAGCCGGTCTCCAACTGCAAGCGTGCCCGCCGTAATCCGTTCGGCAATAGCGTCAGCAAGGCGCCGGTAGACCGGGCCTTCATCCGAGGCGAGTTGCAGGTCCTGAAGCATGCGGATTGGCGGTTTCGGTGTGTTGACGCTCTGGCTACCGGCGCATCTAGCATAAGACAATGCTCCGGACAATAGCACTTGTCCGGTACATGTTTTCAAAATCTGGCAGAAAAATCTCACACAATCCCGACGAAAGCTGCTTGACGGGCAAACTTGTCTGCATCTATGGTTCTTTAGCGATTGATTGTGTGAGCATACAAGTTTGGTTTGCCGCCCTTGCGCGGCCAGCGTCAAGCGAGACCGACACATGGACGGCAAGCACCACCTCGTTTCGACAAGCGGCCTCGGCCGCCCAACGGATTCTCGCCAGTGATCGCCGAAGCGACAGCCCTGTCAGCCGGCAGCCCCGCTCCGGCACCGGACACCGATGCCGGCGGCCAAGGATTTGTCGAGTTCGTCGATGTCGAGAAATCCTATGACGGCCGCACATTCGCGGTGACACGGCTGAACCTCGGTGTCGCGCGCGGCGAGTTCCTGACGCTTCTCGGGCCTTCCGGCTCGGGCAAGACGACGACGCTCAACATGCTTGCCGGGTTCGAACGGCCGACCAGCGGCGTCATTACGCTTGAAGGCCGGTCGGTCGACAGGCTGCCGCCCTACGAACGCAACATCGGCATGGTGTTCCAGAACTACGCGCTGTTTCCGCACATGAGCGTCGAGGAGAACGTCGCCTTCCCGCTCTCGGTCCGCAAGATCACCAAGGTGGACGTTGCATCCCGCGTCGGCCGCGTGCTCGACATGGTGCGGCTGCGGCAGTTCGGCGACCGGCGGCCGGCACAGCTTTCCGGCGGCCAGCAGCAGCGTGTCGCGCTTGCCCGCGCACTGGTGTTCGAGCCGAGCCTGGTGCTGATGGACGAGCCGCTCGGCGCGCTCGACAAGAAGCTGCGCGAGCATATGCAGATCGAGATCAAGCAGCTGCACACGATGCTCGGCGTCACCATCGTCTATGTGACGCACGACCAGAGCGAGGCTCTGACCATGTCGGACCGCGTTGCCGTGTTCAACAATGGCGGGATTGCCCAACTCGGTTCGCCTGACGATCTCTACAACACGCCGCAGAGCTCGTTCGTCGCGAGCTTCATAGGCGAGAACAACACGCTGGAAGGCAAGGTCGAGCGCATCTTCGGCAAGGAGTGCCGCGTCGCGCTGGACGGCGGCGGTTCGGTAACCGCGCTGGCCATCGGCGTTGCGGAGGGCGCGGCCTGCCATGTCGCCATCCGCCCGGAGCGGCTGAAGCTTGCGCCCGCTTCGAACGGAGCAAATGCGTTAGCCGCCAAGGTCGATGGCCGCATCTACCTCGGCGACCACCAGCGCCTTCTGGCCAGGCTGGAAAACGGACAGGTGCTGACCGTCAAGGTCGGCCCCGAAGCGACCATGGGCGACGGGGAATCGGTCACGGTTTCCTGCACGCCCAACGACTGCCGTGCCTTTCCGGCCGATGCCGGAACGGGCGGTTCCATCTCGAAAACAGGGGAATAAGAACAATGAAAATCACAAGAGCCCGGCTGTTCGCCTTCGCCGCAGCCACAGCATTCATTACGTCAGGACATACCGCCTTCGCCGACGAACTTTCGATCATGGCCAGCGGCGGCGCCTGGCAGGATGCCCAGCGCAAGGCATGGTTCGAGCCGTTCAGCAAGGAGACCGGGATCAAGATCGTCGAGCAGGAATATCTTGGCGATCTCGGCAAGGTCAAAGCGATGGTCGACACCGGCAACGTGCCGATCGATCTGGTGACGGTCGAGACCGCGACCGTGCTGCAGGGTTGCGACGCGGGCATTCTCGAGCGGCTCGACTATTCCAAGATCGCCCCTCGCGAAAAATTCATCGAAGGCTCGGCACTCGACTGCGGCGTCGGCCTCGACGCCTATGGCGACATCCTTGCCTATGATCCCAACGTGCTGAAGGAGGCGCCGACTTCGGTCCTCGACATCTTCGACACGACCAAGTTTCCGGGCAAGCGCGCGATGCGCAAGTTCCCGGCGCAGAATTTGGAATGGGCGCTGATGGCCGATGGTGTCGCGCCGGCCGATGTCTACGAGGTGCTGGCAACCCCCGAAGGCGTCGACCGCGCTTTCAAGAAGCTCGACACGATCAAGAAAGATATCGTCTGGTGGGATGCCGGCGCACAACCGCCGCAGCTCCTCGCATCTAAGGAAGTGGTGATGACCACCGCCTGGAACGGCCGTATCCAGAACGCCATCGACAAGGACGGGGCGCCGTTCAAGATCGTCTGGAACAACCAAATCCTCGAATATGACATGATCGCCATTCCGAAGGGCGCCAAGAGCCCGGACTTAGCCTACAAGTACCTTGCCTATATCAGCCAGCCGGAAATCAACGCCAAGCTCGCCAGCTACATCACTTACGGGCCGGTGCGCACCGATGCGGCTTCCTTCGTCGCGCCGGACGCCTTGCCGAAATTGCCGAACGCACCTGACCACATGACCGCTTACCTGGTCGCCGATACCGAATTTTGGGGCGACTATGGCGAGGATCTGGTCAAGCGCTTCAACGCCTGGCTCGCGCAGTAGGGAAAATGTCGGCGCTTGAGCCCACGAAACTGGACCGGCCGCGGGCAAGCCGCGACTGGTCGGCCGCCGATTCCGGCACAGCAAAGTCGGTCGCGGCGGCGCTCCGCCGCGCCGATCTCGGCGACCGGCTGCGGTCGCTGGCGCTGGCGGCACCTTTGCTGGTGCTGCTGGCGCTGAGCTTCGGCATCCCGATCATCCTGCTTCTGTCGCGCGCCGTCTATGATCCGACGATTGCCAACGCCTTACCGCAGACCAGCCAGGCATTGCGCGGCTGGAACGGCACGGGACTGCCCGACGACGCTGCGTTCCTTGCTCTTGCCGCCGATCTCCGGAGCAATCAGGCCAAGGGCACCGCCTACGAACTCGCCAAGAGCCTCAACGCCCGCCTGCCCGGTGCACGCAGCCAGGTGCTCAAGACGGTGCGCCAACTGGAGGCCGCCGAGAGGCCGCCGCTGGAGGTGATGAAAGCGGTTCCGTTCTGGTCGGCGCCCAGCACCTGGCCGGTCATCGAGAGCGGCACCCATAGCGTGACGTCGTTCTACCTGCTGAGCGCGCTTGATCTGCGCTGGAATGCCGATGGCGGCATCGAAAGGGTGCCACCCGAACAGGCGATCTTCGTGCAGGTGTTCATGCGCACATTCTTCGTCGCCGCAGCGGTGACGCTGGCCACGCTGATACTGGGCTTCCCCCTCGCCTATCTCATCGCCTCCGTGCCCAAGGGCCTCGCCGCCATCCTCATCGTCGCGGTGCTGTTGCCGTTCTGGACGTCGATCCTGGTGCGAACTGCGGCCTGGACGGTGCTCCTGCAGAAATTCGGCCTGGTTAACGACCTGCTGCTGTGGCTCGGCGTTGCCGACGACCGGCTCGACCTGATGTACAGCCGCATCGGACTGATCATCGCCATGACCCACATCCAGCTGCCGTTCACGCTGCTGCCGATCTACAGCGTCATGCGCACCATCCAGCCCTCGCAGATGAAGGCTGCCTATTCGCTCGGCGCAAAACCTTTTACCGCGTTCCGCCGCGTCTACCTTCCACAGGTCTTTCCTGGCGTGATGGCCGGCTGTCTGCTCACCTTCATCCTTTGCCTCGGCTATTACATCACGCCGGCGCTGATCGGCGGCGCCAGCGACCAGCTGATCAGCAATTTCATCGCCAGCTACGTCAATGTCGAACTCAACTGGGAGATGGCGGCGGCGCTCAGCTTTATCCTGCTCGTCTTCACCCTGGCGCTGTTCGGCATCTTCGCCCGCATCCTCGGCCTCGACCGCCTCAAGCTGGTGTAGCCATGTTGCTGTCTCCCTATCCGACGACAGGCGAAAGAATCCGCATCACCCTGCTCTGGCTGTGGTGCGGCATGGTGATCCTATTCCTCCTCGTGCCGATCCTCATTCCCGTTCCCTTGTCGTTCAACAGCGGCGCCTTCTTCATCTTCCCGCTGGAGGGAATTTCGACGCGCTGGTACGAGGTCGTGCTTGGGACCCAGCGCTGGCAGGCAGCCATCGGCAACAGCCTGATCGTTGCGTTCGGAACGACGCTGATCGCAACGATACTCGGCACACTGACGGCTATTGCGCTTTCCGACGAAAAGTTTCCCGGCCGCCGCATTGTCATGCCGCTGCTGCTATCGCCACTGATCGTGCCGGTGGTGATCACCGCCGTCGGCTCATATCTGTTCTATGCCCGCGTCGGCCTCGCCAGCACCTATGCCGGCATCATCCTGGCGCATACCGCGCTCGCCAGTCCCTTCGTCGTCGTCACAGTGGGGGCGAGCCTCACCGGCTTCGACCGCAATCTGATGCGCGCCGCCGCCATCTCCGGAGCAAGGCCCATTACATCGTTCTTCAGGGTGATGCTGCCGCTGATCCTGCCCGGCGTGCTGTCAGGGGCCGCCTTTGCCTTCGTCACCTCGTTCGACGAGGTCGTCGTGGTGCAGTTCCTGGCAAGCGCCAATCAGCGCACCATGCCGCTCGAAATGTTCATTGGCCTACGCGAGAAGCTGAGCCCGGCAATCACCGCCGCCGCGACGTTGATGATGGCATTGTCGATCGTGCTGCTCGTCGTCGCCAATCTTCTGGCCCGCCGTGGCAAGCAGCGACCGCGCATCGACTAGGAATATCGTGCGGCGGTCGGCCAGAGCCTCTAGAGCGGTTCATCGTTTCACGGAAACGCCGAACCGCTCTATCTCTTTGTTTTGCGCAATTCCGGACGGAAAACCGTTTCACACTTTTCCTGGAATTGCTCTATAGGTCTGCCCGCGTCAGGCCGCCTTACGCTGGGATTTCCATGTCTCGTGGTGCTTGCCCCAGGCCGACATGACTGTCACCGCGTCGTTCAGGCTAAAGCCGAGCGGCGTGATCGAGTATTCCACGCGAGGCGGCACCTCATCATAGGCGCGCCGGCTGACTAGCCCGTCGGCTTCCATCTGCCGCAATTGCTGCGTGAGCATCTTCTCGCTGACGCCAGGCAATAACCGGCGCAGTTCGGCAAAGCGGTATGGCCGCAGGTGCAGTTCCCAAAGCAGCGAGGTTTTCCACTTTCCGCCGATGGCCTGCAGCGCGGCAGCAAAACCGCAGCTGTCTGGTTCCTTGCGCCTCATTTGGCAGCTCCTGTCATGATGGCGATAGCTTACCTCAAGGTGCGTACTTCTCAACGCGACAACAATTTATATCTTCGGATCGAGCGCGCCAAACATCAACCGGACCCTCGTCTAGAGGCCCATCGGGCTATCGGAGAAGCTATTATGAAATCAAATGTCTGCGTGCTCGGCGCGGGCCGAATGGGCTCGTCCATTGTTCGAGCGCTGCTCGACCGCGGCTACACAACATGGGTCTGGAATCGGACCGCGGCAAAATGCGACCCATTGGCGACCCTGGGCGCGAAGATCGCCCCCTCGGTGGAGGCTGGCATCCAGGCGGCCGACGTCGTGATCATCAATGTTCTCGATTATGCCGCCAGCGACGCTTTGCTGAAGCGGGACGGCTTCGCTTCGGCATTGGCGGGCAAAGCCGTCGTGCAACTCACCTCCGGCTCGCCGCGTCTGGCCCGGGAAGAAGCTCGCTGGGTGGAGGCGCATGGTGCCGGCTATCTGGACGGCGCGATCTTGGCCACTCCGGATTTTATCGGCAAACCAGAGACCGCACTGCTTTATTCGGGTTCCCGCGACGTTTACGAGACGCACAAGCCCCTGCTGTTCGCGCTCGGCGGCGGCACGAGTTATGTCGGCGAGCTGCCGGGCCAGGCTTCTGCACTTGATACCGCCCTGCTCACCCAGATGTGGGGCGGGCTCTTCGGAGCACTCCAGGGCATGGCCGTCGCCGAGGCCGAAGATCTCCACCTGGAGACGTTCAGGAGACATCTTTCCGCATTCAAGCCGGTTGTCGATGCCGCTCTGTTCGACGTGGTGGATCGAACAAATGCGCGCCGTTTTGCCGGCGACGACGCAACGCTGGCGTCCTTGGGCGCCCACTACAGCGCCTTCCGGCACCTGCTTGAGGCATGCGAGGAGCGCGGCCTAAACGCGGCTGTGCCGCGCGCCATGGACATGATCTTTCGGCAGGCGCTTTCGCGCGGCAGCATGGAAGATGATTTCGCATCTCTCGCACCCTGGTTTCGAAACGGCTCGCCGCGCCAGAGTGGAGAACCAGCGAATGCATAGCGGCAAGACGAGACGAACCGCGACCTGCTCGTGCCGGGGCGTGGAACTTGTCCTCGCCGGAGAGCCGCGGCGCGTCTATGCATGCAGTTGCCTGGAGTGCCAGCGATGCACCGGGGCGGCGTTCTCGTACCGGGCGATCTATGCCGACTCCGCGCTTGTCGGCCAGAGAGGTGAGACCAGATCCTGGCGCAGAACCGGCTCGTCGGGGCAATGGCTGGAGCAGACATTCTGCACCACGTGCGGGTCGGTGGTCTTCATGCGGGCAGAAGGGTTGAAGGATGCGCTGTCGGTATCGGTCGGCTGTCTGGAGGACCCGGAATTCCCCGCCCCGGCAAGGCTCCATTGGCCTGAGAGAAAGCATAAATGGCTTTGTTTGGAGGGCTTGCCCGAAGCAGCCGCCTCATGAGGAGCAGATTACCAGGCGCGATGCTTGATTTGCGGCAGAGCGGATAATTGCCGCTGGCGACTGCGATCCGCAGGCTCCTTTGCAACACTTTGCGCTCCTCGACGTTCCCCCAAGGCACGCTCCGAAGCTGATTGTCGCGGCAAGTTTTTTCGACTCCCGAAGGCTGGCCGAGGCTCCGATGGCGAATCCAATCACCGGAGTGAGGAAGCCGTGTCGGCTTCGCCCGATGGGCTGCGGAAAACCGGCCGGCCGATCATAGTCGCCTTTGGTCGCGTTGTGGTTGGGCCGGCCGAAGGAGGACGCAATGACGAAAGAGAGCAACAACACGCAGCAAGTTCTGCAGTGCATGACAACCGAGCACTTCGTGCTGCAGACCGCCCGCGCAGCCACGATTCAAGAAGCGAACCAGCGCGCCAATCTGTTCCTCACGTCGGTCTCAAGCGTAACGATCGCTCTGTCATTCGTCGCGCAAGTCACGGAAATGGGTATGCCCTTCGTGCTGTTCAGCCTGATCCTGCTGCCTTGCCTGTTCTTCATCGGTCTGGTCACCTTCGTGCGCGCCGTGCAGGTTGCGATCGAGGATATGGTGCACGCTCGTGGCATGGCGCGGATCCGGCACTATTACGTCGAACTCGCGCCGATCATGCAAAAGTACCTCATCCATTCCACGCATGATGACCGCTCGGCAGTGCTCGTCGACAAGGGCTTCAACCCGTTGCCCCTGCAGTATTTCATGACGACCGCAGGCATGGTGAGCACGATCAGCGGCGCGATCGCAGGCGTCTTTACGGGCATAATGGCAACATCGGTAATCGGCTCGGGGATGTCGCTCGGCGTGATTTCCGGAATTTTGGCTTTCGTTATTAGCATCTTGCTGCTGCGGCATTACCACGCCCGAGCCTGGGCGGCAGCCGAGCAGAAATTGACGACACTTTTCCCGGGCGCGCCCGGGAAATGACGTCACTTAAGCCCTGCCCGCCCCTGCGCCGGTTGCAGCTGCCCGCGGAAAGGCGCGGCCGCACCAGGCAGAAATCCTCGTCAGTCGAGCGAATCATGCTGGTAAAGCTCATCCATGCTGAGCGATGCCAGAGCGGCGAAAGGCGCCTGTTTTTTCACACGCCCGCCGCTCAGGATCACCACGTCATCGCAGAACGAGATGGTGCTGTGATGGTGGCTGATGACTATGGTCGTGCGGCGGCCTGCCCTCGATTTCAAGGTCTCGACGATTGCCGCTTCCGACAATCCGTCCACCGCATTGGTGGCTTCGTCCAGGATGAGGATATCGGGATCGCGCACCAGGGCCCTTGCCAGAGCGATCCGCTGCCGCTGTCCCGCTGAAAGATTGACGCCCCTGTAGCCGACGACCGTCTTGTAGCCTTGCGGCAGATGTTCAATGAATTCATGCGCTTCGGCCAGCCTTGCGGCGCGTTCGGCATCGCCGGCCGAGGCCGCGTCCTGCCCGTAGATTATGTTGTCGAAGATGGTGCCATCCACCAGTTCCAGGTCCTGGCTGGCAAGTGCGATATGCCTCCGCCATTGGCTGGGATCGATCTGGTCGAGGGGTGATCCATCGACGAGAATTCTGCCGATATCCGGCTCGACAAAGCGGCACAGGAGATTGACGATCGTCGTCTTACCCGCGCCTGACCGGCCGATGAGCGCCGTCGAGCGGCCGCTGCGGATTTCGAAAGCCGCCGAATGCAGTACCACGGCGCGCTGGTCCTTGCCGGAATAGGTAAAGGTCACGTCATCGAATTTGATGCCCTGGCCCAAGCCGCGAAAGGGTCCGCTGCCTTGTGGAGGTTCGGGCTTGTCGGATGGGTCCAGCATCCAGACCACCTCTTCAAGCGATCCGCTCAAGCCCTGCAATTGGCTCCAGGCCATTTGCAAGGCCCGCATATACGGCTGCAGCCTGTAGAGCAGGATGACGAACGCGACGATCAGCGGGAAACTCACGCCCACGAACCAGGCGCCGATCACCACGGCCAGAAACAGCATCGCGTGGAGAACCTCGGTCAGCGGCGGCAACGCGCCTTGGCGAGTAAGCAGGACGAAAGCGGCCCGGCGAACCGCGTCCGACGCCTGATCGAATGTCGCCTTCTCGCGGCTCTCCTGTCCGAAAATGCGGATCAGGCGCCCGGCATGCACGAGGTGGAGCATCTGTGAGGCGAGATCGCTGTTGCGCGAGGCGACGCTGCGGCTGGGCGCCTTCAAATTGGCTGACAGCACAGCGTGCGCGATCTGAACGAGGACCAGTCCCAGCGTGACCAACAGCGTCATCTGCCAGGAAAGCAGGAGCAGAAAGACCAGCAGGATGATTGCAGCCGAGGCGTTGACGATCGCCGCCAGCATGATCTGGATCGCATCCGATGCCCGCCAGGATTCGTTGGATATGATGTTGAGCAGCCGTCCGGGACTTTGCTGCAGGAAGAATGGGTAACCCACCCTCAGCAGTTGCTCCGACAGCGCGCTTCGGATCGAATGACTTGCCTTGCCATAGATGAAAGTCGTCAGCAGCGTGTTTGCGAAGGCGAAGACGTTCTTCAGGACGATCGAGCCGAGGATCGCGGCCGAGATGACGATCAACCGGTGGCCCTCGCCCAAATCAGATCCGAAGTGCTGGAACACGGCAGAAAAGCCGGCCATTCCGGCTTGATCGCCCTTGCCCATGATGATGCCTAGCAACGGGATGATCAACCCGATGCCGAAGCCTTCGAGGGCCGCGCTGACAAGGCCGAGAAGCACCACGGCGGGAAGCAGGCGCAACTGCTTGCTTCCAAGCGCGCGGCGCAGCATCGGCAGGCTCGGCGGTACCAGTCGCATTATGGCGTATTCACCCTCGCCTCGGCATTTGCCTGTTGATCCTGTGCTTGTTGATCTTGCCGCACTTGCGGCGCCTCTGGCCATCTCGCCAGCAAAAGCACCGCGAACTTGGCTGCGCCGAGCATATTCATGGCGACGATCGGCCAGTGCGACAGCTTGAGTTCGCAATCGAACGCAGGACCCTTCACCAATTCCCGGAAAGCCGATCTGACTGCCCAGTAGAAATGGCGAAGCAGCCAGGGCGCATGGCGAACATGTTTCAGGCACAGCCCACCATTGCCCATGCTGTAGTCGCGGTGGAGCTTGTCGATGGCTTTGCGATCTCGCCGACCGTGATGGTGGAAGATCGTCATATCAGGCACATATTCGACCGGGATACCGAGCAGCACCGCTCGCACAAGGTAATCCGTATCCTCCGCGGAGCGCAGCGGGCCGCCTGCGCCGAACCGCTCGTCGAATAGCCCGATACGGGCCGCAACATCGCGGTGCATCGTCATGTTGCAGCCGAGCACAAAGCCGCCGGGATGAACATCCGATGTAAGCCGCTCGCGGACCAGAGACCGCTTGATCGTGAACGGCAGATCCCTGGCATCGCCGATCTCGACGCGGCCTCCCCGCACGACCCGTTCCCCGGTCGCATAGTGTCGCTGCAAATCGCGCAGATACTCGCCATGAACCTGGCAATCATCATCGACGAAGACCAGCACACGGCCCCGTGCGCGCGCCAGACCGGCGTTGCGGGCCGCCGCCAATCCGGGTCGTGGCTCGCAAATAATCTTCAATGGAATGTCCGACAGTTCGGCGATGCTGGCCAGGCGCTCTGCCGTGCGGTCGGTCGAGCCGTTGTCGACAACCACGAGTTCGGCCGCGAAGGCAGGATGGGCACGGCACGCAGCCTGGATCGACTTGATGCAGGGCTCAAGCACCGCAACGCGATTGCGCGTGCAGACGATGAAGCTGACCTCGGGCGCTGGTCCAGGCTGCGACTTGACCGAAATAGGCACAGGCATCGTCGCGCGGTTGTGCTGCAGAAACTGGTGGGATTTGACTGCCATTCTAGCTCAACCCAAGGGAAGGCAGAACCGCTGCGGCCGGCACGGACTGCAAGTACCGCGACAAGGCGTCGATCTGCCTGGTCGCCGACATCGAGACCAGACTGAACCGCGGCGCGTAGGCGCCGGCGCGCAATGCGTACCGCTCGCGACGCCGAATGAGGTCCCATTTCGCAGTCCTCGTCAGGAACTCGTGCGTCAACAGCGGTTGCATCTCATCGCCTACGAGTTGGTAGAGGAAATAGAACAGGTTCAGCGTGCCGGCCTCATAGCTAGGCCTCGTTTCCGCTGGCAGCCCGGCAATCCTATGTTCCAGCGCAAGGATCCAATCAGCGGCTCGGCGTACCGTATCCGTCGAGACAGCATCGCCGATGTCGCGGAGGTCCCGCGTCTTTGGCGCGAGACCTTCCCGTTCAAGGGTCTCGGCCACGATCTTCAAATGCGTCCGTCGCATCTCCCTCTTATGCTTGTTCGTCACGCTGTCGCCATGGATGCGATAGGCAATCAGGTTTTCGGGGATCATTGCGGCCGGGTAACGGTCGGTAAGCCGTCTGAATAGATCGAAATCTTCGGCGTGCCTGTAGCTCTCGTCGTAATATAGATCGTCGCCATTTATGACGTTCCTATTATAAACCACTGTAGGATGCATGAATATCGTGAAGAACCTTGACAATATCCGAAGGAGATTTTCCTGGAGCGCTGGATCAGGTAGGCCTTTCACGATGCGGTTGCCAAGCAGGAAATCGACGCCTGCGCCACACAGAGCAAGGTCGGGCCGCTGGTTGAAGAGCGCTACCTGACGCGACAGGCGCCAGGGATAGGCGATGTCATCAGCATCCATCCTGGCGACCAGATCGCCCCGAGCCACAGACAGCCCTTCATTCAGAGTTGCGATGAGGCCGCGGTTTTCGCGTGAGATGATGGAGATGCGATCGTCGGTCTGGCGGCACTTCTGCAGGATCTGCAGGGAATTGTCCGTCGATCCATCATCGATCGCGATGATCTCCAGGCGATCGTAATCCTGCCGCAGGATGCTGCCGAGCGCGGCAGCCAGATAAGGTCCGGCATTATAGATCGGCAGCAGAACGGTTACCAAAGGAGCGGCCATGGTCAGCTCCCATCCGTTCGCGGGAGGTCGCGTACCAGGGATGCTTTGCGGCCATCGAGCGGGCCACTGAAACCGGCTCCTGCTGTCCTCCCGAGCCACCCGACATCCTTTGTTTTGATGCCTGCTGGGATGACGGCGCCGGCTCTTGGCGCAACATAGGGAAAGTGGCGCTTGAGGCTGTTGAGCGGCTTTTCGAAAAACAGCCATGAGACTGAAGCCACGATCAGGGTCGCCGTTCCCGCAACCAGGAACCGCCCCGGCCCTTGCTCCGAAACGTTGAGCGGGATCCAAGGCTGGGACATGACGGCGAGCGACAGGACGATCGGGTGGTACAGGTAAACGCCATAGCTGACGCGTCCAAGCGCCAGCAGCGGCGGCAGTTCGAGGAGCCTGCCCCGGTAACCGCCAAGGCCGGACGAGCAGCTCGCAACGACCACCACAAGCGGCGCGAGAGGCAGGACTTCCAGCAGCAGCCAGCGGCCCCATTCCTGCACGGGATTTGCCGGCGTCGGCGCAAGCCACTGCAAGACGAAAAACGCGGCCGCGAGGGCCGGCCAGCCACGTCGCAGCCACTGCGGCAAGCCGGCGGTTCTGGTTCGGTAGACTGCAAGCAGCGCGCCTGACGCCAGCGCGTCCATCGATGCCGGCGGAAGCAGGTCGCGGGCGAGGTCGGGACTTCCAGCGATCGGCCAGTAAAAGCGATACGACAACGACAGCAGGATGACGCCGATGCATATCGATTGAAGACGCCGGAGAGGCGCCAGCAAGACGATCAATGGCCAGACGATATAGAACTGCTCCTCGATGCTCAGGCTCCAAAGATGGGCAAGCACCCAAGGCGTCCATTCGTTGCGCAGCGCGAACCAAAAATTCGACAGATAAAGCGCATGCCAGACCAGCGATCCCCTCGACTGCTCAAGGTCGACCAGCCAAACGAAACCCAACACGGCAAAGTAGGGAGGGAATATGCGCAGCGCCCGCCTGATGTAGAAGGATTTGAGTGCGGGCGCGGTTTCGAACTCAGCGGCCGAGCGCGCATCCAGAAGAAGGCGCGTGATCAGAAACCCGCTCAGCACGAAGAACAATCGCACGCCGATGTGGCCCCAGAATGAAGACCCTCCCGCCGCAAAGAAATGCGAATACATCACCATCGTCACCGCGATGGCCCTCAGCGAGTCCAATTGCGTGTCGCGTCTCATCGGCCGCGTCCGCCAGTTGGATGTCTCCGCTGAGATTGCCGCCGCCGCACGCGTTCGCCGCGGCCCACTTTGCGGATGACGGCGCAACATGGCTGATCGTTTTTGCTCGAAGCGCAGCGTCTTGCGCGGGCTCCCGAGGTTCGGGCGGGGCGACCAAATAGCTCTCCGCCATCCCCCGCCAGTGGGCCTACCAAATTGCAGATTGCGTCAACACCACGCTTCACCGGGCCTCCAGCGAGAATTGCCAAGGATAGTCTCTTCACGCAATCGAATGCCCCGGGGCGACGATAGGAAAAAAATGCTGCGCCGCAACACAAAATGTTAACGTGTTTGAAATAGTCGCGTGAGGCGCGGCTTGCGAAATGCGCGAAAACCGCCTGAATTCGCCCTTTTTTGGCACTTTTGCGTCCGAATCTCGACTACCCGGCAATCGACATGGACGCAATCGCATTGCGGTGCAGCATGATCGATTGCTAAACAAGAAGGAATCTGGGTCCTTCACAGATTGACCCAGCAAAGCATAAAGCTCCTATCCTTGGCGATGGACGCATCGCACACTCTGCTTGTACCGCTACTCCTTGAGGAGCAGCTCCGAGCAGTGAAGAAGCGGCGTCGCCACAGGGCGTTCTCGATCGCCGGAGCGCGCAAATCACACGGCGCGCTGACGGCGTTGGAAGAGGCAGGCTTCGCGGTTGGCAGAGGGATCCGCCAAGCACCTGAGCGCCGATCAGCTGTGGAGTCTCATGGCGAGCGGCAGCCTCGCAGCCGCCGGCCAGTAGGAGGCGTGTTGAAGCGGGATCCGCTCCGCGGCACCCATGCAAGCGCGAGCTTCCAGTCCCCCGAGTGACGTTACGCTTCCTTGCTCGCATTCGCGAGCGTCACTGTGCGCCGCTCCGGGAGCCCCATTCCGACGAGTGCGCCGGCGAGCGAGAGCAGAGCGGAGGCGCCGATTGCTGACGTGAAGCCATCGCTAAAGGCATCGGTGGACACGAAGTTTCCAGTCCCGGCGAACACCGCGCCGGCGATAGCGATCCCTGACACGCCGCCGAGGAAGCGGAAGGTGTTGAACGTGCCGGCAGCCTTGCCGACTTCCGGCCGCGCAACCGCATTCAGGACCGCATTCTGCGCGGCAGGCATAGCCATCGAAACGCCGGCGCCGGCAATGACCAGTGGCGCAACTAACTGGATGTAGGGCAAATCAGATGCTGCGATCAGCCCCAGCCAAGCCAGTCCAACCGCCTGCAGGATCAATCCGACCACGACAAGCCATCGCTCGCCAACGCGGTTGATGAGGCTACCGGAGATCGGTGCGACGATGAAAAGCGTGGCGGTCCAGGGCAGCAACCCCATACCGGCGCCGAGCGGGCCGCGGCTCTGGGCAAACTGCAGAAACTGCGGCAACAAGAACACGACACCATACATCGCGGCACAAAGTAGGAAGTTTGCGCCGACGCCCGAGGAGAATGCATGCGCCCGAAAGAACCGCAAAGGCAGCATGGGCTCACGGGTACGCAGCTGCCAAAGGACGAATGCGATGGCGAGAAGCAGCCCGGCAGTCAACGCCATTAGCACTTCAGAGCTGCCCCACCCCGCGACGTTGCCGCGCATGAGAGCCCAGACCACGCCAAATGCCGCCCCCGTTACCAGCACGACGCCAAGGACATCGATTGCTGTGCCTGGCCCATAACTCTCCGGAATCCGACGCAGCACCAGCGGGATAAGAACGATGCCGACCGGGACATTGAGCCAGAAGATCCAGTGCCAAGAGAGGCCCTCGGAGATCGCGCCGCCCGCCATCGGACCAATGATGAGGGCCAGGCCCGTGATGCTGCTGAAGATACCCAGCGCCCTGCCTCGCTCCTCCGGCGGGAAAGCGACACTCAGCAGCGCCATTGCCAGCGGCATGACCATTGCGGCACCCGCGCCCTGAACAGCACGGGCAGCAATCAGCATTCCGGCATTTCCGGCGAGCGCGCAGGCGACCGACGCTGCGACGAACAGCGCCAATCCGGCGATGAGCGTGCGGCGGCGGCCGAACCGGTCACCGAGCGCAGCTCCGGTCATGAGCAGGACAGCAAAACTCAAATTGTAGGCGTTCATCGTCCATTGCAGCGTCTCCAGGGAGGCATCGAACTCAAGCCGCATCGTACTCAATGCGGTCGCGACGACCATCGCGTCGAGAACGACCATCAAAGAGCCTATCGACGTGAGGGCAAGAACCCAGACCTTCGTTGATCCTAGACTTTGCTTGCTCATGACTATCGTGCCTCCGGCTTGAACAAAGGGCCCGGTAGGTTCGCGGGCCCACGACCCAGAGACGTGCGGGGACCACCAAAGGATTCCAACTAAAGAAAGTTTTTTTGACCGAATCCTTTTGCCATCGTCGAGCGTCTATAAGACGCTGCGCCTGATGCCGGGCGCGCGTGAGCCTAGGGAGATACGCATGAAATCGATCCTTGTGCGATGACCGGATCCGCAACCGGCACGCCTGAAGGACGGGAGCCATTTGACCGGCTGCTCGGTGAATTGCGGCCGAAACTGCACCGCTATTGTGCCCGCATGACCGGTTCGGTGATCGATGCCGAAGATGTCGTCCAGGAAGCTACGGTCAAGGCGCTCGAAGCGTTCCCCGGGACCGGGCCGATAGCCAATGTCGAGGGCTGGCTGTTCCGCATCGCGCACAATGCAGCGCTCGACCATCTACGCCGTCGTGCCAGGTTGGATGCCGCGCATGTCGTTGAGGATATCGACATGGTGCCTGACCCCGGCACGTCGGCGGACGATCGACACACCGCAGCCGCAAGCCTGCAGACCTTCATGCGCCTGCCCGCGGCGCAGCGTAGCAGCGTCATCCTTATGGATGTGCTCGGCTACACGACCGAAGAAATCGGCAACATTATCGACAGCAGCGTTCCGGCAGTGAAAGCCGCGCTCCATCGCGGCCGTCTGCGCCTGCGCGAAGTCGTCGGCCGTGAAGAATTCGGAAGCCGCTGATATTCCATAGGAATCGCCCGATTTG
>NZ_SUEO01000107.1:272-20412 GCF_004962925.1 Mesorhizobium sp. | reverse complement strand
GTGCCGGGGGGCGGCCGACGATCGCAGATTGCCTGTGCGTTCTTATCGGCGCAGGTCGATAATTTTGAAATCCGCTTCCAAACCGTCCCCTTCGGCCGAGACAGCGAATGGGCTCACCACAACCTGGGATCGATCGTATAGGTCGACAAACAGCCGTTTTGCTGCCTCGAGGTCAGGCACAGAAAGCTCCTCATCGTTAACCTCAACCGCCCAGTCGCCATAAGGCGTGCACCAAGTTTGTCCTACTTGGATCCCGCCAAGCGTGGTGTCCACGAAGTAGTGGCCGCTATCGTTGACCCACAGCTGAAGAGCCATCCCGTCATCCTCCCAAAAATCAAGCAATCGCCCGCTCGGCTACTCCAGCACCTTCCTCGGCGCGAATATGAGGATATCATCTTCGGGACCGCATCTATGCCTCAATGCTCGTCGACCGGCTCATAGTTCTCAGGAAGCCAACGGATCGCCTCCGCAGTGATGGGGACGAACCCATGCGCGAGCATGCAATTCTCCCAAGTCTCGTTGTCCATCGTGTTACCATGCGCCTCAATGCACTGCGCCCCGGCAACCTTCGCCTGCACCGTCCAGTCCTTCCGCGTCAACTCGTGCCACTTCGACCAAATCTCCTCCTTGTGTTGGCCAGCCCATTCGAACCCTTTGCCCACAAAGATTAAGGCCCCGAAACATATGCCGACGACCAAGGCGATCTTTCCCAGTTGAATAAAGGCACGCGCCAGCCTGACCACGATCTCCATAACCACCGCCGGCACCAGTCCCCGCAGCCATGCCGCCCAGTCTCGGCGCCAGCTCAAAATAATCGCCGCCAGCACCACAGCCGGTATCACCGCCGCCGGCTCTGCCTGAACCGCTAGCACGACTGCTAGGAACCCAGACAACAGCGCCAAAAGCCCGAAAATGGCGTACGCCATCGCCCTGCCAACGCGGTCGCTCATGCGCTCAGTCAACTCAATCAATCTTCGCGTCCGGCGCATTATGTCCTCCATAGGTGCACCTTTTAGCATGGTGCCACTACCAAACGTGCTGTCAGCGTTGATTATCTGTTTCAGCTCGGCGGCCGGTCACAATGTCAGCTATTGCCTCGGCGGCTAATTTCCTTTTCCTAAGCGAGAACGGATAGGGGGGTCTCACTTGATGGAGATCATGGTCGGCCATGAACCGGCATCTCTACAGGACACGTTAATACCGCCAAAGGGCCCCACTTGATCATGCCCATGATGCGGGCGTTGTGTGCCGCAATCCGCGCTCCGGTCATATCATAGCCGGATGCACATCACCCTCAAAACGGACACACCGCATACAGAGACGTGCCTCGGCCTCGCTCGGCACCGTGGTCACCCAACCGCAGTACCGGCATGGGTAAGGTATGATACTGGGGCTCTTCGCGCTGGCGGTCGGCGTCGGTTTGTCGTCCATCATGTCGGCCCCTCAAAATCCTTCTGCAATTCGGATAGGTAGCTTCAGATCGATCAGCCGAGCCTGCAGGAGGGATAGTGTGAGTTGGTCACTTGCATCGACCCATCTGCTATCGTCGTTGGCGACATCACCATCGCGGAATATCAGATGGGGTTCATCGCTCCCGCACCTGAGCTTTGGGCCGAGATCCAGCCGTTTAAGCAGGCGGTAGGCCTTGGCGCACGGGCCGGTCTCGAGATCGAAGCGGGTTTCCCAGAACCACCCGCCAACCGGATCGTCATAGGCCTCTGGGCCGACCCCGTGCTTTTCCCAGATAGTGTGGATTTCCGGTTCGGTGGCATATGCAATGCCTTCGTTGGTGAAGAATTCGCGCCAGGTCGGCGGCGGCGGGCAGAAGTCCCAAGGGCCGATTGTGAGAAGGTAGCCCTGCTCCCCACCGTCATACCAGTACATGGTCTCGGCCACCTCCACAGGTGGGGCGAGCAGAGGCTGCCCAGTCCTGCGAATGAAAGATTGTGCATCCTTTGCGAATGCCGTCGTGAGCAGGCCACCCGCCCCGATCAGAAAACCTCGCCTCGTCAGCACGAAAATGCCCTCCATCGTTTCGCACGCATCTGGAGGGGCTGACGACCTACTGTTGCTCAGGGCCACATCGTCTTCACCACCGTTGCCGGTCAAGGCTGGTTGGCGGGGCCGAAGCCCTCTCTGGATGCAGAGAGCAGGTTAGCAGTGCGATTGCAGTTCGGCAAGGTGTTCTCCTCATGGTTGAAGGTTTGGGATTCTGAAATCGAGCAGATCAGAGGGGCCCCACATTCGTCCCCGCTCCCGCCTTCGGATCAACCACCCCGGGGTGCGGCCCGCGTAGTCGTCGGTGCAGGAGCAGGCAGAAATTGCTACAGCGGAAAACGCTACGACAGGCGAGCGTACAGCAGCGTCGTCAGCACGCTTGTCCAGCCGGGTCGCCAACGTTCACCTTGGCCGCAGCGTGGTCACGTTGGTTTCCTTTCGACATCGAGCCGCCAGTTGCTCGCGTAGTGCGCCAACAGCGACTTGAACCTGTGCTGCGGCATATAGACCACGACGCGACCGTCCTTTGTCGCCGTGCTACGACCGGCGGCGCTTTCGAACGCAGCGCGCGGCACGATGTAGATCGACTCGCTGTTGTCGCCGTCGATCATGACGACGGCCAGCCAATCGAAATCGTGTTCGCCAAGATGGTAACGGATATAGGCTCCTTCCCACTGGCGACGCGTGCCCTTGACTGAGATGCGCTGCGGCGCTCGGTCTGACGGTTGCGCGATGAGATCATAGCCGGGCCACGTGTCGGGTAGCTTCATCGTCGGCATGCCATTCAACGTCATCTTAGCGACGACGAGCATTTCGCAGGCGTCGCCGAACTGCTTGGTTGTGGTCGCCTTCATCGTTCCTCCCTCTCGGATCACGCGCTTCACCGCCATTGCCGCCGTGCTGCTTTTGCAGCCGCTCTGCATGAGTGTTCTGATGTCCTGAAATCATCTGTAGTATGTAAACACGGCTACCAGCGCGAGCCGAGCGGTGTCCGCGATGCGGGCTCGCCACCTTTTATCGTCTCATCGTGCGGCTCAGCAGCGACTGGCTCGAGCGCATTGGACTTCAAGCGATTGATGATGTCCGTCACCTGAACAGCTGTCCACGTTCCGCCGCGTGCCGAAGCGATGCCGCGCGCATTGAGTGCCACCGCGATCTGCCTCAGGGATTTGACCCCGCTCGCTTGGATATCGCGGATGATCGGGAGGACATTGGCTGCGAAGGCGTCGGCCTGTGCCATGCGAACCTCCATCGATTTTTGCTGCGCTTCGGCAAGCTTCGGGCCGCCAAGTTTGACACCACGCTCTTTGGCAGCGGCAAGTGCGGCACGCGTGCGTTCAGAGATCATAGCTCTCTCACGCTCGGCGACAGCCGCGAAAAGATGCAGCACGAAGGGATCGACGGTCGGCCCAAGCTCGGCGACAACGAACGGCACGCGCCTTGCCATCAACCCGGAAATAAAGGCGACATCACGGGAAAGCCGGTCAAGCTTGGCGACGACAATTGAACACCCGGCCTTTTTCGCGGCAGCAAGCGCCTTGGCTAGCTGCGGACGACGCGACAGGGCGTCGGCACCCTTGCCGGTTTCGACTTCGAGAAACTCAGCGGTGATGTCGAACCCTTCGGCTTCGGCAAAACGGGCGATGGCCTGACGTTGCGCCTCAAGGCCTAGGCCGCTTCTGCTCTGGCCGTTGGTCGACACGCGAAGATAGGAAATGACGGGGTTCATGAGCGATCCTGCGCTGTGAAAGGACTGTATACGCTCGTATGCAAACTTTACAAGATCGTCAGAGGGTCGGAACGAAAGGTTGGCACTGGGTTCAGCGGGCAGTGCTTTGACCCTGCCAAGAGTGTCCTGAGGACGCCAAGCGCAACGACGCCATCCTCGACATGCTCCGAAGCGGACAGATCTGGAGTCGGATCACAGCGGCGACAGCCTGCTCACGCTCGACACTCGCGAAGCTGGCGAAGCGGTTGCATGCCCCAACAGCCGCTGCCGCCTGAAATGCCACTGACTTAGTCGAACGCGAGCCTCGGGTAGCGTCGGGGAGGGCGACAAGACGCGGCTACTTCATCCTATCCATGAGGAGCGAGATGGCGGCACCGATGAGATTGAACGCATTGATAGTCGTGACAAGTACAACCGCTATGAAAGCAAGAAAGGCAGTTGTGCCGACGATCCAAACGCAGCCTTCATTGCCAAGCCCACATGGTTCTTGGATCACCAGCGCCAGATAGGTCAGATAGGCAAACGCGGGTGGAATGATCGTCCAGAGAAGCAAACGAACTATTTCAGGCATGCCACCCCACATTAGTTGCGCGCCCGGAGGGACGCGCCATCATCGAACTTCATTCGACAAACATTATCACAGTCGGGGCGGGCGTGCTGGCAGGCCCAAAGATGTGGAAAGCTAACTGTTAACGGGCCGAGATCTCGGCGATGTGCCGATTGCCGCAGGGCGAACCGTAGTCTGTGGAGCGGCGCTAGGCCCGGCCCCGAGCGGCCTCTATGGCCGCGTGAGGTGCCTTTGCGGGGCGTTCTCGACGATGTCCAAGTCGACGTTAAGTCGAACCTGACTTCACCCGTCTGGCCGCCTTGGCCTGTCGGATGGCGTCGATGATCCGGACCGCATCCTCCGGTTCCGCCTTCTCCGGTTTGGTGGCGGGCTTGTCGTTACCCTGCTGCGGCGCCGACGCCTTCGGCTTGAACCGCTCCTCCCACTCCTGCAGCGACATTTGCCGGACCGCGCCGGGATCGCGCATCGGACGGCGGACTGTGGTCTCGATTTCGGCCTTGTCAGTAATCAAGCCGAGCAATTTCGCCTTGCCTAGGCTCGCGGCAGTGGCCGCCGAATATTGCCTTGCCGCCATCGCGCCAGCGCGGGCGGCTTCCAATTCCTGGCAGATAGTCTCGACCGTCACATCTAGCCGCCGCACCTGCCGCGCCTGCAATTCGGCGATACGGGCCGAAACCTCAGGCTTTCTCAGGAGCTTTGAGCCTTCGACTTCGGCAGCGTGGTCACGCGCCCGAAACCCCGCCTCGACATAAGCCGCCTTGCCGCTCAGGCCCTTGGCGAGGGCTTGCGCAAACCGTTCGTGACGTGGGTTTCTAAGCATCGGCATAGCCAAGAGTACCGCAAGGCGGTGCGCCTTGCCAACAGACGCGCCCGCTTGGCACTTTTCGGGCCGACCCACCATCGGGGTCAACGCTAAACCCTTATGTTGACCTGCCCCACACCCAGCGGGCCAAGCCGACCGCGCCTAGGACGGCGAGCGTGGCGAGGATGGTCCCAACGGTCCAGAGTATCCCGGCGATGGCTGTGCCAGCCCAATCGAACGGCTTCCAAGTCGTTTCGAACTTCATGGTGCCTTTTCGCACCTGGGCGAGTTCATATGGAGACACAAAGAAGTCGCGGTCCGAGCAAAGTCCGTTGACGTTGATGTTGCCGACCCCGTTCATGCGCCGGTTAAGCTCGTCTTCGCTCTGACGCGCAGCGCATTCGTAAGTGAGGCGTGACTGAAATTGTTCAAACCGGGCGTTGTCATACCGTTTGAAGACGGCCCACGCATGCCACGCGGCGGCGGCAAGTCCGACAACAAGCGAAAGCCGCAACCCTCTCTTGAACCAAGACAATACGAAGATCGAGCGCATTGAACCTCCCTACCCGGTCCGTCGATATTGAGCCACGAGCAATCACGGCTGTCGAGCCGGGTATCAGACAACTGTCATGCGTGCCCGGCCTCGCGGCCTAGGTTCTCGCGCACCCGGCTGCCGACGGCCATGCCGATGTCGACGGCCAGCTGTTTGGCATCGCCGACTGGCACACCGCAGGCGAGCAGAGCGCCGGTCAGCATTATCACGTAGTTGCGCCTGATGCCCTCGAACGAGCCGTCGGGACCGAAGACCGGCATGGGCGGTATTGATTTCAATGCCCGTCTGATCGCTTCGACATGCTGGTCGTACAGGGCCAGAAGCTCTTCATGGGTCGTCTTTCCGTTCATCGGCGGTACTACCAACGTGACCATGCGCAGGTTGCCGGGTCTTGGCGGTTTGCGCCATTGCGCCATTGGTGCGCCACTGGGAAATACAATTGGCGCACCTCAATGCGCCATTGAATTTCCTTAGGGCACCTTCATCAATGGCGCACCCAGTTCTGCGCCAATGGTGCGCCATTAAATTTTGCTAATGGCGCAGGGCCAGAGCGCACTTCAAGTGACCTTTCCTGGTCGTTTCATGTCGTCGACGTGGAGCCCTTCGCGGTCCTTTCGAGCGACCGGACTATGGTACGTTTCCTTGAGGAGCAGGCCTTCCTTGACCCAGATGGCGACGATCTCGCGGCATTGTTTTTCTGTCTTCTTCGCTGCGTGCTTCTGGACCACTTTCCAGGCGGCGCGGGTGGTTGCGGCACCCGCATCGGAGTAGCGCTCGCCGTCTGGCATGCCGGCGTCTATATCGGTGAGTATTCGGTTCACCAGATCGTCGGTGAGCCCTTCCCAAGTTCCGGGCGCGGCCCACGGCTCGACGGTCTGCACATAATCGCCGGCGGGATAGAGGTCGTTGCCGTTGCCGAGCGCGACACTGGTCAGCTTGAACCACTTCGCAGCGGTGGCGGGCGGTGTGATGTTCACCTTGCCGCTGTCCATCCTGACATAGAGGCGCCGGTCGGCAAGGGGGACGCCGAATCTCTCGGCCTCGTCCTCGCTCATTGTCGTGAGCGTGTAGACGAGGCGTCCGCCGTCCTTGATGGCGCTAGCGCCGCGTCCCCGGTCGGCATTGCCGGGAGTGGCGCCGCCCTTTGCGGTGTGGTGCGGCACATCAACAGCGATATTCATTTCGATGGCGAGGTTGGCGAGCAACTCGATCACTTGGTCCATCTGGTTGTTGTCGTTTTCGCTTAGGCCGTGCGTCTTCACGAACGGGTCCAGGCAGACGACGTCGATGTTGCGGCGTTGGATCGTTTGTTTCAGTGTGGCGGCCAGGCTGGCGATTGTGGGCCGCCCTTTGGTGTCGAGGGTCATCAGCTTGCCTGCCTTGCCGCCCGGCGCGGCGAGGAAAAGCCAGCCCTTGACGTCTGCTTCGGAAATGTCGTGGTGGAACATCGCTGCCTTGACCCGACGGCGCAGTTCGTCCTTATCATCTTCGAGCGAGATCAGGAGAACGCGGCAGCGCTGGAACACATGCTCCCCTGTCAGATTGCGTCCCGTGGCCAGCGCGAGCGCCTGGGCGACGCGCAGCGCGGTCTTGCCGGTTCCGCCGTCCGCGATCAGCGAACTTACGAAGCGGCGACAGAAGACATTGCCGAGCAACCACTGTCGAGGTGGTATCGGGTCGTCGTCGTCACCCGCGTCCCATTCACCGAGATCGGTTGGCGGTTCCTTTCCCGTCGCCAACACCTTCGACAATTTCAGGATTTCCGGATTGATCTCGTCATTCATGTGCGGCCGCCCCTTTTTGCAAGGTGCGTTTTCGCAACAGACGTCACAATCCGGTCGATATCCGCGATCGGCAGCGGCGGGACACATCGCGCGGCATTGACGCTGAGAAGCAGGTCGCGGATCAGGATCAGGTTCACGCCGTGGAAAAGCAGCTTTCCGGCAATGCTGGTCAGCGTGTTGTCGCGACAGCCATCAGGAATTGGCTCTGTCAGCGCCCTATGCCACTCTTCCAGCGTCTTGCCCTTGCCGTCGCCTTCTGGATTCCCAGCGACCTCATAAAGCCATTCCGGCGCGTCCGCGAAGGCGTCAGCGCTGTCCACCGACCATGCATATGCCCTGCCGGAAGGATGCGTGCTGGGCGGGGCCAGCACGTAGCCACCATCGGCACGCACGTCGATTCCGGTACCTATCCTTCCGGCGCTGTTGCGCAAGGTATGCTCGCCAAGCCGGAAATAGAGGTGCCTGCCGCGCCCGGTGATAGCCTCGACCGTCGGCGGCAGCGGTGCGTGCGCGGCCTCCAGGCCACGCAGGCTGGCTTCACCGTCCTCGTTGTCGATGTCCAGCACCCAAAAGCCGGAAGGCGTGCCGGTCGGAATGCCGATATTCAATTCCGGTACCGATCCCCACCAGCTTTCGATAACGGCGCGGTCTGTCGTCGCATCGTGCAGGCCGCGGCCTGTGGCGGGTTCCTTCCCTCGTGGCTGGCAGGGGAACACCGGCGTGCCACGTGTTGCATACGCCAGGGCCGCACGGTGGAGATGCGCGGACATCAATTCGTCCTTTGTATTGCTGTTAGGAAATCGGCGGCGGGGTGGTGGCCGCCGCCGATTTTAGATCGCTACCAAGGAATTTCGTCGTTCAATTCCTTGACCGGTACGGCAGCCATGGGCGGTTCGATGCGAATGGCTTCCGTTACCTTGCCGCCGAACTGAACCATCGTAGGAAAGAGGGTGATGCGGACACCCGTCCAGTCGTCGGTATTGGTCTTGCCGGCGATACGGGCGATGGTCATGGCGTTGGTCTTATTGCAGACCAGGCCCTTGTCGCCGCCTTCCTTGAAGTAGGCGATCGGCTTTTTCACCTTTCCGCCATTGTCCTCGAATTCCTCGATAACGACGGCCTTGATTGTCATAGTGACTTTCTTGCCTTTCAGGTCGGCGGCGGAAAGATACTTGCTCGGGTACAGTTCATTGAGATCAGTCATCGTTCCCTTTCCTTAAGTTGGCAGCTACAGCCGTGCCTTTCCCGGAGCACGGCATTCCGGTTCCGCGAAAGCGCCGCGGTGCGCCTTGCCCACGATCGGGCGAAGGTGGATGATTTCCTGCGGGGGCATGCATGACCTTCACGCCGCGCCTCCCGTCCGCTTGTTGAAGTACCGGCAAGCTGGCGTGAACCCCGGTACCGGCTTGCCGCTGCGACCGGTGATCAACCGGAATTTCTTGCAGCTCGGCTTCTTCTGGTTTTCGAATTGGCGCCAGAAATCGCATTCGGAGCAGGTCGCACCGACAGGGCCGGTTCCGGCAAAATGAGCCATACCGGGGACTGTACGTGCAAGCTTGTCGCGCGATACGGTTGAGGCATCCGTGAGCTCTGACTGGCGGCCAAAATCTGTCATGCCTCCGTTGCCCATGGATCAGCACTCCTCGTTTCACGCGGATAGAAGTGAGGTCCGCCCCGGTGGCTGGCATCGAAGCGCAGCCATACAGTGTCCTGTGTGCTCTGATCACGCGTGCCCGGAATCCACTGGAGACGTGGGACGCAGACGATATGGCTGCAGCGGTCGACCAACGTCGCCGAACGTGCGGCGTGAGCGAAACGGGCAGGCGCCAGGGTCCACAGGGGGCGGAGCGCAATGAGGTGCTTGACCAGTTGCGGGAAGACGGGCCAGGACCACGGCAGATTGGTCAGGAAGATCGTCGCGTCACCAAGGTCGGCCTCGCCGAGGTCGAGCGCGTTGCGTGCGGCGATGTCGTTGCGGTGCGGGTCAATGTCGAAGGCGGCGACGCAGCAATGCCCATGTTGGGCCAGCAGATCGATCAGGGCGCCATTGCCGGCGGCCGGCTCGACATAGCGCCTCTGGGGCTCCAAGAATGGCAGCAACGGCGGCAGCGCGCGAGGTGGGGTCACGTAGAAGTCGGAGGGGATGCAATCGAAATTCGGATTAAGCCGGCCCATGACTGGATCTCCGCGTCAGCGTGACCGCGCCCCGTGCGCGTCGGCGCTGTCGGTATGATTATCGTCGCCAACGGGCTTGAACTTCGCGCGCGGCAAGGCGTGCATGTAGCGGTCGAGATCGTCATAGAAGAGGATCGTGCGCGCGCCGTTCTTGTAGGCGGGCAGCAGGCCAGTGCGCATGTCCTTGTAGAGCTGCGCGCGGCTTTGGCCGGTGTAATCTACGGCACCGGGGACATCAGTCGCGAGACGGGGGCGTGAAGCCACGGAGGCCAGCGGGAACTCGCCGGCAACATTGGGAAAGGTCATGACGCTGCCTCATTTGCAAACTGAGCCAGCCGTCAAAGTAGACGCAAACAAACACCGATGCACAAGGTATTGCTCCCGGCTAAATCCCCGGGATTTAGCCGGAATATTGACTTTTCAATTTACCAACACATTGATATTATTAATTAATTTCGCTCGCCAGAATTTCAAAGCCTCCGCGCGAGTGATGGCTGGTTTTTCTGACCTGACCTGTGCGAACGCATGTGCCCTATAGCCCTTAATCCATTGGTCCCAGTCAACGTCGGCCATTTCTGACTGCAGGTTGTTCCGGACTGCGCGATAACAGGTGTCTATGATCTTGTCGGGTAAGTTTCGCGCCTTGGCGACCTCCGCAACTGCTTTCTTCAGTGCGCCGTGCTCCAACGCCTCGTAGATCTGTGGTTTCCCGAGGGCCTCATGGACGTCGCGCGCAATTCTGACGCGCTCGGCACCCTCGATCACTGGTTCCTTACGCCGCGACGGCGATCCCGGACGTCTGCCCCGGAAGGCAGCCACAGGAACGCCGAGATAGGCTTCGGCCGCCGTGGTCAAGCCAACACTACGGGCGGCATCGACAATTGCCTTCCGAAGCGCCTGCCTTCTCTCCTGCTCATATTCCCGTGCCAACGTCGGGATGGCAGGGATCGGCACCCAACGCCGACCCCGGCATAGCTTCTCGCCGTCCGCCGCCGCGCGTTTTGACCTGAACCACACCTTAACCCCGATCGTTGACGCATCCGAAGGCTCGCCGACCGGACGGGGAATGATGAAAAAACGTTGGCCTTCCCTCAATTCGTCCTCCCGGCAGTTTGCTTTCCGGCTGGCAGCGGCACGATATTGTGGTCGTCGTCGCCTGCCGCTAACGGGCGCGGGGAACCTCGGAGATGCAATCCGAGGCTTCGGCTGGCCGGCCTATCCCCGCGAAGGAAGCATGCGGCCAGCAGGCCGCGTGGTCAACTGCGCTGGTCGAGCGAACGCAGCGGCACGACCTTTGGGGACAGTCTCGTCCGCGATCAGCGGAATCACGGCGCTCGCCGAAAGATCGTCGAGCATGTCGACGATGGCGGAGGCATAGTGGCGCTCGATCATGGCGGTGCTCGTGTCGTGAAGGGCGGCGACCAAGCGCACCGGAAGGCCTGCCCGGAGTTGCCGGACAATCGAGGAATGTCGCAAAGCGTAGGGCACCACGTCGGACGGAAGCCCGGCGCGGGTCACGATCTCAAGCCATGGGCGCGTTAGCTCAGTCGCGGCACCCCACGGGCCACGCGTGCTCCGCACCCATCGCGGCGGTTGTGTTTCCGTTCTTTTCGCCTGGACATGGCGCCAGCGTTCGAGCAACGGCTCGCCCTGCCGCCTACCTGAGATGGCTGGACGCAACAGCTCGATGACGTCGGCTCCGACACGGACTCCGACGTGTGTCGTTTTCTTGATCCCTCTGCCTTTCCGGCTTGTGGGCACCATGAGCCTGCCCTGCGCTGCCTGGACATCGCTCACGGTCATGCGCGCGATCTGCGAGAAGCGCGCTCCGGTGGCGGACAGCACCACGACCACGCGCAACAGATCGCCGTTCCAGCCTTGTTCGGTATCGACTGTTCTGGATGCTTCAATGATCCGGCGGATGTCTGCGTCAGGGAGTGCAGCTTGGTCGCGGGCAAGCGGCGGTGCTGCTTCCCCAGCCGATAGACCGTTCTTGATGATGATAGCCATGTCCGGAGGAAGGCGCGAGCGATGTTTGACGGCAGCAGCGTTGAGAGCAGCTTTGAAGTCATTGACGATGCGGCGAATTGTGGACACGGAGAGGTTCGCCGAGCGGCGATCGCGCCACTGGGCGAGATCCGCTTCCTTCAAGGTGTGTAGCGCCGTGTCCGCAAAGGCATCGGACAGGACGTGCCTTGAAAGCCTGAGCCGTGCGTCTCCCCGCAGCCTACCCTTGCCCTGTAGTGCACGCTCTCGCGCCTCCTGCATTTCAATGTAGATCTCGATCGCCGAGCGCACACTCGGTGCCGGGCCGTCCACACGCGCGCGATCATCGGCGTGCCAGGATGCGACCTTCGCAACGGCAGCAGTCTTCGCCTGCTCGAAGTCGTAGACGTTGACGCCATTGGCCTCCAGCAAATCATCGGCGATGCCGATCTGTTCCACACGATAGCGTTTCTTGCCGAGGGACTCGACGACCTGCCAGACGCCGCCACGCTGTTTTCTCTGGTAGCCGATGGCGACGGTAGGACCGAGAGATCGACAGTAGGGCTTCTTCCGCGGCTTGAGCTGCTTGCGCGCGTTGCGTGTGGTGATTGGGGCATCGACCCTGGTGCGTGCCATCCGGCCTTTCCTCGCTGTATGTGTGGTCCCGAAATTGGTCCCGAAATACACCCGTGGCCGCACGAAAACAACATAGGACGGGTGACGGGCGGTAATGCAGAATTTGCAAGGATTCTCGGAACATACGTGAACATGCATGGACGAGAATAAGATCGATGGTATCCATAAGGTTGCCCTCTCACGGCGGGAACAGGGGTTCGATTCCCCTTGGGCGTACCAAGACAATCAGAACATACGGCAGACCCCGTCGCCTTCAGTTGAAGGCGAGGCTTCCGGCGCGACCCTGGTGCGGGGCAAGCCATCTGGTCAGTTGCTGCTGCAAGGCGAAGGCCCCAAGTCCGGACAGAAGGCCGATGGCGACCGCTGCGATTGTTACGACAGGCTGCGAGACGGCGAGGTCCGGACTCGGCAGCAGCCACTCCGGCACGATCCTGTGGAACAGGTAGATGTGGTAGCTAGCGGCGGCGATCGGCAAGGCCATCTGCGCCAGTCTGGCCGGCAATGCGATACGCCGGGCGTGGACGAGGACGAGAACGGCGCCGAACACCGAGGCGAATTTCACCCAGGATCCGAGCCAATTGCCCCCCGTCCAGGCGAGCGCCGGGCACAACAGAGCCGCGACCACGACCATTGTCAGCCGCTTCTGCCAGGAGGTGGCAAAGTGCACGCACCAGCCAAGGGCGGTGAGGTAGAAGACGTCGGGCAAGGTGAATATCTGCGGGCCGCCGATACTCCATAGAAGCGGAATGAGGAACTTGGCCGCTGTCGCGGCCGCAAGCAGGATCATTCCAAAGCCGAACGGAGTCCCGTTGGCAAAGGCGCGCAGTCTCGGGATCCCGAACATGGCGGCCCAGACAAGCATGATCTGAACGTAGGCTTCCACGAACCAGTAGAGATACGGCATCATGTGCGGTGGCTGGACGAAGCCAAGATTGCCAATCAGCAAGAAAGACGGCCACAGGATTTCGCCTTGGACAAGCGAAAACCCCGCCACGATCGGCAGGTAAGATACGAGCACAAGTGCCAGCGGGCGCAACACACCGGCAACGTCGCCGGCAAACAACCTCTGGCGCTGGAAACGAGCCAGGCTGTATCCCACCAGCATGACAAGGATCGCGGCGCCACCGGGGATAGGCCAGAACGAGGCGTGATGGACGACGACCATCAAAGTGGCGACGGCGCGCAGGACAAGTTGGCTGTCGGTCGACAGATGCTTGCCAGCCTGCTGCCCGGCACGGCAGAGCTCGGCAATACGCATGGTTTCCCAACCTGGCGGAGCGCTGCCGAGTTCGCGTTCCAGGGCAAGCGACAGCTGAACGTAGAGCAGGGAGTCGCCACCCAGGCTTTCGAACGTGTCGTCGACGCCGACATGTCTCGGATAGAAGGCGCTTGCAAAGGCCGCGAGCACGCCGGCGCGGTGCGGCGGGCGCAAGGACCGAAGGCGAGCACGTACCGAAGCGTAGTCGACCTTGCCCGAAGCGAGGCGCGGCAGGGATTGCGCTCGTTCGACCTCGAGATGCGGTCGCGGCAAGCCGGTTGCCGCCATCAAGACCGGCAGCACCCGTTCATCTCCGTGTTGGGACGTCACCAGCGCCAGGATGCGATCATCGTCACCCACGATGGCGGCCGCGATTCCGGCCTCGTCGAGCGCGGCCTCGATCGCTTCGTGGCTCAGGCGCAGGCCCGCAATCTTCGACATTCGCTTCAGCCGGCCGATCACCGTGAAGAAGCCGTTTTTATCCCTCGTAGCGATATCGCCAGTGCGTAGCTCAGCGATCCCGGCCCCCTTTGCGAGATCGGAACGTTGGCTGGCGTAGCCCATCATTACGTTCGGTCCGCTGTAGACGAGTTCTCCGGGTTCACCTGGTTGCCCTATTGGATTGCCAGCGTCATCCACCAGCCGCAGCGAGCCGCCCGGGATCGCGATGCCGATCGAGCCGACATTGCCTTCCAACAGGTGCGGAGGGACATAAGCGATCCTGGCTGTCGCCTCAGTTTGTCCGTACATCATGAACAAGCGCTTTTGCCGCTCGGCGAGATGACGGTGAAACGTCGTGGCGAGATCCGGTGGCATGCGTCCTCCGGCCACCGTCATGAAACGCAGCGCGGGCAGTTCGTGCTGAAGAAAACCCGCCCGTTCCATCTGCTCGAACGAATAGGGGACGCCGCTGATGTTGGTGCAGCCGGCGTCGCGAACCTCTTGCGCGAAGCCTGCATCCGATGCGCCCCTGCGGGGGAGGTAGATACTCGCTCCCGTGATCAGGTGCGAGTTCAGGACCGAAAGACCGTAGGAGTAGTGGAACGGCAGGATGAGTGCCGCCCTGTCCCGCTCCTCGAGTTCGAGATAGCTGGCGATGGAGCTGGCGTTGGCTTGAACCGCGCTGGCGGACAATCTGACATATCGGCTCTTGCCGGTGCTGCCCGAAGTGCCGAGCAGCAGCGCCAGATCGGCATGCAGTTCGCCAGCTGGATTGGGGGACCCCATCATGCAGCGGAAGCGCCCGTCCACGGGCCGGCATACGCCGTCGGGCGAGAAATCCGCAACGAAGTCATCCAGCACCGACGGCTTGCAAGGGGGCAACAAGGCCACGGCATGGCCGCCGTGCAGAGCCGCCAGATAGGCGATGACCGCATGTTCGCTCGGTTCCGCGACGACGCCGACCAGGCGCTTTTCGCTTCCGAAGCTGGCGGCCTGCGCCACTAAGAACCGGGCAAGCTCCTGGTACGAGATGGGCTTGCGATCGGGGAAAATCAGCGCAGGACTGACGCCGAAGGTCTCAAACCGTTCCGTAAATATCAATTCCCAAATCCGCGTGCGAGCCGTCGGTCGCGCCCGAGGCGCGGTTTGGAAAGGCGCTACTACATTAGTTGATTGAAATCATCATATTTTATCGAGATTGGCCGATGGCAATTGCCGGCCGCTTCTGGCGCAACACGGCCGATTGATTTAGCATCACGTAATAAAAAGCCCTCGGGGTCGCAGTGTGGCAGGCATTCGGATATGGGCGAGGGGAGCAAATCCTAAACGGGCTGTCATTCGTGGCGTCCGGCAAAAACGGCAAATCCCTGGGAGAGGCCAAATGCAGAAACTGCAATCGCAGGGCGTCCATCACATCACGCTGGTCGGCGCCGGGCGTCAGACTTCGATCGATTTCTGGGAAGGCGTGCTTGGCATGCCTTTCATTTTCGAGCAGCCCAACCTCGACAAGGCCAGCGAAAGCCACCTCTATTTCGATCCGGGCGACGGCCGGCTGATCACCATCTTCACCGATGAGAGCCGCACGCCGGAGAAACGGCGCACGCCGACCGATCCGGGCTGCGTCCATCACATCGCCTTTGCGGTGTCGCGCGTCACCTTCCTGCAGGCGGTCGCCCGGCTCGACGAGCGCGCCATCAAGCATAGCGGCGTCAAGGATCGCGGCTTTATGGATTCGATCTATTTCGAGGATCCGCTCGGCCTGCTGATCGAGCTCGCCTCCTACCGTTTCGAGCCGCCGGCGGGATTTACCCACGCCGACGTGCTGATGCAGGCGCAGAAGATCCGCGTCGCGCGCGGCGACTACGCAATCGCCGAAGTGCATCTCGCCGACGCGATCCAGGTGCTTGTCGAGCGCTCACGCGCCACCTTGTCGGACGATCGGGCGCCGAAGAATCCATACTGACGACAGCCAAACTGAGGGAGGAACACAATGGCAAAGACGACAACGAAGAGTGCGACGAAGCCGGCTGCCAAGGCCGCCACGAAACCAGCTGCCAAGGCCACGACAAAGCCTGCAGCCAAGGCGTCGAAAGCGTCAGCCAAGTCGGCAACAAAAGCCGCCGCAAAACCTGCAGGCAAGGCATCCGCGAAGTCCGCGCGGAAGGCCGTAGCGAAATCAGCGAAAAAACCCGCGCTGATGCTCAGCATGCTGAAGCCGAGCGTCAACAATATGAGCGTTCGGGTGTTTGCCCGCGCGGCCGGGCTCGTTCATTCCGAGACCGACGTATGGGGCCACACGCGCTCGCCCGAATACATGGCGCGAAACCCAGCCCATCTTACGCCGATGATCGAGGACAAGGGCTTGCCGCGAGGCGTCTTATGGGAAAGCTGCGCCATCATGCAGTATCTCGCCAACAAGCACGGGCTGGAGAAATTATATCCCAAGGCGCCGGCCAAGCGGGCAATGATTGACAGCGCCATGTTCTACCTGATCGGCACGCTCTACCCCTATGTGGCGCGCGCCACCTATCCTGCGCTGAATTTTCCGCAATATGCCGGCGAGGTCGGCCACAGCGACGCCCACCCCGACAGGAAATCGGAAGCCCAGAAGGCCGCGGCGGCCGCAATTGCCGAGCCGCTGGAGGTCTTTCACAGCTTCTTCAGGAACGGCAAGCCATTCATCGGCGGCAAGAACCCATCGATCGCCGACATCCGCCTGGCGGCGACGCTCGAATTCCTCGCCGTCATCGACTACGCGCTGCCCCAATGGGCAAAAGACTACATGGCGGCGATCGAGAAGAAGCTCGGCAAGGCCTACGCCGAGCCGGCCGGCGACGTGCGCGGCTATATCGCCTATGTGAAGTCGCAGGCCGAAGCGTGAGGCTTTCGCTCTAACGGTTGCTTCCAGGCCGACCTAAAACAGAGGTCGAAAGCCAGCCGCCTTTTACTGGACGTAAGAATGTTTGAAGCGTCGACGACGAAGCGACGGTTGACCTGGGGGCACCGGTCCTGATGATGAGGCCCGCGCGGGTGGCGTCCATGGAAGGGACTGTACATGACCCGCAAACTACCTTTATTCGCCGCGTTCGGTCTGGCGCTTGCTGCCCTGGCGGCGTGTGACCAAACTCAATCAGGAGGAACGCAGGCGACGACTGCTGGCCAATTGCCGCCACCTCCAGCCGACACGATGACGCCGGCACCCGCAACCCCGCCAGCTCAGACCGCCCCTGTTCAGTAGCGGATCGTCGTTTCAAAAAAATGGAACCCTCGCCCGAGGCGGGGGTTCACTTTCGGCATCGCCAGAGACCAACACTTTGTTGCGCTTGTCGTTCAGGGACCGAATATCACAAGCTCGGTAAACGTCAGATCTCCAAGCGAGGGTGGTTTGGGGCCCTTGAAATATTTCAGCCCGCTGTTGTGGCGGTACCGCCCGAACAGACCTGCAATCGGCTCCTTGGCGTCGACGATGCAAAGCAGGATGCCACTTCGTAAGAGAAAGCGCCCCACAGCACCGGCGCACCGGCTCAAATCCCCGAGGGAGCGGCAATAGATGACCTGATAGCACGGGACAAGACCGCGCAATATTCGGCGCGGCATCAATACGAAAGGAAACGCCACTCCGTCGCAAATGCAAATCAATGACAGGCAACCCAGCGCGGAGTGTTCCGAGAGTATGTATCTCTCACTGTCGGGCAGCATCGCCATTTCCGCAAGATCGGGACGAACCTCGAGCACGCGATATGACCGAGGCACCGAATTCAAAGCCGGCAAGAAGGCGAATTGTCCGGTGGAAAAGGGCCGAAAGCCGAGCGCCCAGTTAGCCTTTAATGTCGCGGGCGCCGGCGAAATATTTGTATAGGTCACGTCCCTTTGCTTGAGAATCGTCGTAACCAATTTGGCGCCATAGGGACGGGATTCCGCGTCGACGGACCAGCTTGAAAGGTTGCAGCGGACTTCGTCGCCTTCCTGCCCGCGATAACGGGTATAGAGGGTCAGCACAACGCCAACGATCCGACCAGCCTTCTCCAACGCCAAGCCGTATTGTGGGAACTCGGCGACGGCAGGCCGCTGCGACAAACGGGTCAGCGCCTGCATCCAGTAATTCCGGTCACGCTTCGGAAAGCCCCGGCACAAGCAGTCGACCACTCCTTCCCAATCAGCTTCGCGAATTGGTCGACAAAGAACGTCGGGAGGGAGGGCGCCAAGTACGGCCATAAATCGACTTCCAGAACACGATAGTTACTTCGATATGTCTCACGAGCCAACATGTTGGTGCACAACGATTAATAGTCCGTGCTGGTTTTAAAAACGACTTTCCGCATTCATCACGAAAACGCCGATCGGGTTGGCCAGGATGCGTCAGTGAGCAGCCCCCGCCAGCTAAGGATTTGTTAACCAAAGCCCTATCTACTGGTCGGCAATTCACCGCAACTCGTGACCACGGATGTACTGGCGCGCGCGAGGTGGAAGGAAAGGTCGGCCATGTGCCGGCCTTTTTGCTTTGTCGATGCCGCGATCGCCGCCGTGGAGCACTGCTTGCCACTGAGCTTTTCGCCGGCGCTCGCCCAAGGGATTGCGGGCAACGTCTTCACGCTGCAATTCGCCTCGCCCAAACAGTAACCGGGCGCCACCCCAAGCAAAAGGCTCGCTCGTTTCCGGGCGGCCGTTCAGCCACGCATAGCCGGGTGGCGCGATCCCAAGCGATCGGGCCGAATTCCGGTACGAGATCTCAGTGCTGCCCGCGCCTCGCATTGACATGGCGTGCTAATTCCGGCGTCTCGAAGACGTAGTCGCTCCAGGCCGATTCCGGAATTTGGCCGGCCAGATAGCATTCCAGCAAAAGACTTTGCTCAGGACTGAGAGGTCTCGGCGCGCGCTCATGATCCAGTCCAAGCGAGTGGAACAGATTTCTGGTCAGGCCCGAGACAGTGAAGTGAATCGACATGTGCGTGTCCTTTGACCGTTCCGCGCATGGCCCAAAAATCGGAAAGGACCCTGCGCCAAATCAGCGTCCTTTGTGCATCCAAAGGGACGCGCGGCGCTGCAGTGGCCATTTAACGCCGAAGACGGGACGAAGGTTTCAGTGCGAAGCTGCTGGTAACGCCGGATTGATCGGGGATTCACTGGATCGATCGAGGAGACCGAAACCTGCCAGTTAGGTCAAATTTTCGGTGGTGGCGCGGGTAGCCGGCGTTGTTTTTGGTTTCGTCTCAATCTTGAAACAAAAGTGCAATATTGGATTTACGAGAATACATGTAATACACTAGTATTAAAGTCTCTGGAAACCGCAATCTTGCTGGAATTAGGCAGCACTCATTTAGTGATACCTTATTCACAAACAAAGAATGTGGCTCCAGGTTCTCGGCGGAAACAATGGCAATGGTCGCTCCAATGACACGCTTCTGGTCTGACATGTTTCTTGTGCTGCTATTGGTGACGGCATTTACGCTCGGCACTTCCTCTTCATACGCGGATAGTTGCAGCGCGATCAAAAGCCAAATGCGTTCGGCCGAACGCGGCGGCGGGTCGAGCCCGCAGCTTGCGCAGTTTCGCCGGCAGCTTGCTGCGATCCAAAGGTTGGAGAAACAGCGCCAATGTTCGGCCAAAAGTTCGCTGGTCGGGTTCTTCTTCAACCCTTGCGCCGATCTTGTCAGGAGCAAGGCGGAGGTGCAGCGCCAGATCGCGGCCGCGTCGAATTCGGGCAGGAATACATCCGGCCTGCGGGCCAGATTCGCCGCCCTGGGCTGTGCGTCCATAGCCAAGGAACGGCGGAAAGAGCAGCCGCAGCAGGAGCAAAGGCAAGCGCAACAGCGTTCGGCACCGAAAACCCAGTCCGCTGACCTGAAGTATGCTGGCAGCCCGATGCTGTTTTGCGTGCGCCTGTCGGACGGATATTTCTTCCCCGCGCCAAAATCGCAGTTCGCCAAAAGAGACGATCTGAAGGAGACCGTCGATCAGTGCCGCTACATTTGCGACGATGCCGGTGTCGATCTCTATACGCTGGAGGACGCCAGCCTCGAGACCGAAGCGATGGTCGCTCTCGATACGCGAAAACCCTACACAGAGCTTGCGACCGCTTTCAGGTATCGCGACGACGCGAATTTCAAGGCGTGTAGCGTCAAGCGTTATTCCCGGCGGGTCGCCGAACTCAGGGCGCGGACGGTAACGCCCGCCAACATGGCCAACGCCATTATTCCGTTGCCGACGACA
>NZ_SUEO01000107.1:0-262 GCF_004962925.1 Mesorhizobium sp. | reverse complement strand
AAAGCCGGATCTTGGCGCCGTTGCGGAAATTCTCGGACCCGATGCCAAAGCTCCGGATATCGGAGCTTCCAATGCCGAAGCCAAGGGCGCCGCCCAGCATCGGTCGATCGAAAAATTGACCGAAACGCGGCCGGTAAGGGTGGTCGGGCCGGCTTTCTTCCCCGAAAACTGACCCGGTGGAGTTTAGTTGTCACCGTAATGCCGGTCGGCTATTCGCAGACCATGCGGACCCGTTTTCCGGGTTGGCTGACATTCCTGCAGG
>NZ_SUEO01000106.1:5397-20416 GCF_004962925.1 Mesorhizobium sp. | reverse complement strand
TCGTCGAGGAACAGCATCTTCGGCTTGGTGGCGATGGCACCGGCGATCATCAGGAGCTTGCGGTCGAGCACCGGCAGCCGCGCCACGGTCTCTTCAGACTTGCCCGCAAGTCCGACGAAATCTAGCGCCTCCATTGTTGCCTGCCGGACATCCTCGCCGAGGCGGAAGCCGGCCAGCCTGCGCCGTTGCCGGCCGAAATAGGCGGCGATCTCGATGTTTTCGCGAACGGTCAAGCTGTCGAAGGCGGCATTGAGCTGAAAGGTCCGGGCCATGCCGAGCTGGCAGATACGGTCGGCCCCAAGGGTCGAAATCTCGGTGTCGCCGAAATGCACGCGGCCGCCGCTGGCCGGCGTTATGCCTGTCACCACATCGAAGAAGGTCGTCTTGCCGGCGCCGTTCGGCCCGCCAATGCCGACGATCTCGCCCGGATTGACGACCATCGACACGCCGTCGACGGCGGCCAGCGAGCCGAACCGTTTGACGACGCTGTCACAAACCAGCATCGGGCCCGCAGCCTCAGTCATCTTTCTTGCCTGCTCGCCTGGCATCAACTCTTTGACCTCGTGGGGACCAGTCGGGCGCATGACCCGGCCGGTCTGGTGCGTCGCTTCACCTGGTTCACTTGATCCATGGCGGCAGGACAAAACTGTCCGTCGCGTAGAGCACCGGCGCGATCAGTTTCGGATCGGTCTTGTAATCCTGATGCTGCAGGAACTGGTGCGGCATGCCGAGCGACGGATCCGCCACCTGCGTCGGGTAGCAGAACGCCGACTGACCCGCCGGATCGGCCCGGTAGGTGCCGTTGACCCCGCGATAGACCAGCCGTTTCATGGCGTTGGCCACCTTGGTGGTCTGCTCCTTGTTGAACGGTTCGCCCGGACCACCGGCGATTGCCGCGGCAAGCGCCCACATCCACAGTCCGTCATAGGTCTGCGATCCCGTGATGTAAGCGGAGTTCGGACCAAACTTCGCCCTGTAACTCTCGCGGAACGATTTGGAGAAATCGTCCGGCAGGCAACCGATCACCGTCGAATAGACGACGCCGTTGACCGCCTCGCCGCCGATCTCGCGGAACGCGGGCAGCGACGGCCCGTACTGCATATAGATCAGACTGTTGATCGGCTCGACGAGGAACTGGACCATGAACTGCGCCAGGTCCTGCGGCAGGAAATGCGTGACCAGGATCGCCGCCGGCGGATCCTGCCGGAGCTTCGCAAGCGTTGGGCCCCATTGGTTGGTCGGGAACGGAACCGTCTCGAACAGGCTAACCTCGAATCCGTACTCGGCGGCCTTGTCGCGGATCGCGTTGGCGATGACGATCGAATATTCATTGGCCGACGGGATGATGGCGATCTTCTTGTTCGGCGCCTTCCATTTGCCGTCCGTGGCCAGCGTCTTGAGAAAATTCAGGCAGCCGGGACCATACCAGAATTCCGGCGGATCGCCCTGGAAGGAACTGTAGTAGCGGGCCGGGTCGGTCTTGAACTTCTCATTGTGCGAAATCAGCGTGTTGTAGTGCATCATGATGACGTCATTGTCGGCGGCGACGTCCATCTCGATCATGTTGGTGCCGAGATTGTAGCCGTTGATGATGACCGGAGCGGTGAAACGATCGATCAGGCGCTGCATCGACTGGCTGACTAGGTCGGCGCCCATTTCCTTAGTGTCTTCGATGTGGATCTCGACAGGCCGGCCGAGAATGCCGCCCGCCGCATTGATCTCCTCGGCGGCGAGGTCGAGGCCGTTCTTGAACTCGATGCCGTCGGCGGCGGCGATACCCGACATCGGCAGGGCCGAGCCGACCGGAATGGGGGTGGCGTCCTGGGCGATCGCCGCATTGTTCATGTCGGCAAGAAGAGCAGCACCAGCTCCCGCGCCGACCACCCCTTGCAGCATTGCACGTCTGTTGATCATGGCAAAATTCCCCTTTTTTGTCGTCGGTTACGGTCTGTTCTTTATGCGAAATGGGTCAGGCGAAATCCTTTAGGTGTAACGCTTGCGGCAGAGGCCGAAAGGCGGGTTCCAGGTCGGCCGCCGCGGAAAGCACGCGGGCATCGTCGCCGCGCGCGCCGATGATCTGGAAGCCGACCGGCAGGCCCGCCGCCGTCATGCCGCAAGGGATGACGCAGGCCGGTTGCTGGCTGAGATTGATCGGATAGCTGAATGCCGCCCATTCGGTCCAGCGCGACAGGCCGCTGCCTGACGGCACTTCAAGCCCGACATCGAAGGCCGGAACCGATGTCCCCGGCGAAACGATGAAGTCATAGGTGTCGAGCAGCCGATCCATGGCGGCGCCGAATTCGCCGCGCTGTAACTGTGCGGCGACCAGCGCCTTGGCGTCGAACGCCGCCCCGGCCCGGGCGATCTCCAGGAAACCCGGATCGATCCCTGACCGTTCGTTCTCCGGGATCAGTGCCAACCGCGCGGCGGCGCCGGTGAACCAGTGGGACTGGAAAAGATTGAGCAGATCGCCGCCGAGGAGATCAATGGGTTCGACCGTCGCGCCAAACGCGCGGAAATGCGTCAGCGCGTGGGACACGGCGGCCGCGATTTCTTCATCCAGCACGCCGGATGGCGGCTTCGACCAGTAGCCGATCCGGGCCCCTTGCAGCGTCTCCTCGATCCGGCCAAGCGGCGCCAGCGTTCCCGAGCCTTGCTGCCAGTCGCTGAGATCGCGACCGGACATCGCCAGCGCCATGATGGAAAGATCGGCCGCGCTCCGCGCCATCGGTCCGATATGGGCGACGGTTCCAAACGCGCTCGACGGATAGGCCGGCACGCGACCGAACGTCGGCTTCAGTCCGGCGATACCGGTGAAGGATGCCGGGATCCGGATTGATCCGCCGCCGTCGGTACCGAGGTGGAAAACGCCGGCTCCGGTGGCGGCCGCTACCGCGGCGCCGCCGGAAGAACCGCCGGGCGTCTTTTCGGCATTCCAGGGATTGCGCGTGATGCCGCAAAGTCCGCTGTCGGTGATCGCCTTCCAGCCGAATTCGGGCGTCGTTGTCTGTCCGATGAAGACGGCACCCGCTCGGCGCAGCAGGGCAACGGCGGGCGCATCACTGTCGCAAGGCGCAGCCGGCGTGGTCCTGCTGCCATAACGCACGCTCCAGCCCTCGACCCAAACGATGTCTTTCAGCGTCGTCGGTATGCCGTCCGCGGCCGATAGTGGCTCACCTGCCCGCCAGCGTTTTTCGGAAGCGTCGGCGGCCTCGATCGCAGCCTTGCGGTCGATCATGGTGAAGGCGTTGAAAAGCGGATTGATCGCTTCGGCGCGATCAAGCGCCGCCATCGTCACCTCGACAGGCGATACCACACCGGTGCGGTAAGCGGCGTTGAGTTCCGCGGCGCTCAGGCGGCACAGATCATCGGCGTCGGCAATGGGAGAGATCCCATTTGGCATGCAGTGCGAACCCCTCGTTTCCATGGCCGCTCTCGTGGCAGCCTTGTCAGCAGAGGCAGTTTGGCGGGTTTCTTCACTTCCACAAAATGTATTATTGCGAGTAACATGCGCTATTAAATGCAACAATTGGATTGCCATGAACCTGACCGTCCGGCAGTTGCGCTATGTCTGCGAGGTCGCTCGCCTCGGCAGCGTGCTGGCGGCCTCCAAATCGCTCTTCATCTCGCAATCCTCCATTCTGGCGGCGATCACGCTGGCTGAGGCCGAGATGGGCGCGCGTATTTTCGACAGGCGACCGGCGCGGGGCGTCTCCATCACGCCGGCCGGCCAACGCTTCGTCGCCGCCGCCCGCGTCATGCTGGCGGCGGAAACCGAGTTCAACCGGTCGATAGGCGATCTCAGCGGCCGCGTGCCGAAAGTCGTGCGCATCGGCTGTTTCGAGCCGTTCGGAGCGCTATTCATGCCGGAAATGCTGCGCAGCTATCTCGCCAGCGTCGGCGATGTCGAGATCGACTTGGTTGAGGCCGACCAGGTCCAGCTTCAGGAACGGCTTGTCGCCGGCCAGATCGACCTGGCCATTCTCTACGACATCGGACCGATCGGCATCGACAGCGTCACCCGCATCTGCAAGGTACCGGCACACGCCGTGCTCAATGCCGATGATCCCCTCGCCGCGCGCGACGGCATCTGGCTGGCGGAACTGGCGGAGCGGCCGCTGGTCTTGCTCGATCTGCCGCACACCGCAACCTATCTCCTGACCTTGTTCGACGTGCTGGCCAAACGACCGGAGGTGCGCTTTCGCACGCGCTCCTACGAGACGGTCCGCTCGGCGGTCGCCTCGGGTTTCGGCATGGCCATCCTCAACATGCGGCCGATCGGCCGGGCCACCGCCGATGGCGACGAGATCGTTCGAAAACCGATCTTCGACGAATTGCCGCCACCGACGCTGATCATCGCCGACATGTACGGTTCGGCAAAGCCGCTCTTCGTGCGGGTCTTCATCGACATATTCCACCGCTTCTTCGACACGGTCGGCCCGTCCGGCTTTTCGGTGACGACGCCGGAGCGCGAGCCTTTGCTGCTGGTTGCCAGGAAAGGCTGACGGCGATCCTCTTCGGCTCACGCGATCGTGCGATTTAGCCCTTAGCCGGGCGACTGTGGGAACTAAGCGAACGCCCTATATCGTCCTGGCGCACACGAACCTGACTCTATCCGGAGATCTCTTCCATGACCTTGAGCACACGCAAGCTGGGCAGCCAGGGGCTGCAGGTATCGGTGATCGGCCTCGGCTGCATGGGCATGAGCCAGTCCTACGGCCCGGCCGACGAGGCGGAATCGATCGCCACGCTGCACCGCGCCATCGAGCTCGGCTGCACCTTCTTCGATACGGCGGAAGTCTATGGCCCGCACACCAATGAGGCATTGCTCGGCCACGCCTTGAAGGGTCGGCGCCACGAGGTGACGATCGCCACCAAATTCGGCTTCCGGATCGAAAACGGCAAGCAGATCGGCACCGATCGCAACAGCCGGCCCGAGCATATCCGAGAGGCGGTGGAAGGCTCGCTCAGTCGGCTCGCCACCGACCATATAGACCTGCTCTACCAGCACCGCGTCGACCCGGGCGTGCCGATCGAAGATGTGGCGGGTGCTGTCGGCGAGCTGATCGCTCAGGGCAAGGTGCGTTACTTCGGCCTGTCGGAGGCGGGTGCGGCCAACATACGCCGGGCGCACGCCGTGCATCCGGTGTCGGCGGTGCAGAGCGAATATTCGCTGTGGGAACGCAATCTGGAGCCGGAGATCATCCCGCTGCTCGGTGAACTCGGCATCGGCCTGGTGCCGTTCGCGCCGCTTGGCCGCGGTTTCCTCACCGGCGACGTCAAGCGCGCCGAAGACTATCCGGAGGGCGACTTCCGCCGCGGCGATCTGCGCTACCAGGGCGCCAACTACGATGCCAATGTGCAGGCAGCCGCAATTGTCCGCGACATCGCCACGGCGAAGGGTGTCAAGCCGGGCCAGATCGCGCTGGCCTGGCTGCTGCACAAGGGCGCCGACTTCGGCATTGATATCGTGCCGATCCCCGGTACCAAGCGCCGAAAATATCTCGAGGAGAATGTCGCTGCCGCAGCGATCAAGCTCGACGACGCCGCAATGCAAGCGCTCAACGACGCGCTGGCGCCGGGCAAGGTCTCGGGTGAGCGCTACAACGAACGCACCATGGTGACGATAGATAGGTAGGGGCGTCTACGGCAGCTTCGCCAGTTCGGCAGCGTGGCGGATGGCAAGCAACGCATCCCGGTTGGTCACGGGATAGCCTGCGATGAAGCGTTCGACCGAGAAGCCTGGAAATTCGGCTCTCAAGCGGGCCGCGGCGCGCGCCGTCTCGCCGGCCTCGCCCATGGCCGCATGCGAAAGCGCCAGGAACATCAGCACGTCCGGCGACTCCGGCGAACTCCTGCGGAGCGCCGCGATGGCTTGCTCGTGTCTGCCGGCGACGAACAGGATTCGGCCTTGCATGCCGAAATACCAGGGCGGGGCCAATGGATTGAGGCGCATGGCACGCTCGATGAGCGGGATCGCCTCGGCCGGATCGCCAACGACAAGCGCCTTACTGCCGGCCAGCAGCGGCAGTATGCCGGCGTGGTTGGAGCCGTATTCGAGTGCGCGCCGGTGCGCGCGCTCCGCTCCTTCGAGATCGCCAAGGCATGCTCTGACATTGCCAAGGCATGCGTGAGCGCAGCTGTCCGTCGGGTCGAGGCGCAAGGCGTTTTCGGCCGCCGTCCGCCAGTTCTCGATCGACGTCAGCACGTCGTCGCCAAAGCCGTTGCAGGCCTCGACCGAATAGGCATAGGCGAGTTCGGCCCAGCAGTTGGCGAAAGTAGGGTCAAGCTCCAGCGCGCGTGAAAACAGGCGGATCGCCTCGGAATTTCCGGCGCGGCTGAACGTAGTGTGCTGTTCGAGGGCAAGCAGATAACAGTCATAGGCCCGCAAGCTGGCCGGCGGCTTGCGGCGAACCGCATTGCGGCCGACCGTGGCAAGCGTTCCGTAACTGCCGGCGAACACATTGATGATGCTTTCGGTCAGGCTATCCTGCAGCGCGAAAATGTCCTCGAACGGGCGGTCGTAGCGCTCCCTCCACAGGCTGACGCCGCTACGGGCATCGGCAAGCTCTATGGTCAAGCGAACCCTCCGGTCGTCCGCCCGCAACTGGCCCGATACGATATAGGTGACGCCGAGCGCCTTGCCGTCCGCCGCGAAATCGGCCGGCTTGCTGCCCAGCGATTTCATCGTGTGGAAGGCGATGACAGGCAAGCCCGCGTAACGTGCCAGGTCGATGGTGATGTCCGACGACAGGCCGTCGGCAAAGCGGCGCCAACGCTCTTCGGAATTGAGGCATTCGATCGGAAATATCGCGAGCACCGGCGGAGCATCCGATGGGAGTAACAGCCCGTCCGGCCGAGCGCCGGAAGCGCCGGCAAAATACGCCGCAAGCCCGATCTTGGTACGCACGCCAAGTTTGTCGTAGATGGCCGCAAGGTGGGTGCGAACAGTGGTCGGGGCAATGAAAAGTGCATTGCCGATTTCGCGATAGGTCATGCCGGCAGCGAATTTTTCCGCGACCGCGCGCTCGCGGCCCGACAAGGCATCGAGCGTCTGCGCTTTCGAAGCGTCGTTGACCGTCATGATGGAAACCGCCCCAGGACAGAATACTACAAATGCAGGAGGCCGAATACTGCATCTGCCCGATCCCGCCGCAGGCGCACAAATTGCAAGATCGCTTGCGGCAACAAGCTGCAATCAGGGGAGGTTTCCATGCGTCCTGTTTCGATAATGCTGGCATGTACGATCTTGAGTTTTTCCGCCGCCCAGTCGCCATCGTTCGCAAGAGGATGCAGGCAGGTGCTGGAATCGGATGTGAAAATCACAAGCATGCGCGTTTATGCCGACATCCTGGCCAATGCCGCCCGCAACGGCTGGGACTACACGCCTGAATCGATCGTCAGCGGCTCAAATCGGCATTTCGAGGAGATGAAGCTCCAGTTGAACGACGCCGGCTATGAGATCGTCCCCGTCGGCGTCCGCCCGTATTGCAAACGGTTGGATAAGCTCGCCGCCCGCTAGCAACCAGCGATCCGCCCTTTGCGGCGCAAGCTTCGTCGAGACACCGATATGTCGAGGGTGCAGGCTAACTGTCTGCTTCTGCTTGCTGCTGCCTTTTGGGGCTTCGGCAATGTTGCGCAGAAGACCGTGCTGGATCATCTCGATCCGCTCAGCGCCGTGGGCATGCGCTGCCTGATCGCGGGGCTCATGGTCGCGCCACTGACGATGCTCGAATGGGGAAGGAAATTCGGGCTCGGCTATTGGATGAGCCTCACCAAAGTGAGCGTTCTGTTTTCGATTTCCGTTATCATCCAGCAGGTCTCCTATCTCGACACCTCCGTTACCAATGCAAGCTTCCTGGTGAGCACGGCAACGGTGATGACACCGCTCGCAGCCTGGTTCCTGATTGGCGAGCGCCCGAATGCTGTCGGCGGGCTTGCGGCTGCCATGACACTGGTCGGTGTCCTGCTGCTGTCTGGAGGCTTGACCGCCAGCTTCAGCCAGGGCGATCTGGCAGCGACCCTTTCGGCCGCGTGCTACGCGCTTTGGATGGTGGAGCTTGGCCGCCACATGCAGATCCACGGCGCGCCGGTCGCGACGGCTGCCGCGCAGTTTCTCGGGGCCGCCGTGATCACCCTCCCGCTCGGCGCTCTTCAGGGTAATTTGTCGCTGGCCGCCGTCAGCGATGCAGGTCCGGAACTCGCCGTGCTCGGCATCTTCTCGACCTGGGCCGCCTTCGGCATCCAGACGATTGCCCAACGCTTCACGTCCGCCAGCCATGCCGCAGTGATCGTGAGCGCGGAAAGCGTGTTCGGAGCAATTGGCGCGGCAATATTTCTGGGCGAGCGGCTGTCGCCGGTCGGAGCAGTCGGTGCTGCGGTCGTATTTGGATCAATCACCTTGCTGTCGCTGACGACCGACAAATCCGAAATCAGCAAGCCGGCGGTGGCGGACTGAGAGATTATCGGGGCAATGTGCGGTCGCGGACCCCTCGGCTTCAAGATCTAGGGGCCTCAGCCGAGCCTTGCCAGCTTTGCGGCGTCGCGTATGGCTTGCACGGCATGCGGGTTTGTCACGGGATAGGCCGCGATGAAGCGTTCGACCGAAAAGTCCGGGAATTCAGCTTTCAAGCGGGCTGCAATCCTGGCCGCCTCGCCGGTCTCGCTCACGGCTGCATGCGCCAGCGCCAAAAACATTAGCACGTTCGGAGAGTCCGGCGAACCTCTGCGGAGCGCCGCGACAGCTTCCCGATGCCTGCCGGCGGCAAACAGGATTCGGCCCTGCATGCCGAAATACCAGCGCGGGGCCAGCGGATTGAGGTGCATGGCGCGCTCGATGAGCGGGATCGCCTCTGCCGGATCGCCGGCGACAAGGGCCTTGCTGCCGGCCAGCAGCGCCAGCGTGTCGGCATGGTTGGAGCCGTATTCGAAGCCACGCTGATACGCGCGCTCTGCCCCCTCAAAGTCGCCGAGACATCCCCTGAGATCGCCAAGGCAGGTGTGGGCGGCGCTGTCCGTCGGGTCGAGCCGCAAGGCGTTTTCGACCGCCGTCCTCCAGTTCTCGATCGAGCCCGGCACGTCGTCGCCAAAGCCGTTGCAGGCCTGGATGGAATAGGCATAGGCGAGTTCGGTCCAGGCCCTCACCAGAGTGGGGTCAAGCTCCAGCGCCCGTGAAAATACGCGGATTGCCTCCGCATTGCCGGCGCGGCTGAACGTGTTGTGCTGTTCGACGCCAAGCAGATAAAGGTCATAGGCCCGCAAGCTGGCCGGCGGCTTGCGGCGAACCGCCTTGCGGCCGACCGTGGCGAGCGTGCCGGAACTGCCGGCCAGCACATTAATGACGTTCTCGGTCAGGCTGTCTTGCAGCGCGAAAATGTCCTCGACCGGGCGGTCATAGCGCTCGCTCCACAGGCTGACGCCGTTGCCCGCGTCGGCAAGCTCAATCGTCAAGCGAACCCTCTGGTCGTCTGCACGCAACTGGCCCGACACGATATAGGTAGCGCCGAGCGCCTTGCCGTCGGCCACGAAATCGGCGGGCTTGCTGCCCAGCGATTTCATCGTGTGGAAGGCGATGACAGGCAAATCCGCGTAGCGCGCCAAGTCGATGGTGATGTCCGACGACAGACCGTCGGCAAAGCGGCGCCAGCGCTCTTCCGAATTCAGGCATTCGATCGGAAATATGGCGAGCACCGGCGGAGCGTCCGACGGGGGTGACAGCCTGTCTGACCGAGCGCCAGGGGCACCGGCAAAATGCGCTGCGAGGGCGACCTTGTTGCGAACGCCAAGCTTATCGTAGATCGAAGCAAGATGGGTGCGCACGGTCGAGGGAGCGATGAACAGCGCCTCGCCGATCTCGCGGTAGGTCAGGCCGGCGGCAAATTTCTCCGCCACCGCGCGCTCGCGGTCGGACAGAGCTGGCGACGACGTCGCGATGCGGTTCACGGCAAATTTCCTGCCACCGGACGGAGAGACGGATTCAACTGCTGCCGATGCAGGATACTACAAAAGGAGAACCCTAAACACCGCATCTGACCGATTGTGATGCCGCGCTTCGAAGCCGAAAGCTTCTCGCACGCTCCATTCGATTTCAGCACAATATCAGCATCCGTTCAGGACGCGGAGGCCATGTCACGGCGATGCTCTCTCGGGAGACAAACCCGATGAGCGGCCATGACAATCGCCCTGACAGAAGACCTCCTCGCCAGGATCGATCGCAAGATCGAAGACGCCGGCCCGGCGCCCGGACTGCGCAATCTGGAGGATCGCGACTATGCCGACATTCGCAAGCAGCTGCTTGCGAGACGCCCGCGTGACGTTTGGGTGTTCGCCTATGGCTCACTACTGTGGAACCCATGCTTCGAATTCGTCGAGGAGCGACCGGCAACCGTGCATGGCTGGCATCGGCGATTTTCGCTGTGGCTGACCCGCTGGCGCGGCACGCGCGAGCGGCCCGGCCTGATGCTTGCGCTCGACCGTGGCGGCAGCTGCCGCGGTGTCGTCTACCGTCTCCCCGACCTTGATATCGACGCGGCAATTGACCGGCTGCTGCGCCGGGAGATGAGCGCCAACCCGCCGACCAACATTCCCCGCTGGGTCTCGGTTCGAGGCGCTGGTGGGAATTTGCGGGCCATCTCCTTCGTCGCCGACCGGAGTGGCCCTGCCTATGCGGCAGGCTTGCCCGAGCAGACCACGGTGGAAATCCTGTCGCTCGCCGCCGGTCACATCGGAAGCTGCGCCGACTATCTGCGCCGCACTGTCGTTCAGCTCGAAGCCCGCAACATCCGCGACGCCACGCTGTGGCGGCTGCAGGGCAAGGTCGCCGCTTACCTCAGATCATTGCAATCCGGCACGCACTTGCCGGCACCAACCGTGGAAATCGAACATGCATGCGAAGGTTGAGGAACCATTCCTCCCGTCGGTTCTGGCACGGGAAGCGGTGCACCGGATCCTGTCGACGGGCAACGTTGAATTCTGCGGCGGCGAAACGGCTCAGATGCTGCATTATCTCGACCTGCTGACACCGAGTGAGACAGCCATGATCCCTGCCGAAACGATTCCTGCAGAAACGAGGCCGCGCCTGTGGCAACGCCTTTCCGGCATCTTTCGGGCTTGACCTTTACCGGCTTATGCGGCTCCGATGATCGTTGCGCAATCAAGCGCAGCGGTGGTGCAGGAGCTTGGCACACCAGGTCGGCAACTCGGTTCTCGATCTCGACCGCGGCACATTGCGGCGTGACGGCGAGATCGTGCCGGTGCGGCCAAAGACCTTCGAACTGCTGGCCTTCCTGGTGCGCAATCCCGGCCGTGTGCTGAGCAAGGACGAACTGTTCCAGGCGGTCTGGCCCAACACCATCGTGACAGAGGATTCGCTAACGCAATGCATTCGCGATGTGCGCAAATGCATAGGCGACGAGACGCAGTCGCTGGTTCGCACCGTACCCCGGCGCGGCTACATGCTCCAGGCTGCCGACGACAGCCTGTCCGCTTCGCCGCCGCCGGCCACCGCTGCGGTTCAGATTGAACGAGCGCCCGAGCCGATGGTCGCGATCCTGCCGTTTCGCGTCAACCTTGGCGATGCGACGGCAAAGCCACTCTTCGATGGTGCGGTCGAGGAGATCATCAACGCACTTTCCTACTTCAAGACTATCGCGGTACTGGCGCGCCATTCGGCCTTCGCGCTTGCCGAACATTCCGACCAGGACATTTGGGCGACAGCTGAGCGCCTCGGTGCCGACTATATCGCGGAAGGCACAGTCGAACGCGCCAACGACGGCTACAGCACGCACGTCGTCCTGTCCGAGACGGCGTCCGGCCGGCGCATTTGGGCGCAGGCGTTTTCGTTCAGGACCAGCGATATCTTTGTCTTTCAAAGGATGGTGGCGCAACGGATCGCGACCGCGCTGGTCGCCAACATCGAGAGCGCGGCGATAAGGCGCACGTCCCCCGCGCCCGCCGCCAACATCGAGGCCTATGTCCATATATTGCGCGGCATCGCGCTTCTGCGCAGCTATGGCGACGACGTCAACCAGCAGGCCCGCGAACATTTGCTGAAGGCGCTCGAACTCGATCCGGATTCGGGGCTGGCTCACGCCTATCTCGCCTTGGCGGACATGATCATAGGCGGCTATGGCGGCGCGCCTCGCGCCTTGCTCGATCAGGCGCGAGACCGGGCCTTGCATGCCACTGCACTCAGCCCGCACGAGGCACGTTGCCACCGCATCCTGGCGTTGATCCTTCTCTACCTGGCCGAATTCGACGCCGCCGCACGCCATTTCGCGCGCGCATTGGATCTGAACCCCTATGATGCCGACACGTTGGCCCAGACGGGCTTTTTCGAGGTCATACGCGGCCATGGCGAGACCGGCCTGGTGCTGCTGGACCAGGCGATCCAACTCAATCCGATGCATCCCGCCTGGTATTATTACGACCGGGGTGAGGCCCTGCTTGTCCTTGGTCGCTACCCGGAAGCGGTAGCGTCTTTTTCCTGCCTTCCGCGAAAGAGTGCCTGGCAATGGGCGCGGCTGGCGGCTTGTCACGCGCTTGACGGCAATATCGACAAGGCAAGGACCTGCACGAGGGAAGGCCGCCGCCTAAATCCCGGCCTGACCGTACAGGCAATCATGGCGGACCTTCACATAATGCGCTCGGAAGATCGGGAGCGGATACGGTCCGGTCTCGAGTTGGCCGAATGGGATGACGTGCAAATGCCGGATGCGCAAATGCCGACAACACCATGAGCAGCACCGGCGGCGCTGGGCACATGACGCGGCCCCGAGTCGAATCCACCCGTTCTTGCGCAAACCTCCGGCCTTGGCTAGCATCCGCCCGCAGGCACCGAGCGGAGGAGAACGTCGCGGTGGACCGGCTGGAGCGCCGTTGCGTCCCCTTGGGCGCTCAAAGACACTCCATTTCTAGATCGACGCATGAACCTGCCGGAGACCCATTCCGGTTTTCGGGGTCGTGCGCTCATGGTGGAGGAGACTAAATTGATGAACAGACGTGAATTCCTGCTGTCGTCCGTGGCGATGAGCACATTGGCGCTGGCCGCTCCGCAACCGGCATTCGCCCAAGACAAACTGACCATCCTGGGTTCGGTGCCGAGCCTCGGCTTTCCGTTCTTCGTTCACATGCTGAACCAGATCAAGGCGGAGGCGCAGGCGCAAGGCGTCAACCTGACCGAGAGCGACGGCCAGAATTCGGCGCCCAAGCAGACCGCCGATATCGAGGCGGCGGTTGTGCAGAAAGTCAACGCCATCGTCATCTCGCCGCTCGACGTCAACGCACTGGCGCCGGCCATCGAGCAGGCGGTGCAGGCCGGTATTCCCGTCGTCACCATCGACCGTCGGGTTGACGGCGTCGAAGGCATCCTCGCCCATGTCGGCGCCGATAATGTCAAGGGCGGCGAGGCCGAAGCGCAGGCCATGGTGGCGGCGTTCCCGAACGGCGCCAAAATCTTCCATCTGCAGGGTCAGCCCGGCGCTGGGCCCGCGATCGACCGCAACAAGGGCGTGCACAACGTTCTCGATCCGCTGAAGGACAAGTACCAGATCATCTTCGAGCAGACCGCCAACTTCGGTCGCGCCGAGGCACTCTCCGTCACCGAGGCCGGCCTTGCCGCCAACGGCAAGCCCGACGCGATCATCTGCGCCAACGACGACATGGCGCTTGGCGCAGTTGAAGCGTGCGCGGCGCGTAACTTCACCGACGTCAAGATCTACGGCTTCGATGCGCTTCCCGAAGCGCTGGTCGCCGTGCGCGACGGCAAACTGGCCGGCACGGTCGAACAGTTTCCCGGCGAGCAGTCGCGCACCGCGGTGCAGATCGCCGTCGCCTATGCCAAGGACAAGACCGAGCCCAAGGAAAAGCTCGTGCTGCTGACGCCGATCGTCATCGGCAAGGACAATCTCGACAAGGCTGAAAGGCTGGGCGAGACGAAGTAGCGAGCATAAAGGGCGCGCAGCAGCAAAAGTAGCGTTCTGTCGCCCCCCTCTGCCCTGCCGGGCATCTCCCCCACGTGGGGGAGATCGGCAGCTTCGCCGATAGCGCCTTTTTTGCAACGCAGGAGATTGGCGAAAGCCAAGGTGACATCCAATCTCCCCCCTCGTGGGGGAGATGTCCGGCAGGACAAAGGGGGGCGCTGTCCCGCCTGCCTGCGTGTGAATCGGAATTCAAGGAGGATCGCTTGTCTCCAGCAGAAGCCGCAGCGCCGTCGCTATCTCCCGCTCTCCTCGCTGTCGAGGGCGTGACCAAGCGCTTTGCCGGCGTGACTGCGCTAAATGACGTTTCGCTCGAGGTTCGGCCGGGCGAAATCCTCGGCCTGCTCGGCGAGAACGGTGCCGGCAAGTCGACGCTGCTGAAAATCCTGTCCGGCGTGATGCCGCCCACCAGCGGCCGCATCGTCTTCGACGGCGTCGAATTCGCTCCGCACAATCCGCAGGATGCCAAGCGCCACGGCATCGTCACCATCTACCAGGAACTGAGCCTGATCCCGACGCTCACCGTGGCGGAGAACATCTTCATCGGCCGCGCGCCGCTCGGGCCGCTCGGCCTGGTGAGCTGGCGGAAGATGGAGGAAGCCTCCCGCGGCATCATCGCCCGCGTCGGTCTGGATCTCGACCCGGCGACGCCGGTGTCGGCACTGTCGGTAGCCGAGCAGCAGCTGGTCGAGATCGCCCGCGCGCTATCGCTGAAGAGCCGCCTCATCATTATGGACGAGCCGACCTCGGCGCTGACCGAAACCGAAGTGCAACGGCTGATGTCGATCATGGACCGGCTGCGCAGGGACGGCGTCGCCATCATGTTCGTCACCCACCGGCTGGAAGAGGCCTCTGCCATCTGCGATCGCATGACGGTGCTGCGCGACGGCAGGCTGGCCGGCCATCTCGACCGCGACGGCGGGCCGATCAAGCTGCCAAGGATTATCGAGAAGATGGTCGGTCGCGCCGCATCCGAGCTTTATGCCAGGCCGACGCTGCGCGATGTCGCCGGCGACGTGAGGCTTTCCGTGCGCGGACTGCGC
>NZ_SUEO01000106.1:2063-5387 GCF_004962925.1 Mesorhizobium sp. | reverse complement strand
CGCACGGTGCGCGATCCGCAGGCGCCGCACGCCATCGTGCTCGAAGGCGTCGACCTCGACCTCAAGGCGGGCGAGATCCTCGGCGTTGCCGGCCTTGTCGGTTCCGGCCGCACCGAGCTTGCCCGCGCCATCTTCGGCGCCGACCGTATCGCCGCCGGCACCATCACGCTCGACGGCAAGACGATCGCGCCTGAAACACCCGCCGACGCCATCGCGCTCGGCATCGGCCTGGTGCCGGAAGACCGCAAGCATCAGGCGATCTTCGCCGCGCTCGGCATCCTGACCAACTTTTCCATCGCGGCATTAGGCCGCTACTCCAACGCCGCCGGCTTCATGACCGAGCGGCGCGAGCGCGAAGCGCTGGCAAGCTACAGAAAGACGCTGTCGATCCGCATGGCCTCGCCCGAGCAGCCCATAGAGGGGCTATCCGGCGGCAACCAGCAGAAGGTCATCCTTGCCCGCTGGCTGGCGCGCGACCCCAAGGTGCTGATCGTGGATGAACCGACGCGCGGCGTCGATGTCGGCGCCAAGGCCGAGGTGCATCAGATACTGGTGCAACTCGCGGCGCGCGGCATCGCCATCATGATGATCTCTTCGGAATTGCCCGAGGTGCTTGCCGTGTCCGACAGGATCGTCACCATGCGGCGCGGACGCATCACCGGCGAGATGCCCGGCATCGAGGCGACAGAGGAAAAACTGATGGAACTGATGGCGCTCGACCAGAAGCAGGAAGCCCAGAATCGGGAAGCAATGCAATGACCAGCGCCACCGAACAGAACCAGCGCGGCGGCATCAATATTGCGCGCCTGCTGATGAGCTTCGGTCCGCTGATGTTCCTGGCGCTGCTGATCGTCGTTTTTACCGTCCTGAAGCCGAGCTTCATCGACCCCATCAACATCTTCAACATCATGCGGCAGATCTCGATCACCGGGCTGATCGCGCTCGGCATGACCTTCGTCATCCTCACCGCCGGCATCGACCTGTCGGTCGGCTCACTGCTGGCCTTCTGCGGCATGGTCGCGGCGGTGGTGGCCAAGGGGGGCACCGCCAACACGCTGTCGCTGTCGACGTCGGGCACGCAAGGTTATGGCTGGTTTGCCGCACTTCTGGCCGCCGTCGTCATCGGCGCCCTGGCCGGCGGCGTCCAGGGCTTTGCCATCACCAGGCTGAAGGTGCCGCCCTTCGTCGTCACGCTCGGCGGCCTCACCGTGTTTCGCGGCCTGACGCTGACGATCTCCAATGGCGGCCCGATCTCCGGCTTCGATGCCTCGATGCGCTGGTTCGGCACCGGCCTGATCGGCCCGGTGCCGGTGCCGGCGATCATCTTCGCGGCGGCGGCGATCCTGTGCCACATCGTGCTGCGCTACACGCGCTACGGCCGCGCCGTCTACGCCGTCGGCGGCAATGCCGAAGCGGCAAGGCTGTCCGGCCTGCGCGTCGACCGCATCCTGATCTCGGTCTATGTCATCGTCGGCTTCTTCGCCGGCCTTGCCGCCTTCGTGCTGTCGGCGAGGCTCAATTCCTCGGAAGCCGTCGCCGGCATCGGCTATGAGCTGACAGTGATCTCGGCGGTCGTCATCGGCGGCACCTCGCTGTTCGGTGGCATCGGCAGCGTCGGCGGCACGGTGGTGGGCGCGGCGCTGATCGGCGTGCTGCAGAATGGGCTGCAATTCAACAACGTCTCGTCCTACACCCAAAGCATCGTCATCGGCCTGATCCTCATCCTCGCGGTGGCCTTCGATCGCTGGCTGAAATCGCGGGTGAGGCGGTGATCCGAGGAGCGAAGGCTGCGATGTCGTAAACTGCCGGGGAGGTAGCGATGACCCAGATCAGAACCATGACCGAACAGGACGTGCCGTCGGTATCGCAACTCCTTGGCGAGTCCTGGCGCCGCACCTATTCGCCGATCATCGGCGCCAAGACCACGGCACGCATCTCGGACGGCCGTCACGCGCCGCAAAAGATCGCGGCGGAACTGGCCGACGACAACAAGATGTCGTTCGTCGCGGTACGGCCGGACGGCTCGATTGCCGGCTACGCGATGGCCGAGATGGACGAAACCGGCAACGTCATTCTTGACCGGCTCCACATCGACAAGAGCGAGTTCGGCACGGGGCTGGCCGCCGATATGCTGCATGCCGTCCTTGCCGCCCATTCGGGCATCCCGAGCATCGCCCTCGAAGTGATCGAAGGGAATGACCGGGCGATCGCATTCTACCGCAAGCACGGGTTCGAAGTGGTCGAGCGCAGGCCCGCGCCGCACGGTGTGGAAGGCCATGCATCGCTCATCATGCGCAGGCTGCTGCCGCGGGCTTAGTTCAAGCTTCCCCGCGGTCGGCGAACCGTCTTCCACTCAGGCCGGCGCATTGACGCGCTGCGAACGCGTCGGCCAATCGGCGAGCGTCCCTCCCGCAACCGTAGAACTCGTCTGCGGCGCGAGAAGATCGTTGCGGCGGGCGACCATCTCAGCAGGCGCAGGCACTCACGCATCCGCGCCGCAATCATTTGCGCTCCTCCTTGCCGGCTCCCAATCGCTGAGCCGACAGGAACATCAGCGTGTAGGCCGCCTTGCGGCGATCCCAGCCGGCCGACTCGACTGCGTCCAGCAATCCGTCGACAAGCGGCGCCAGTGCCGTCTTGCACTCCGTTTCATAGTTGAAATCGGTCCTGGGAAGGGTCGGCGCGGCGATCTTTCCCAAACTGTTCATCATGTCCATGGCAACACCTGCATATGGTACCGGGCACGACCGTGCCCGCCATCGCGTCGGCGGGCACGGTCGTTTGTCCTCAGAAGCCTGGCCTCAGTAATCCATGCCGGCAGGCATCGCCGGAGCGGCCGCTTCCTTCTTCGGCTTCTCGGCCACCATAGCCTCGGTGGTGACGAGCAGGCCGGCAACAGAGGCGGCACCCTGCAGCGCAGTGCGCACGACCTTGGCCGGATCGATGACGCCCTGTGAGTACAGGTCGCCGAACTCGTTGGTCTGCGCGTTCCAGCCATAGCCGAAGTCGCTCGTCTCGCGCAGCTTGCCGACGATGATCGAACCTTCCGCACCGGCGTTCTCGGCGATCTGGCGCACCGGCGCTTCGATGGCGCGACGCACGATGTCGACACCGGTCTTCTGGTCGGGATTGTCGACGGCAACGCTATCGAGCGCCTTCGCCGCCCTGAGCAGCGCCACGCCGCCCCCGGGCAGTATGCCTTCCTCGACCGCCGCGCGTGTGGCGTGCATTGCATCGTCGACGCGATCCTTGCGCTCCTTGACCTCGACCTCGGTCAAGCCGCCGACGCGGATGACAGCGACACCGCCGGCGAGCTTAGCCAGC
>NZ_SUEO01000106.1:0-2053 GCF_004962925.1 Mesorhizobium sp. | reverse complement strand
TCATCCTTGCGGCCGGCACCGTCGACGATGGTGGTGTTCTCCTTCTCGATCAGCACCTTCTTGGCGCGGCCGAGCATCTCCAGCGTGACGTTCTCAAGCTTGATGCCGAGATCTTCCGAGATAGCCGTGCCGCCGGTCAGGATGGCGATGTCTTCCAGCATGGCCTTGCGGCGGTCACCGAAGCCCGGCGCCTTGACGGCGGCAACCTTCAGGCCGCCGCGCAGCTTGTTGACGACCAGCGTCGCCAGCGCCTCGCCTTCGACGTCCTCGGCGATGATCAGCAGCGGCTTGCCGGATTGCACGGCGGCTTCGAGCACGGGAAGCATGGCCTGCAGGTTGGAGAGCTTCTTCTCGTGGATCAGCACATAGGGTTCTTCGAGCTCGACCCGCATCTTGTCCTGGTTGGTGATGAAATAGGGCGAGAGATAGCCGCGGTCGAACTGCATGCCTTCGACCACTTCCAACTCGGTCTCGGCGGTCTTGGCTTCCTCGACAGTGATGACGCCCTCATTGCCGACCTTTTCCATCGCCTCGGCGAGGAAGCGGCCGATCTCGGCATCGCCATTGGCCGAGATGGCGCCAACCTGGGCAATCTCGTCGTTCCTGGTCACCTTGCGGGCATTGGCCTTCAGTTCGGCGATGATTGCTTCGACCGCTTTGTCGATGCCGCGCTTCAGGTCCATCGGGTTCATGCCGGCAGCAACCGCCTTGGCGCCTTCCTGGACGATCGACTGCGCCAGAATCGTCGCGGTCGTGGTACCGTCACCGGCGGTGTCGCTGGTCCTCGAGGCGACCTCGCGCACCATCTGCGCGCCCATGTTCTCGAACTTGTCCTCAAGTTCGATCTCCTTCGCCACCGTCACGCCGTCCTTGGTGATGCGCGGTGCGCCGAATGACTTGTCGAGGACGACGTTGCGGCCCTTGGGACCGAGCGTCACCTTCACCGCATTGGCGAGGATATCGACGCCGCGCAACATCTTCTCGCGGGCTTCGGTATGGAATTTCACATCCTTGGCAGCCATTTGAATAACTCCTTCAAGATAGGCAGCTTACGTTGACTGGACTGCTTGTTGCGGCCCCGCTCAGGCGGCCTTCTTCACTTCGCCGGTCAATTCGATCACGCCCAACACGTCGCTCTCCTTCATGATGAGCAGGTCTTCGCCATTGAGCTTGATCTCGGTGCCGGACCACTTGCCGAACAGGATGCGATCGCCGACCTTGACGTCCAGCGGCTGCAACTGGCCGCTATCGCCACGCGCCCCAGGACCGGCGGCAATGACTTCGCCTTCCTGCGGCTTTTCCTTGGCGGTGTCGGGAATGATGATGCCGCCCGCGGTCTTCTCGTCGACCTCGATGCGGCGGACCAGGATACGGTCATGCAATGGACGGAACGCCATGTCGTTCTCCTCATAGGACAAACAGATTTTCTTGGACCTCCCTTCGCAGCCGACCGGTACAACGGCCGATGCGACGGTGCGCGACCCCTGCTCAGGCATCGCGCATATCGAATTAGTCTGCCGATCCAGGCTTTCAAGAGGATGCCGAAAAAATTTTGGCACTCGCCATGGTCGAGTGCCAAAGCACTGTAATAATGGCGCTATTCCAGGTCTGTTGGACAGCGGATGCGGCTTGGATTCCCGAGCGGGCCTTCCGACATCCTCGTCGACCCCGGCACGCCTGCCGGCGGCCGGAACCTGACGTTCAGGTGGATTGATGTTCAGGTGGATTTACGTCTCGTGACAAGCAGTCCGGCCGTGCGAGCTGCCTTGACGAAGGCCGTGCGAGCCTCGCGGGCGGTGCGCCAACCGTCGAGCGCGTCGCGGCAGGCGCGATAGGCTGCCCGCCAGCTCCGGCCGCGCGCCCGGTCCGGCCACTGCTGCATACATTCGATGGCTTCCCAGCTGCTGGCGACCTTGCGCTCTCCGATGGATTGGAGCTTGAGCGTGATCGGCTCGGAAAATGGGACGTCCTTCATCACTTTCTCCTTCTTTCTGTTTTTAGAGCAAGTAACATCCTCGAATAAGCAGGAATGCGGCCCGATCGGCGCCGATGA
>NZ_SUEO01000105.1:18806-20492 GCF_004962925.1 Mesorhizobium sp. | reverse complement strand
GGATCGCATTGTCCCAGTCGCCATTGTAGACGAGGTCGTTCCAGTCCGGGATCTGGTTGTGGATCGGGCAGCCGGTCGGCCCGTGGCAGTACGGAATGCCGCAATCCATGCAGCGCGCTGCCTGTTTCTCGACCTCCTTGTCCGACATCGGCAGCGTGAACTCGCGAAAATGCCGGATGCGGTCGGAAGCCGGCTGGTACTTGTGCACCTGCCGGTCGATCTCGAGAAACCCTGTTACCTTGCCCATAGTCCAGTTCCTGCTGTCCAGATGGTGCGGTTTTCGCCGCACCCGTTAACCTCTTGAGGCAGCCATGGCAACCTTCAGCACGAGGTCAGGATTGTTGATGAGACACGTGCCGGGAAGCCAGGCTTCCCGGCCGTCGCAAAAATCTATTCCGCTGCAACGCCCATGCGCATGCGCTCCATCTCGATCAAGGCACGGCGGTATTCGACCGGCATGATCTTCCGGAACTTCGGCCGGAAAGTCGCCCAATTGTCGAGGATCTCGCGGCCGCGCACCGAACCCGTGTAATGGACGTGGTTCGAGATCAACTGATAGAGCCGCTCCTCGTCATGGCTGGTCATATCGCCCGACACGTCGACACGACCTTTGTGGTCGAGGTCGCCGCCATGATGGAGCAGTTTCTCCATCAGGTCGTCTTCCTCCGGAACCGGCTCCAGTTCGACCATCGCCATGTTGCAGCGCGCGGCGAAGTCGCCTGCCTCGTCGAGCACATAGGCGACGCCGCCCGACATGCCGGCGGCGAAGTTGCGGCCGGTCTGGCCGATGACGACGACGATGCCGCCGGTCATATATTCGCAGCCATGGTCGCCGACGCCTTCAACGACGGCGGCGACGCCCGAGTTGCGCACGGCAAAACGCTCGCCGGCGACGCCGCAGAAATAAGCTTCGCCTTCGGTTGCGCCATAAAGCACGGTGTTACCGACGATGATAGACTCCGCTGCGACGATCTTCGTGTTCTCCGGCGGGCGGATGACGATGCGTCCACCCGACAGACCCTTGCCAACATAGTCATTGGCGGCACCGACCAGATCGAACGAGACGCCGCGCGCCAGGAAGGCGCCGAACGACTGGCCGGCCGTGCCGGTGAGCTTCACCGAGATCGTGTCCTCGCGCAGGCCCTTGTGCCTGAAGCGCTTTGCCACTTCGCCTGACAGCATGGCACCCGTCGAACGGTCGACATTGCGGATCGGCAGCTCGATGCTGACCGGCTGCCTGGCGTCCAGTGCCGGCTTGGCGAGTTCGATCAGCTTGCGGTCGAGCACATCGTCGATCGGATGCTTCTGCCGCTCGGTCCAATGCACCGCCTCGTGGGGGGCATCTGGCTTGAAGAACATCTTGCTGAAATCGAGCCCGCGCGCCTTCCAATGCTGGATCAGCGCCCGCTTTTCCAGGAGATCGGTGTCGCCGATGATCTGGTCGAGATGGGTGTAGCCCATCTCGACGAGCAGCGCCCGCACCTCTTCCGCCACATAGAAGAAGAAGTTGATGACGTGTTCCGGCGTGCCCTTGAAGCGCTTGCGCAACACCGGATCCTGCGTCGCGACACCGACCGGGCAGGTGTTGAGATGGCACTTGCGCATCATGATGCAGCCGGCCGCGATCAGCGGCGCGGTCGAGAAGCCGAATTCGTCGGCGCCGAGCAACGCGCCGATGACGACGTC
>NZ_SUEO01000105.1:14210-18796 GCF_004962925.1 Mesorhizobium sp. | reverse complement strand
GGCTGCCGGCGTGCTTGAGCGAGGTCAGCGGCGATGCACCCGTGCCGCCGTCATAGCCCGATATGGTGATGTGATCGGCACGCGCCTTGGCGACGCCGGCCGCAACCGTGCCGACGCCGACTTCGGACACCAGCTTGACCGACACATCCGCCGCCGGATTGACGTTCTTGAGGTCGTAGATGAGCTGGGCCAGATCCTCGATCGAGTAGATGTCGTGATGCGGCGGCGGCGAGATCAGGCCGACGCCCGGCGTCGAATGCCTGACCTTGGCGATGGTGGCATCGACCTTGTGGCCGGGCAGCTGACCGCCCTCGCCCGGCTTTGCGCCTTGCGCGACCTTGATCTGCATTATGTCGGAGTTGACCAGATATTCCGCCGTCACGCCGAACCGTCCGGAAGCGACCTGCTTGATCGCCGAACGTTCCGGGTTCTTGCCACCGCCCGGCAGCGGCAGGTAGCGGTCGGCCTCTTCGCCGCCCTCGCCGGTGTTCGACTTGCCGCCGATGGTGTTCATGGCGCGCGCCAGCGTGGTGTGCGCTTCCCTGGAGATCGAGCCGAAGGACATCGCTCCGGTCGAGAACCGCTTGACGATATCGGCTGCCGGCATGACCTCGTCGAGCGTGACCTTCTTGCGGCCGGTTTCTTCGGCGAGCCTGATCTTGAACAGGCCGCGAATGCTCTGCGCCTGAGCCGTCTCGCTGTCGATCTGGGCGGAATAGTCCTTGAACGTCTCCCATGAGCCCTGGCGCACGGCGTGCTGCAAGGTGGCCACCGCATCGGGCGACCAGATATGCGCTTCGCCGCGCATGCGGAACATGTATTCGCCGCCGACCTCGAGGCTGTTGCGCAGCATCGGGTCGTTGCCGAAGCCGTCGGTATGGCGGCTGACCGTCTCGGCGGCGATCTCGTCCAGCCCGACGCCTTCGATCAGGGTCGCGGTGCCGGTGAAATACTTCTGCACGAAGTCCGACTTCAACCCGATCGCGTCGAAGATCTGCGCGCCGCAATAGGACTGATAGGTCGAAATGCCCATCTTGGACATCACCTTGAGGATGCCCTTGCCGATCGACTTGATGTAGCGGGTAACGACTTCATAAGCGTCGACCTCCGCCGGCAGCTCGCCACGCTTGTGCATGTCGAGCAGCGTGTCGAAGGCGAGATAGGGGTTGATCGCCTCGGCTCCATAGCCGGCAAGACAGCAGAAATGATGCACCTCGCGCGGCTCACCGGACTCGACCACGAGCCCCACCGACGTGCGCAACCCCTTGCGGATCAGATGATGGTGAACGGCCGCCGTCGCCAGCAGCGCCGGAATGGCGATACGGTCCGGCCCGAGCTGACGGTCGGACAGGATGATGATGTTATAGCCGCCGGCGACCGCCGCCTCGGCGCGCTCGCATAGCCGGTCGATAGCGCCCTGCATGCCGGCCGCGCCTTCGTTCGAAGCGTAGGTGATGTCGATCGTCTTGGTGTCGAAGCGGTCCTCGGTGTGGCCGATGGAGCGTATCTTTTCGAGATCGCCATTGGTCAGGATCGGCTGGCGCACTTCGAGCCGCTTGCGGCGCGAATTGCCGACGAGGTCGAAGATGTTGGGCCTCGGCCCGATGAAGGACACCAGGCTCATCACCAGCTCCTCGCGGATCGGATCGATCGGCGGGTTGGTGACCTGCGCGAAGTTCTGTTTGAAATAGGTATAGAGCAGCTTCGATCTGTCCGACATCGCCGAGATCGGCGTGTCGGTGCCCATCGATCCCACGGCTTCCTGTCCGGTCGTCGCCATCGGCGACATCAACAGCTTCGTGTCTTCCTGGCTGTAGCCGAACGCCTGCTGGCGGTCGAGCAGCGAAACGTCCCTGCGCAGCGCGCGTGGCTCGACCGGCTTCAGGTCTTCGAGAATGAGCTGGGTGTTGGCGAGCCAGCTCTTGTAGGGATGCCTAGTCGCGATCTCCGACTTAATCTCCTCATCGGAAACGATGCGGCCCTTCTCCAGGTCGATCAACAGCATGCGGCCGGGCTGCAGCCGCCACTTCTTGACGATCCTTTCCTCCGGCACCGGCAGCACGCCGGCTTCCGAGGCCATGATGACGCGATCGTCGTCGGTGACGATGTAGCGCGCCGGGCGCAGGCCGTTGCGGTCAAGTGTGGCGCCGATCTGGCGGCCGTCGGTAAAGGCCACCGCCGCCGGCCCGTCCCACGGCTCCATCAGGGCGGCGTGGTATTCGTAAAACGCCTTGCGATCTTGGTCCATCAACTTGTTGCCGGCCCAGGCTTCCGGGATCAGCATCATCATCGCATGGGCAAGCGAGTAGCCGCCCTGCGTCAGGAACTCGAGCGCATTGTCGAAACAGGCGGTGTCCGACTGCCCCTCATAGGAGATCGGCCACAGCTTGGAGATATCGTTTCCGAACAGTTCGGAATCGACCGACGCCTGCCGCGCCGCCATCCAGTTGACGTTGCCGCGCAGCGTGTTGATCTCGCCATTGTGGGCGACCATGCGATAGGGATGCGCCAGCTTCCACGACGGGAAGGTGTTGGTCGAGAAACGCTGGTGGACCAGGATCAGCGCCGTCTCGAAACGCGGATCGGTCAGGTCCTTGTAATAGGCGCCGACCTGATAGGCCAGGAACATGCCCTTATAGACGATGGTCCGCGACGACATCGACACGACGTAGAAGCCATTGTCGACGCCCTTGGTCTCCTCATGGATACGGCCGGAAATGACCTTGCGCAGGATGTAGAGCCGCCGCTCGTAATCGTCGTCGTTCTCGATCTCGGCGCCGCGGCCCAGGAACACCTGCCGCTGGACCGGTTCAGAGGCCGCGATATCCGGCGCCTTGGACAGCGATGAATTGTCGACCGGCACGTCGCGGAAGCCGAGCAGCGGCTGGCCTTCGAGCTGCGCCACTTCGGCTATGATGCCTTCGATATGCGCCTGAAGCTCCAGATCGCGCGGCATGAACACATGCCCGACGGCGTAGTGGCCGGGCTTGGGCAATTCGACGCCTTGGCTGGCCATCTCCTCGCGGAAGAAGCGGTCGGGAAGCTGCACCAGCACGCCTGCGCCGTCGCCCATCAGCGGATCGGCGCCGACGGCGCCGCGATGCGTCAGGTTCTCGAGCACGGCGAGCCCGTCCTTGACGATCTGATGCGACTTCACGCCCTTCATGTTGACGATGAAGCCGACGCCGCAAGCATCGTGCTCGTTGCGCGGATCGTAAAGGCCTTGCGCGGCAAAGCCGGTATGGGTTCGCTCAATATTGGTCAGGCCAGTGGCGATGGACCGATTTTTGACGGCTGGCGCTTTCGTCTGCGCGGCCGGGCCGTTCGTCGCAGATGGCGTCATTTCCGTCATCATCCTGTCCTCCATTCCGCGCCCCTTAGGGCGCTGGTTTGCGTCGGGAAGCGCTTGGCTCCCCCTTCATCCTTGCGGCACGCCTTGCGAAATCCTTGCGAACCAGGCGGCCTGGTTCGCATCCGGTAATCGTACAGGCCAGAGCCAGGCTGTCTACCTGTCGCTCACGGCAACGGCCGGAGAGACCCAATGATACGCCAATCCAGTCTGATGTGCGCGACAAAATAAGACAGTACTACTGTCCTAATTTTTTTATGACAGAAATTCCGGATGTGCACAAGACCGATTCATGAAAATCTTGGGCATTCCACGACAGAAAATTACGCATAGGCGCAGCAGCACGTAACCTTCGGTCGTTTACCTCCGCCATCGCTTCTCTTGGCTTTACCGGTTTTCCGGTACTTGGCACTTGCGAGCAGGATGCGAAAGCGGCCAAGGTTGCATGGATTTTCCCAGCACAGGCAAACGCATGAATTTCGCTTCCGACAATTGGGCCGGCGCCCATCCCAGCATCGCTGCGGGGCTATCGGCCCATGCCGGCGGCTTTTCCACTGCCTATGGCGACGGCGCCCTCGACCAGGCCGCCTACCAGCGCTTCAACGAAATTTTCGAGCGCGAGGTAGCAGTGTTTTTCGTGGCGACCGGCACCGCAGCCAATTCGCTGTCGCTGAGCACCTACAACAAATCAGGCGGCATTTCCTTCTGCCATCGCGAATCGCATGTCATCGAGGACGAATGCGGCGCGCCGGAATACTTCACGGGCGGCTCACGGCTCTTTGCCGTCGACGGCGCGCTGGGCAAGATCGATCCGAACAAGCTGGGAGCGGCGGTGGACCGGTTCGCGCCTGAAATCGTCCATTCCGGGCGCCCGATGGCCGTGTCGATCACTCAGTCGACCGAGGTCGGCACCATCTATACGTTGAACGAGATCGCCAGGATTTCAACGATCGCCAAGCATCACAAATTGCCGCTGCATATGGATGGCGCCCGCTTCGCCAATGCGCTGGTCGCGCTCGAGACGACGCCGGCGGAAATGACCTGGAAGCGCGGCGTCGACATCCTCTCCTTCGGCGGCACCAAGAACGGCTGCTGGTGCGCCGAGGCTGTCGTGCTGTTCGATCTGGACCGCGCCAGCGAACTGGCCTTCCTGCGCAAGCGCGCGGCGCAATTGTTCTCGAAATCGCGCTTCGTCGCTGCGCAGTTCGAAGCCTATTTCAAGGACGGCCTGTGGCTC
>NZ_SUEO01000105.1:11651-14200 GCF_004962925.1 Mesorhizobium sp. | reverse complement strand
CGGCCCGCCACGCCAACGCCATGGCGGCGCGCCTTGCGGCAGTGATCGAGGACTCCCCGTCGGCGCGTCTGGCCTGGTTGCCGCAAGCGAACGAGGTCTTCGCGGTGATGAAAAAGGCCGAGGCTGAAAGGGCCCAGGCGACCGGTGCCGCTTTCTACGATTGGCACAAGCCCCATGACTTCGACGGCCATATCAGCGAGGACGAGGCGCTCTACCGTTTCGTCACCAGCTTCGCGACCACAGCCGAAGAGGTCGACCGCTTTGGTCAGCTAATTGCTGGATAGCGGGACCTCATTCACCAACGAAAAAGGGCGGCGCCAAGCGCCGCCCTTCGTCCCTGAGATCGTGCTTGTGACGCAGCTTACGCGGCGGTCTTGGCTTCGATCTGCTTGGCCTTCGCCGAAGACGCGGTGATCGCGATCTTGCGGGGCTTCAGTTCCTCGGGAATGTTTCGCTTGAGGTCGACGAAGAGCAGGCCGTTCTTCAGCGAGGCGCCGACGACTTCAACATGGTCGGCAAGCTGGAAGCGGCGCTCAAAGGCCCTGCTAGCGATACCCCGATAGAGCAGTTCGGAGCCTTCGCCATTGCCCTCTTCCTTGCGCTCACCCTTGACGGTCAGCACATTGCGGTGAGCTTCGATCGAGAGCTCGTCGTCCGAGAAGCCGGCGACGGCCATCGAGATGCGATAGGAATCCTCGCCGGTGCGCTCGATATTGTAGGGCGGGTAGGTCTGCGCGCTTTCAGGCTGCGCAAGCGAATCGAGCATCGTGAACAGCCGGTCGAAACCGACGGTCGAACGATAGAGCGGGGAAAAATCAACGTGACGCATAGTGTGTTCTCCTGTTGAGCAACAAGGTTTGCGTATGGCCCGTGCGAAACCCGTAACGGCGTTCCGGATAGGCCAGCGGCCCCGACATTGGCGGCCGCAACAAACATTTGGGGAACACGTGAAAGCATTTCAAGATTTCTCGATGAACGGCAGATGAACCGGGGCTTCGGCGGACGTTCAGCTAGGCGGCGCTAGACTGCTTCCAGGATTAGGGAACAGGCGGCGGTTACGGCGCCGCGCGTCCTCTCGGACGCGCAAGGGACGCTGTAACACTTTGATTGCCGCAACGAGGCCGACCGGGTGTAACGTCCCTTCCTCCCGGATCGACAGAGGCCGGAAGCACGCCGCAAGCTGCTTCCGGCCTCACTCGCTGGCTGCCACGTTCAGCCCTTCCAACGCGCCCGGAATTCCTTTGCTTTTGGTGCATGGGCGTCTATGCCTACCAAAGCTTGCGCCATGCAGGCAGCGACACACAAACGCAGCGCCGAATGGACCTCTTCAACGAAATTCCCCTCTTCCGTGAAATTCCGGGCAACCCGCTACCGGAAGATGCGGCCGGTGGTTTCTTCACAACGCGCGACGGCAAGAAGATCCGCTATGGCCTTTTTCCCGCCGTTGCGCGCCCGATTAGGGGCACCGTGGTCGTTCTGACCGGCCGCAACGAGTGCATCGAAAAATATTTCGAGACCATCCGTAATCTCGCCGACCGTGGCTTCGGCGTTGCCACTCTCGACTGGCGTGGCCAAGGCGGTTCCGACCGGCTGATCAGCGACCGCGAGCGCGGCTATGTCCGCAGCTTCTTCGACTACACCAGCGACCTGGAACAGTTCTTCGAGGAGGTCGTGCTGCCCGACTGCCGGGGCCCGTATTATATACTGGCCCATTCGGCTGGGGCAGTGATTACGCTGCTTGCCGGGCCGTCGATGGTGAACCGCGTACGACGCATGGTGCTGATCGCGCCATTCCTAACCGTGCCCGACCTGCCGGTTTCGATAACCACCGTTCGCCGCCTCTGCTCGCTGTTCTGTCTGCTGGGTCTTGGCAAGCTTTATGCCGCCTGGGGTCCGCGGCCCAGAAAAACCATACCCTTTGCCGCCAACATGGTGACATCAGATCCGGAGCGGTATCGGCGCAACACGGCGATCTACGAGACCTACCCCCAACTGGCGCTCGGTGGTCCGACGATCCGCTGGCTGAAGGCGGCGGCGGAGGCGTCCGAGGCCATCAGCGATCCCGACTTCATGGCCAGGATCCAGGTTCCCTTGCTGGTGATTGCCGCTGGCGCCGACCAGGTCGTCTCGACCAAGGCGGTGGAAACCTACACCCGACGTCTGCGCCTCGGTTCGCTGCTGGTGATCGATGGCGCACGCCATGAAATATTGCAGGAAGCCGACTTCTATCGCGAGCAGTTCCTTGCCGCCTTCGATGCCTTCATCCCGGGAAGCGACGACGCGGCCTGATTGGAACGCTGCGTTCCTTGGCTTTACGCCCGGCGAGCGAAATCCATAATCCAGTTGGTCTCCCAGTTCTTGCCGCCATCCGGTGAAAAAGCCTGCTCCCAGCGCGCCGAGTTTTCAGTGATCCGCGACCAGAGGAAGCGAACCTGGATCGGGCGGCCGTCGAAGACATCTTCGCACAGGAACGTGCCGACGCCTGCCTCGAAGGTGCCGCGCATCGGGATATCGACGGTCGCCGGATTGCGGCCGTCGATCCACCAGAT
>NZ_SUEO01000105.1:4783-11641 GCF_004962925.1 Mesorhizobium sp. | reverse complement strand
CCATTGTCTCGTCGCCGGATCGAACGTCCGCAGCGTGGCGGCGCGATAAGCGCCGCCGGGCAATTCAATGACATTGTCGTCGAAATTGCCGAGGCCGCCAAGGATTGAGCGCACTTCGCATGTCCCGCCAAACACGTCCCAGTTCGCGTCACTTTGCAGGCGCTTCTGCAACCTTCGATGGCTGACGTTCCAGCGTCCGAAGAAGAAATCGAAGTCGGCCCGACCGTCTACCGACGCATCTTCGGAACGGCTGGTTATTGATTGCGTCGGCATGTGTGAATCCCTCCCGTGACAGTAGCTCCATAGCAGAGAGCTCCTGACATCCTCCTGTCAGGAGCTTGGGTTAGCCTGGGGACCTTGGTCCGTAATGGCCAGCTGCCCAGCTGGTTCAGCCACGCAGCGCGGCCATCGCGGCGGCATGAAGCTCCGGCGTTGCCGCAGCCAGGATGTCGCCGCCCCTTTCCGCCGGTCCGCCTTCGAAGGTGGTGACGACGCCACCGGCCTTCTCGATGATCGGGATCAGCGCCACGATATCGTAGGGTTTCAATCCGGGGTCGGCGACGACGTCGACGCTACCCGCCGCGACCATGGCGAAAGCATAGCAGTCGGTGCCGTAGCGGGCGAGCTGGACCTGTTTTTCGAACAGGTCGTAGCGCAGGCGCGCGTCTCCCTTGAATAATGCCGGCGTCGTGGTGAACAGCGTCGCCTCGGCAAGGCTTGTCGTCTTGCGTGTCGTCAGCCTCCGCGGCCCGCCCGGACCTTCATAATGGGCACCGGAAGCGTTGGCGTAGAAAAGCTCGCCGGTGAAGGGCTGCGACATCATGCCGGCAACGGCATCGCCATCGACCGTCAGCCCGACCAGCGTTCCCCACACCGGCAGGCCGGAAATGAAGGCGCGCGTGCCGTCGATCGGATCGATCACCCAGATATGCCTGCTGGAAATGTTCTCGCTGCCATGCTCCTCGCCGAGGATGCCATGATCGGGATATTCCGCTGAGATCAGCGCCCGGATGGCCCGCTCGGCCTCGCGGTCGGCCTCGGTGACCGGGTCGAAGCTGCCTTGCTCCTTGTTGGCGACCGCGCTCTGGCTGCGAAAGCGCGGCAAGGTTTCGGCTGCGGCGGCAAGCGCAATGCGCCGCATGAAATCGATGCTGATGTCCAACTGATTCTCCCGCGTTGCAGCGTGCTGGAACCGTCGTTTGCCTGTGGTTTTCCGCCAAAACAAGGGCGTGCGGAAACTTTTGCGCATCGACGACTGTTGCTCGAATGCAACGCTGGCGTCCTCGAAATACGATTTCCACATCACAGTGAATTAAAAACGCCTGTCGGCGCCTTGACATTTGTGCAGCGCACAATAGGTTTGTTCTCGGACAGGTTTTCCTGTCCATGCCCTCCTTGGGCGTTTCCTCCCTAGACTTCGACCGTGTCGTGCAAACGATGCGGTCTTTTTTTCGGCGCAGCATCCAGCGGATCGCGCGTCTTTCCCGTCCCCTACGCTGACGCCTATCTGGCGCAATATCTATTTAATTGGCGCAGAATCCCTCGCAAAAATCGCTTCCGATTTTTGGCATTATTCGGCGGCAAGCGGCAGATCGATAAAATCGTGATCGGGCATCGCCATCAGGTCCGCCGAAAATTGTGCCAGATCGTCGGCTAGCGCATCGAAGCCGGCGGATTTCTGGAACGTCCGCTCGTTCATGTAAAGCCCGCGATTGACCTCGATCTGCAGTGCATGGAGATGGCGCACGGGGCGGCCATAATGCTCGGTGATGAAGCCTCCGGCATAGGGCTTGTTGTGGGCGACGGTATAGCCCATGCCGATCAGCAGGCCGATCGCCGTCTCCGTCAACGCTGCCGAGGCGGACATGCCGAAACGGTCGCCGACGATAAAATCCGGCCTGAGACCGCTGTCGCCGACCCTGATGCTCGCCGGCATCGAGTGGCAATCGATCAGCACGGCAAAGCCGAACCGCGCATGGGTCCTGGTCAAAAGCCGTTTCAGCGTCTCGTGATAAGGCTTGTAGACAGCCTCGATGCGCGCGACGGCTTCCGCCAGCGGCAAGCGGCCGGCATAGATGTCGAGCCCTTCTCCCACCAGCTTGGGCACGGTGCCAAGCCCGCCGGCCACGCGCGCCGAACGGATGTTGCAGAAGGACGGCACGGGTTCGGAGAACATGCGCGGATCGAGTTCCCAGGGCTCCCGGTTGACGTCGAGATAGGCGCGCGGGAAGTTTGCCGCCAGCATCGGCGCGCCCAGCGCAACGGCGCCACCGAACAATTCGTCGACGTAGCAATCCTCGGACCGGCGGATAGCGTTTCGGTCCAGCCTTGCCATGGCCAGGAACCGGTCCGGATAGTAGCGGCCGCTATGCGGCGAGTTGAAGAGGAAGGGGACGCGCTGTTCGGCGCCCGACCGGATTTCGAAGGGTGGAACGACCGAAAAATCTTCGGCTGCCGTTTTCAATTTGAACGAACCCAAAAAAACCAATGCATCATGGTCTGAAAGTGCCACCTCGCCGCCCGCATGTCCAGCATTTCGGCGTCCGGACCGCTTTGTTAAATGCGGATCGGGCTCTTCATCGTTCACTTGATGTTTACCGTCACCTCCTCATATACAGGATGGTTAACGGGCTGCCCCACGGCAGTCTCGGGCGGGTGATTCGGACGGGATAAGATGGCACGCATTCTACTGGCGGAAGACGACGACGATATGCGCCGGTTCCTCGTCAAGGCGCTGGAGCGTGCCGGCTACCAAGTCAGCGATTTCGACAATGGCGCCAGCGCCTATGAGCGGTTGCGTGAAGAGCCTTTTTCGCTGCTCCTGACCGATATCGTCATGCCGGAGATGGACGGCATAGAACTCGCCCGCCGCGCCACCGAGATCGATCCCGACCTCAAGGTCATGTTCATCACCGGCTTCGCCGCCGTTGCGCTCAATCCGGATTCCAAGGCGCCGAAAGACGCCAAGGTGCTCTCGAAGCCGTTCCATCTGCGCGACCTCGTCAACGAGGTCGAAAAGATGCTGCAGGCAGCCTGAGCCGATTCCGGCAAGGCTTCGGCGTGTCTTCAACGGCGCGACCAAGCGAGCCTTTCTTTCCCTTCTCCACCTATTGACGCGCCGGAGCAAAAATGGTGTATGCGCGGCTTCGGATGGGCGTGTAGCTCAGCGGGAGAGCACTGCATTGACATTGCAGGGGTCACAGGTTCAATCCCTGTCACGCCCACCATCCGGACAATCCGCCGTCTCCTGAATTTTCATCTGCATCGCCTCGGCCTCGGTTTATTTAGACCCGATCGCCCCTATCGGCATTGCCTGGCGAAGACCATGAGAAAGCAGTGAGCGGATATTGAGGATGCCGCGCGCTGAGACTTAAGACGCCCGCCTGGGTCGAGCCAGGACGGGCGACATCGGGTCGGATCATTGTGGCGTCGGGTCTGGCGTATTTCCCGGCCTGCCGCCGCATCCTTGTCGCGCCTTACTGGTTTTGGCGAAGGCCCTGATCAATCCGGGGTTCGCTCCTCGTGGCTGACCGAACGCTCAGTCCGATTTGCTGGAAAAGCTCGTTTGCGGGATCTGCCTTCAACGACAGTGCGGCCATTGCCTGAGCGGGTTCCACTTCCCCCAATGCTGCATGGAGAATATGAGCCGAACAGGCCGCGGCATAAGGGTAGCCCGCTTTCGCCGCAGCGAAGAACAGCCCGAATTCCCCGGACATGACATGGCCACGCCACATCCTGCCAGTCAAAACCTGCATCATCGGCAGCGGGATTTTGGCAAGCGTGCGGAACTGCCTGGTCATCAGCGATTTCAGAATTGCCTCGCCCGAGGCATGGTCCTTTTCACGAAAATACGACGTCGCCGCCTTCAAGGGATAAACATCGTTTTCCGGATCTAGTCCGGCAGCCTTCTCGATAATGCCTCTTGCTTGCGCCGGAGTGATCCTGTCTTCTAGGCGACGAAAAGCTGATTGATAGCCGAAGGCGGCCTCAAGCGGGTGATAGTCGGATTGATGGATCTTCAGTTCTTCCAGAATGATCTTTGCCGCTGCGGATCGGCTGAACAAGGTCTTCGTCTTGAGCAAGGGAACGCCACCCATCACCGACGAGATCGTCGCAAATACGCTGCTTTCCGCGTGAATCTGCCGGCACCGCGCCATGAGCGCCATCTCGAAAAATGCCCTGAAGGTTTGATCCTCGAATTCGTTCGCACCGAAATCGTCGGCCAGCAATGCTCCGGTTTCCGACTTCAGGTAAGCGAGCGTGGCACGATCCTGGCCCACCAGAAGGGTAGCTAGCCCCTTCGCCGAAAGCTTTGACACGATCGCCCTGGCCAGTGTCGAAGGGATCACCTTGTCGCCAAAAACCAGTATTGAACGAAATTTGCCGTGGACGATGTCGCCGCTGCGAAGATGCAGCGCCGCCACGGGCCGGGAAAATCGGCAATCGTCGGCTGCATCGAGCGCCGCTCTCACAGGCGCGGAAAAACCAAGCGTCCGAAACGTTTCGGTTCTCCATCTGGCCGGCGCATTGCCAGGCGGCCAGCTTTTGACCAGTCCCTCCCGGAATGATTTGAGGACGCGGAAATCATTGCAGATCCAGCCTCGAAGATCCGTTCGCCTGGCATCCGCCTGGAGGCTGGACCGCGTGAACTTCGTTCTGCCGAGAATACCGAAATCGGCAGCATCGATTTTTTCGCCTAGCCAGTATTTGTCGATGAAATCGGGAGAAAACACCTTCTCGACGAAATCGACGAAATGGAATTGCATATCCGTGATGGCCTGGCTGTTCCAGGTGAAGCCGAAATGGCAGCCCATCTTGTCGGCAAGGCATTTTGCGTTGACTACCGCCATCAGACGGCCGCCCAGACCGTCAGTTCTGGTCGCGGCAAACAGTTTCGTTGAGAAGTCGGTCAAGCAGCATCCGCGCCGAGGCGGAGATCGCCCTTCTCAATATGCCGGAGAAACCAGGCATAGGTCTGCTCCAATCCACTTTGAAGCGAGTACCGTGGGCGCCAGCCCGTCGCAAACAGACGCGACACGTCCATCAGCTTGCGCGGCGTGCCGTCCGGCTTCGTCGCATCGAATGTGAGCACGGCATCGGCGCCGACGACGGAAAGCATGGTGCGGGCCAGCTCGGCAATGGTGATGTCTTCGCCCGAGCCGACATTGACATGGCTGTCGCCGGAATAGTTTGTCAGCAGCCAGACCAGAGCGTCGGCGGCGTCGTCGACATGCAGGAATTCGCGCATCGGCGTGCCCGATCCCCAGACCTCTAGGGTTTTGTCGCCGGCGCGCTTGGCCTGGTGCGCTTTGCGCATGAGGGCCGGTACGACATGGCTGGTGGAGAGGTCGAAATTGTCGCCGGGGCCATAGAGGTTGGTCGGCATCGCCGAGATGTACTCGACACCATATTGGCGCCGATAGGCCTGGCAAAGTTTCAGTCCAGCGATCTTGGCGATCGCATACCATTCGTTGGTGGGTTCGAGCGGACCGGTGAGCAAAGCGTCCTCGGAGATCGGCTGTGCCGCAAACTTCGGGTAGATGCAGGACGAACCGAGAAACAGCAGTTTCTGCACCTCGTTGCGAAAGGCGCTCTCGATGACATTGGTCTGCATGATGAGATTGTCCTGCAGAAAATCGACCGGCAACCTGTCGTTTGCCAGGATACCGCCGACCTTGGCCGCCGCCATCACCACCGCATCCGGCCTGTGGTCAGCCATCCAGCGTCGCACGCCGGCCTGGTCCATAAGGTCGAGTTCATCGCGGGATGCGGTCAGGACCTCGCAGTCCTCGCCCGCCAGCCTGCGCAATATGGCCGAGCCGACCATGCCGCGATGCCCGGCCACGAAAACGCGCTTGCCCTGAAGGTCGAAATTCATTGGCGTATCCCTATTCAGAACGGCCGCTATGACCATCTGGCGTCGGCGCGCCGGATGGGCCTGCGTCGGACGCATACCGCATACAGATTTGCCCAGACAAGGCAAATCGGAGATTTGGGCGTGAACTCTTCTAGTGGGATGGCGGTCAGACGCCCGCCACGGCACACAGGTTCTTCATTCTTGCGATGGCAAGCTCCGGGTCGGCAAGCAATCCGGCCTGGTCGGCAAGGCGGAACACATCGGCATAGTGGCAAATGCCGCGCGCCGATTGCATGCCGCCGATCATCGAGAAATGCTGCTGGTGGCCGTTCAGCCATGCCATGAGGACGATACCGGCCTTGTAGTACTCGGTCGGCGCCTCGAAGATTTTCCGCGACAAAGGCACTGTCGGCGCCATCAGCGCGTCATAACCGGCACGATCGCCGTCGGCGAGCTTCGCCAGTGCTGCATTGGCGACCTGCGCGATGGCGTCGAAAATGCCGAGCAGCGCATGCGAGTGCCTTGCGCCGTCGCCGGCGATCAATTCGGGATAATTGAAATCGTCGCCGGTGAACATGACGACCCCGTCAGGCAGCCGGTTGCGCAGGGCAACCTCTTTTCCGGCATCGAGCAGCGATATCTTGATCCCCTCGACCTTGTCGGCGTGGCGTTCGATGATGGCGACGACCGCGTCGAGCGCGGTCTCGAAATCATGGCTACCCCAATAATCCTTCAGCGCCGGATCGAACATGTCGCCCAGCCAGTGCAGAATGACCTTGCCGGACGCCTGGGACAGGATGCGGTCATAGACGCTGATATAATCGTCAGGACCCTTGGCGACAGTCGCCAGCGCGCGGCTGGCCATCATGATCGCCTTGCCGCCCAGGCTCTCGATGAAACCGAACTGCTCCTCATAGGCCGCGATGACATCGTCGAGCGTCCTGGCGGCGCCGGGCGCCAGATGGTCTGTTCCGGCACCTGAGGCGAGATCGGCACCCTCG
>NZ_SUEO01000105.1:0-4773 GCF_004962925.1 Mesorhizobium sp. | reverse complement strand
GGAGCGGCGGATCAATTCCCTGGCGTTTGCCCAGTCGAAACCCATGCCGCGCTGCGAAGTATCCATCGCCTCGGCGATACGGAAGCCGAGGCGCCAGAGATGATGGCGGAACGCCATCGTGCGCTCCCAATCGACCGCGGGATGAGACCACGGATCGGTCATATCAAGGGGATCGGCCACGACATGGGCGGCGGCATACGCAATGCGCGAAAACCGCGCGCCGATCACCGGCTCTGCCGGCTGGCCGACAAGGCGGTAGCGAGTGCTGCGACCGCCCTCCTTGGGCAAAGCAATGTCCATAGATCTCTCCCTTGGTCGCGCCTATAAATGGAACGTTCCAATAAATCAAGAACCTTTATGATTCCCTCTCCCTCTCTCGCCAAATGCTGCGTCGCAGCGAAAAGCCCTTTGATAGGCGCATTACCTCACCGCTGAGTTCTCTTTTTTCGAACTCGGAAAATCCCGATTGACTCAAATCCAGCATAGGGATTAGAACGTTCCAATAAACTCGACCAGAAAATACCGGGAGGATACATCCGGATGGCCAGCAGGCCCAAGGCGACGATACTCGACATTGCCCGCGAGGCGGGCGTGTCCAAGTCGACGGTGTCGCTCGTGCTGCAGGGCAGCGGACTGATCCGGCCTGAGACCGCGCTGAAGGTTCGCAAGGCGATCGAGGATGTCGGCTATGTCTACAACCGCGGCGCCGCCAATCTGCGCAAGGCCCATTCCAACGTCATCGGTATGGTCATCAACGATCTCACCAACCCCTTTTTCGCCGAAATGGCGGTCGGCATGGAGCGCGTCTTCCAGTCGGCGGGCATCGTGCCGTTCATTGCCAACACGGCGGAGAACCCGGTGCGCCAGGAAGAAGTGCTGAAATCGCTGATGGAACAGGGTGTAGCCGGGCTGATCGTTTCGCCGGCGCGCGGCACGACCTCAGGTGCTTTCCGCCGCATCGAGATGGCGGGCCTTCCGATCGTCTTCACCATGCGCCGCCTTCCCGAAAGCCGCATCCCGGTGATCGCGCCCGACAATCATCGCGGCGCGTGGCTCGCCACCGCCCATCTGATCGGCAAAGGGCATCGCCGGCTGGTCTTCTTCGGCGGCTCGTCGGACCTGGTGGTCTATCACGAGCGGCTGGGTGGTTTTCGCGAGGCCTGCGAGGCGCTCGGCATCGCCAAACGCGATACACTCGTCGTCGAAGGCGAAACCAGCCGCAAGGGCGGCATTGCCTGCCTTGAGACCGCCCTCGCCATGGCCGAGCCGCCGAGCGCGGCACTGTGCTTCAACGATGCGGTCGCCTTCGGCGTGATGCTGGCGCTGCGCAAGCGCGGGCTCGAGCCCGGTGCGGATTTCGCCGTCGTCGGCTTCGACGACGTGATCGAAGCCCAGCACTACATGCCGGCACTGACCAGCGTCGCGGTGGATTCGGCGGGCCTCGGCGAGCGCGCCGCCCATGTCATGCTGAAGATGATCCAGTCGCGCACCACGCGCGCCGAGGATCATATCGGCGCCGTTAACCTCGTCGTCAGGGACAGTTGCGGTCCTGATCGCCGTGCGGGCGTGGGAGACGCGGCATGACCGTGAAATGGGGCCTGATCGGCGCGAGCACGATCGCCAGGCAATTCATGATCAGCGCCATCCGCGCGCAACCGAACAGCGAGATCGCGGCGGTGATGAGTTCCAGCCCGGAGCGAGCCACGGCCTATGCCAAGGAGAACGGCATCCCGCTTGCCGTCTCGACGCTCGATGAATTGCTCGGCTCCGACGTCGACGCCGTCTACATCTCGACCACCAACGAATTGCATCTCGAACAGGCATTGGCCGCCATCAGGGCGGGGAAACATGTGCTGTGTGAAAAGCCGCTGGCGCTGACCAGCGCCGATGCGCGCACAATGGTCGCCGCCGCCAAGGCGGCCGGCATCGTGCTCGGCACCAACCATCATCTGCGCAATGCCGGCTCGCACCGGGCGATGCGCGAAGCCATCGCCGCCGGCCGTATCGGCAAGCCGATTGCCGCGCGCGTCTTCCACTCCGTCTATCTGCCGGAAAACCTGCAGAGCTGGCGCATCACCAGGCCGGAAGCCGGCGGCGGCGTGGTGCTCGACATCACCGTGCACGATGCCGACACGCTGCGCTTCGTGCTCGGCGACGATCCGCTCGAGGTTTCGGCGTTCACACAGGCCGCAGGCATGGCCAACGGCGGCCTGGAAGATGGCGCCATGTGCATCTGGCGCTTTAAATCGGACATCATCGCCCAGTCGCATGAAGGTTTCACCACCAAATTCGCCGGCACCGGCTTCGAGGTGCATGGCAGCGAAGGCTCCCTGATCGCGAAAGATGTGATGACGCAGAAGCCGATCGGCTCTGTGCTGCTGCGCACGGCAAAGGGCGAGGAGGAATTGAGCTTCGACCGCGAAGATCTCTATGTCAGGTCTTTGCGCCAGTTCCATGCGGCGATCGGTGGCGAAGGCCAGCCGTCGGCGACCGGCGAGGACGGCATCTGGTCGCTGACATCGGCCGAAGCGGCGTTGCAATCCGCCAAGTCCGGCAAATCAGTCGTGGTCGACCCGAAATTCGGGGGCGCAGGATGAGCAAACTCGTCTCCGCAGCGCAAGCCGCCAGCCTGATCAGGGACGGCATGGTCGTTTCGGTGTCGTCGTCGAGCGGTCTCGGCTGCCCGGATGCGGTGCTCGCCGCCATCGGCGCGCGTTTCGAGGCGGAAGGCCATCCGAAGGGTATCACGACGCTGCATCCGATCGCCGCCGGCGACATGTACGGCATCAAGGGCATCGATCATCTGGCCAAGCCCGGCCTGTTGAAGCGCACGCTGTGCGGCTCCTATCCCTCGGGCCCGTCATCTTCGGAGCCGCCGCAGATCTGGAAGATGATCGGCGACAATTCCGTCGCCGCCTACAATGTGCCCTCTGGCATATTGTTCGACATGCATCGCGAGGCTGCTGCCAAGCGCCCCGGCGTGTTGACCAAGGTCGGCCTCGATACGTTCGCCGACCCGCGCCATCAGGGCTGCGCCATGAATGCGGCGGCCAGCGAGCCGATCGTTTCGGTGCAGCAGTTCGACGGTGAGGAATGGCTTTATTTCCGCTCGATCGTGCCTGACGTGTCGATCATCCGCGCCACCACCGCCGACGAGCGCGGCAACCTCACCTATGAGCATGAGGGCGCTTATCTCGGCGGGCTGGAACAGGCGCTCGCCGCCCGTAACAATGGCGGCGTCGTCATCGCGCAAGTCAAGCGCGTCGTCGAGAACGGCACGCTGAAGCCGCATGACGTGCGCGTGCCCGGTGTGCTGATCGACCACATCGTGGTGGCGCCCGACCAGTTGCAGACGACGCTGACGCCTTACGACCCGGCCATCTCCGGCGAGATCTTCCGGCCGCTGTCGACTTTCCGCAACGCCGAAATGAGTGTCCAGAAGGTCATCGCGCGGCGCGTCGCCATGGAGCTTGCCGACGGCATGGCCGTCAACATCGGCTTCGGCATCTCGGCCAATGTACCGCGCATCCTTATCGAGGAAGGCCAGCACGGCAAGGTCACCTGGGTGATCGAACAGGGCGCGGTCGGCGGCGTGCCGCTGCTCGACTTCAAGTTCGGCTGCTCGTCGAACGCCGACGCGTTCATGCCTTCTCCACACCAGTTCATCTATTTCCAGGGCGGCGGCTTCGACGCCTCGCTGCTCTCGTTCCTGCAGATCGACCGCCACGGCTCGGTCAACGTGTCGAAGCTTTCGGCAAGACCGCATGTCACCGCCGGCGCCGGCGGTTTTGTCGACATCACCGCGCGGGCAAAGAAGATCGTGTTTTCCGGCTTCTTCAATGCCGGGGCCAAGCTGTCGCTGGCCGATGGCGGCATCCGTATCGACGGGGAAGGCAAGGTGAAGAAAGTCGTCGGCGAAGTCGAGCACATCTCCTTCTCGGGCAAGCGCGCGGTCGCACAAGGACAGGACATCACCTATGTCACCGAACGCTGCGTGATGAAGCTGACGCCGGATGGGCTGATGGTGACTGAGCTGGCACCGGGCATCGACCTTCAGCGCGACGTGCTGGCGCAGGCCGAGATCCCACTCGGCGTCGCCAACGATTTGAAAGTGACACCGGACGCACTCTACCGGGATCGGCCGATCGGTCTGTCGCTCAACGGCGGCGCCTCGCTTGGAGGCGCAAATGGCTGAACGTCTCGTCACTTTTGAAACCGACGGTGCCCTCGGCATCGTCACGCTGCGCCGGCCGGACAAATTCAACGCGCTCGACATCCCGATGCTGCGCGCGCTGGAAGCAGCGCTCGACACAGCGGAAGCTGCGGACGGTATCCGCGTCGTGCTGCTGTGTGGCGAAGGCAAGGGCTTTTGTGCCGGCGGCGACGTCGAAGCTTGGTCGCAAATGAGTGCCGCCGACTTCCAGGTGCAATGGGTTCGCTACGGCCATCGCGTCTTCGACCGGCTGGCGCGGTTGCGGCAACCGACCATCGCCGTGCTGTCCGGCCATGCGCTGGGCGGCGGACTGGAACTCGCCGTCGCCTGCGACTTCCGTGTCGCCGAAGCGCATGTGAAATTAGGCTTCCCGGAAACCTCGATCGGTGTGGTGCCCGGCTGGTCCGGCACGCAGCGCGCGGTGCGCCGCTTCGGCGCACAAACGGTGCGGCGCATGGCAATCGGCGGCGAGCTATTCGTGGCGGCCGAAGCACTTGCTCTGGGCATCGTCGATCGGGTGGTCGACACAGGCAAGGCATTCGCCGAGGCCAAGGCCTGGG
>NZ_SUEO01000104.1:8711-20554 GCF_004962925.1 Mesorhizobium sp. | reverse complement strand
ATTCCAACGTCGCCTGCCTCAACCCGAAGGGCGCGGTGATGTGGTGGCAGATGATCCGCACGGATGCGGCAGCCGCTGCCGAGGTCGAGACGCGTATACAGGCCTTTCTCGCCACTCACGTACTGCCTTTTCGCACTCGCTACGATGTCAGCGATGCGGCGCTCGACAAAGCGATGGCGGCGGCCGGCGGCTGGGCGCCGCTTGGCCCGCGACTGCTCTGGCCTTACAGCTCGGTTCCCGACGAGGAGATCGCGACGCTGGCCGAAGCCGCGCGCACGGCCTTTCCCGAATGGTGGTTGTGACCCCTCGGTTAATCGAGTGCGCCTGCCCGCCCTGATCAAAAAGGAACAACCACGGCCTTTGTTCCGGATTTGACGCATGGCGGACTCGTGGTCATGCTGAAGTGATGACAAGGGGTGTACTGCTGGACCTCGCAGGCGTCATCTATGATGGCGAGACCGCCATACCACGCGGGATCGATGCCGTCGCGCGTTTGCGCCAGGCCGGTTTGGCCGTACGCTTCGTAAGCAATACCACGCGCTCGTCGAAACAAAGGGTTCTCGAACGTCTGGAGGCGATGGGACTCACCGTTACCGAGGCAGATGTTTTCACGCCGGCGCACGCTGCACGCGAATGGCTGCTTCGCAATGGCCGTGCGCCATACTTGTTGATCCACCCCGGCCTTGCGCCGGACTTTGACGAACTGCCGGATCGCGACAAGCGCGCCGTCATCGTCGGCGATGCCGGAGACGCCTTCACATATCCGACGTTGAATAACGCGTTCCGTGAGCTGAGTGCGGGGGCCGAACTGCTGGCCCTTGCCACCAACCGGACGTTTCGGGACGCCGACGGCGCGCTCAGCCTCGATGCAGGGCCATTCGTCGCGGCATTGGAATTTGCCTCCCTGAAACGCGCCACCGTTCTCGGCAAGCCCTCGTCGGCATTCTTTCTGTCGGCGCTGGCAAGCATGGACTGTCCGCCGGATCAGGCGATCATGGTCGGCGACGACGCCGAGGCGGATATAGCTGGCGCCCTGCGCGCCGGACTTTCGGGCGCATTGCTGGTGCGGACAGGCAAATACCGGCAGGGCGATGAGAAACGGTTTGATCCACGCCCGACCGCAACCGTCGCCGATCTCGCGGCGGCAACCGACTGGATCATTGCGCACCGAGACTGATTGCGCTGGCTGAACCGGCGCCAGCAGCCCCGGACCTTTGTGCTGCGCGGAATGAGCGGCCGGAACGAGGATAGTCTTTTGCTTTTACGATGGCCGAACACAGTGTCACCTTCGGCTTTGCGATGGTTCGTGGTTCGCTTTCCAAATTCCGCCGGTCTTTCCGCGGCTTAGCGAGAGCCGTCCTGGCCGGGTTGTCTCTGGCTATATCGGACAATGCCAGTGGAGCCACCTCTGGAGGAGATGCAGCAGTTCCCGTGTTGAACGCACGGGAGGTTCGACGTTTTCCAGCTCCCGACGCATTTCAGGGCGTCGCCGTCGATGCACACGCATTCTACGGGATCTCCAACACACGGATCACCAAATACGACAAGGCAACCGGCAGGAGGTTGGCGAACTGGTCCGACCGGAGCGGCGACATCGTCCATCTGAACAGTTGCGCGATCCAGAAAACGTTCCTCTTCTGCGTTCATTCGAACTATCCGGATAAGCCGGCGAGAAGTTCGATCGAGATATTCGATGCCGCGACGCTGAAACATGTCGGACATCGCAGCCTCGGCATCACGCCGGGCGCGCTGACCTGGGCCGATTGGCATGAGGGTGCGTGGTGGCTCTGCTATGCGGCCTATGGCGGCTTCGCCCAAGATCCGCGCAAGGCCGAATCGTCGACCACAGTCGTCAGATACGATGAACAGCGACGGCGAAAGACATGGCGGTTTCCGACTTCCGTCCCCAATTCATTCGGCGCGATGTCGGCTTCAGGCGGGGCCTGGGGGCCGGGCCGCTATCTCTACGTCACGGGACATGATCGCCCGGAGCTCTACGTCCTACGCCTGCCCGAGTCCGGCTCGGTGTTGCGGCATGTCGCGACCATCATCATCCCCGGGCACGGCCAGGCCTTCGGGTGGGACCCGACACAACCGCGCACACTTTATTCGATCGACCGTGCTCTGCGCGTGGTCATCGTCGTCCAGATGCCGCCGATCCCAACGCAGGAGCAATGAAACCGATCGGCTTGAACGCAAGACAGATCAGGGTCGCGAAGCCTGATCGCTACGGAAAGCGGATAACAGCGTGCGCTTCGCTAGGTCATTTGGCGCTCCATTTCCACCTCGGCCCCTAGACTTTCGATGTCGCGGAAGATCGAAGCGACAGCCAGCGTGCGTCCTTCGCGCTTGAAGCGGAGCAGGCAATCCTTGGCAATGATGTCTCCATCGACCACGATCTCGTCCCATTGCGCGGCATGGCCGACGTAGTTGATGGGAACATCGTAATGCTGGCTCCAGAAGAACGGCACGGCGACGAATTTCTCGCGATGGCCGAGCATGTTGAGGGCCGCGGTTTGCCCCTGCCTCTCCGCAACCACCCAATGCTCGATCCGAATGTTCTCGCCACTGTGAGGATCTGGCCACCGCGCAATGTCGCCGGCCGCGAAGATGCCTGGTGCGCTCGTCTCCAAAAAGGCGTTCACGACGACACCGCGGTCAAGGATGAGCCCCGCCGTTTCGGCAAGCCCCGTCCGCGGTCGCACGCCGATGCCGACGACGACGAAGTCCGCCGCCAACGTATCGCCGCTGCTGAGTTTCACCTTGCTGCCGTCGATGCTGCTCGCGGTGTCCTCGAGATGGAATACGACACCATTCTCCTCATGGAGGGCGCGGATGAAGTCGCCCATTTGCGGACCCAGGACCCGTTCCATGGGCCGTTTTTCCGGTGCCACGACATGAACTTCGATCTCGCGCGAGCGCAAGGACGCGGCAACCTCCAGACCAATGAAACTGGCGCCAAGCACGACGGCGCGGCGCGCAGTCGTGGCTCGCTCGATGATCGCCTTGCAATCTGCGAACGAGCGCAGCGTGTGAACGTGTGGCTGGTCGGCGCCGGGTATTGTCAGGCGAACCGGTTCGGCTCCGGTCGCAAGGAGTAGCCTGTCGTAAGGAGTCCGGGCACCATCCGCGAGCACAACTTCGCCAGAACGTGTATCGATGCTGGCGACGTTCGCATTGAGACGCAGGTCGATATCGTTCTTCGCGTAGAAACTTTCTCCGCGGAGCGGGACCCAATCCTCCGGTGCTTTGCCAGCGAGGTAGTCCTTGGAAAGATTGGGCCGATCAACGGGCGGCGCTTCGTCGTTGCTGAGCATGACAATGCTGCCTTGATAGTGTTCGCGCCGCAGTTTTTCTGCCGCCGCGAAACCGGCCGCGCCGCCACCGACAATGACGATTTTCTCTGGAACCTGGCCGGAGCTTCCATTGCGCTGCTTCGGTGCCGTCCGATTGCGCTTTTCTCCCACGAATATCCGATCATCGCGTTGTTCCGTCGACCAGCAAGCGAGTGGATTAAAAGCAGGGGCGTGCAAGGCCTCGCCTGTACGCAAATCGAAGCACGCATGATGCCAGGGACACCGGACGGTGTCTTCCACCACAAGACCGTCAACGAGCGGCCCGCCATAATGTGTGCATGTCGCCCCGACGGCGAAGACCTCGGCCCCGCGGCGCACCAGCAGCACCTGCTCATCGCCGCAATGGCCGAGGAGCTTTCCACCATCGGGAAGGTCGGATAACGCGATGCCCTCGACCAGATCCGGCCCGTTCGGTTTGGTATGACCTTCAGCCATTTTCCTCTCCCTTGGCGCGATCCAGTGTCAAAATCGCCTTCACGGACGAGAAGCGGGAATCTTCAGGCCACCAGCCTCGGAATACCTTCTGCCTGGCCAGCGCGCCTTCAGGTTCTCGGACACCGCTTGTGCCCAAACGTCCGGCCGCGTCATTCGTTGCCAGTTGGGCAGTACGCACCGTCGATTCCTGGCGTTTTGGCTGCGATCAAGAACATTCGGCGCCTGCTGCCAATCGGGAGGGCGATTCTCATCGGCGGTTTGTCGAAGGCTAGGTGGCGCCCATCACTCGTTGCCGCGGCTGCAATGGTCGCTTGTCGAACGCATCGCGGACCGAAGGAATGACGCCGTCCGCGTAAACTTTTTCGCCGGACATGCGTTGTTCATCCTCCAAGCCAAGGAGGCAGCCATGCAGATGAAATCGGAAATTGCCGGCGAGGCCGCCAAGCAGCGCCATATCCAGCGTCGGATTGATGCCAAGGACAAATCGAAATCCAGCGGCAAGCAACAAGGCGCCATGCAGGCCGGAGCACGCAAATATCCCGAACCGCCCTTTCCAGAGCAGCACCAGCCGAAGCCGGGGCACGAATGGGCGATCGAGCCGGCGCCGCTTTACGATGCGCCATTCTATATCGGATCGAAAAAGCTCGACGGCAAAGTGGCTGTCATTACCGGCGGCGATTCCGGCATCGGCCGCGCAGTGGCCGTGCTCTATGCGCGCGAAGGCGCCGACGTAGCGATCATCTATCTGTCGGAGAACAAGGATGCCGAAGAGACGAAGAGGGCCGTCGAAGCCGAAGGCCGGCGCTGCATCCTGATCAAGGCTGACGTCAGCGAGCGCGACCACTGCCACAATGCGGTGGCTAAGGTGGTGAAGGAATTCGGCCGGATCGACGTGCTGGTCAACAACGCCGCTTTCCAGATCCATTCCAGCGAATTCAGCGAGCTGACCGAAGAGCATTTCGACACGACGCTGAAGACCAACCTCTACGGCTATTTCCACATGGCGCAGGAGGCCGTGCCGCATATGAAGCCCGGTTCGGCGATCATCAACAGCGGCTCCGTAACCGGCATCGAGGGCTCGAAGCAACTGGTCGACTATTCGATGACCAAGGGCGGCATTCATGCCTTCACGCGCGCGCTTTCGGGCAATCTTATCGAAAAGGGAATTCGGGTGAATGCCGTGGCGCCGGGCCCGGTATGGACGCCGCTCAACCCGTCGGACAAGCAAGCCGGGGACGTTTCGAAATTTGGTGCAGACACGCCGATGAAACGGCCGGCGCAACCGGAGGAGATCGCGCCCGCCTACGTGTTCCTCGCCTCGCCGCACTGCTCGAGCTACATCACCGGCGAAATACTGCCGATTATCGGCGGCTACTGAGTGCTTGTCGCCCGCTCAGTTCGATCGTCGTGCGACCTCTCGCGTGTGACGGCGTAGCGGCGATCTCAGACATGAAATGGTCGACAGATGTATTTCATTGCCTTGGCAACAGACTATGACGGCACGCTGGCGCACGAGGGGATCGTAGCTGAAAAGACGCTTGCTGCTCTCGAACGGGTCAAGAAAAGTGGCCGCAAGCTCATTCTCGTCACAGGACGAGAACTGCCCGACCTCAAGCGCGTTTTTCCCGAGATCGGCCTGTTCGACAAGGTCGTCGCCGAAAATGGGGCGTTGATCTACACGCCTGCCAGCGAGGAAGAACGTACGATTTCACCAGCACCGGCGCCCAAGTTCGTCGCCAAGCTGAAAAAGCACGGTGTCAAGCCGCTTTCCGTCGGACGGTCGATCGTTGCGACCTGGGAACCACACCAGGCAACAGTTCTTGAGGTCATCAAGAAACTCGGGCTGGAGCTGGAAATCATCTTCAACAAGGGCGCGGTGATGATCCTGCCGAGCGGCATCAACAAGGCAACCGGGCTGGCCGCTGCACTTGAGGATCTGCGGCTGTCGCCACACAATGTGGTCGGTATTGGCGATGCTGAAAACGATCATGCCTTCCTGCAGGCCTGCGGCTGCAGCGTCGCCGTCGACAATGCACTTGCGGCGGTCAAGGACACAGCGGACCTTGTGACGCGCGGCGCGCGTGGAAAAGGCGTCGAGGAACTGATCGAAAAATTGGTAAAGCGTGATCGGGAACTTGTTCGAAAACGCCGTGACGGCATTCTTCTCGGCTCGGACGGCGGCGACGAAGTCTATCTGACGCCGACCGACACGGTTCTGATCGCCGGAAGCTCCGGCATCGGCAAATCCACCTTGGCCACAGCGCTGACGGAACGCTTCGTCGAGAACGACTTTCAATTCTGCATTTTCGACCCGGAAGGCGATTATGATGGCCTCGAAGGTGCCGTCCGGATAGGCGATGGCTCGAGCGCACCAACAAAGGCACAAGTGCTCGACCTGATCGAGAAGCCGGACACCAGTGTGGTCGTCAATGGGCTGGCGTTACGGGTCAATGAGCGACCGGACTTCTTTGCCGATCTGCTCCCCGGCCTTGGCAGTTTTCGCTTCCGTACGGCGAGGCCACATTGGCTGGTCATCGACGAGGCGCATCATCTTCTCCCCAAGAAGCGCGACGACACACGCGCCGTCCTGTCGTTGGAATTGCCGGGCACCGTCCTGATCACCGTTCATCCGGAAGCGATTTCGACCGATGCCCTGCGCCTGGTCACTGCCGTCATTGCGCTTGGTCCCAAGGCCAAGAATGTCATCAAGGCCTTTTGTCATGAGACGGACACCAAGCCGCCAAAGGATATTCCGTCGCCAAAAGGCGAGCGCGTGTTGTTCTGGCGGCCGCAAACCCGCAAGAAAATTGCCATGGTAAAAGCGATCGAGCCGCGCCAGTCGCTCAAGCGTCACAGCCGCAAATATGCGGAAGGTCAACTGGACGAGGCCGGCAGCTTCTATTTCAGAGGTCCCGACAACGCGATGAACCTACGGGCCCATAACCTCATGATCTTCGCTCAGATCGCCGAAGGCATCGACGACGGGACTTGGGAGCATCACCTGCGCGCCGGCGACTATTCCGAATGGTTTCGCCATCAGATCAGGGACAAGGAACTGGCGCGGGAAGCCGCCGAGGCAGAGAAGGACGAAATGCTCTCGGCGCAGGAAAGCCGCAAGCACGTTTTGGATGCAGTACGTCGCCGTTATACGGCTCCCGCCACCGCCCCGGATGAATAGGGAGCGAAAGGAGTGGCCATGAACATCATTCTCGGAGGCACGGGCCATGTTGGTTCTGCTACAGCCATGTCGCTTTTACAGCAGGGCGAAGCGGTCACCATCGTAACTCGCGACCCATCCAAAGGCCCTGACTGGAACCGGCGTGGCGCCGAAATCGCGGTGGCGGATGTCCACGACAGCGAGGCCCTTCGTCAGGTTTTTCGTCAAGGCGAGCGCCTGTTTCTGCTCAATCCGTCAGCAGCCCCAGCGACCGACACGGACGTTGAAGAGCGCAAGACCGTTGCCGCCATCACTGCAGCTCTTGAAGGATCTGGATTACGAAAGATCGTCGCGCAATCAACCTACGGCGCTCAGCCCGGCGACCGGTGTGGCGACCTGAACATCCTCTACGAATTGGAGCAGCAACTGCGCGCCCAGCCGATCCCTGCCAGTGTCATCCGGGCGGCATACTATATGAGCAACTGGGATTTTGCTCTTGAAACTGCGGAGCAGGATGGTGTGGTGAACACCTTTTTTCCGGCGGACTTCAGATTGCCGATGGTGGCGCCGGACGACCTTGGGCGCGCCGCCGCCCGTTTGCTGAAAGAGCCGATCGAGCAGACAGGTACCCACTATGTCGAAGGGCCGGCGCGCTATACTGCGTCTGATGTCGCGGCTTGTCTGAGCGACGAGTTACGAAAAGACATTCAGGTCGTGACTGCACCGCTTGAAAAATGGCAAGAGACCTTTGAGAGCATGGGCTTTTCCAGGGCCGCTGCCGAGTCGTATGCGCGCATGACCGCCCTCACTCTGGACGAGCTTGAACTGCCCGCCAATCCCGAGCGTGGCACTGTTTCCCTGCAACGCTACATTTCCAATTTGGTGGCCCAACGCCGCAAATCGGCTCGGGCCGGCTGGAAACCAGCGATGACTATCTCTATGTTTTCAACGCTTTATCGAAGCAAATTATACTATTAAATCGTCTATTCTGATGGCAGATCGCAGATGCGCCTGATGATCATGAGCAACCGGTTCAGCACATTCAGATGAGGAACTTTTTGCAGAGGCTTTTCGTTGACCCGCGTCCGCCGCCGGCGGGAACTGACACATCGGACTTGCCTGAAAGCCATTCCGTTGGATACGAAACCCCACAGAACCGAACAGGATTTCGATAACACCGACGAGTCCCGGGAGGCACCGGCCCGGGTTCGAGAGCGTGACACGAAACCGGATGAAGCCGGCCTGGAAAAGGCGGAGGCTTCGCCGCCGCAAAACACCGGTCTGCTCAGCTTTCCCAAACGCCATCCCTATTGGACAGCGGCGATTGCCCTTGTGTTCCTGCTCATCATTGCGGGAGTCGTGATCTGGTGGCTTTACGCCCGCCAGTACGAATGGACGGATGATGCTTTCATCGATGCCCGCACGGTGACCGTCAGCGCCGAGATCGCCGGACGGATCACCGAGGTCGCCGTCGCCGACAACCAGCATGTGCAGCCCGGCGGCATTCTCCTGCGCATAGACGACAGCGACTATCGGGCAGACCTCAAGCAGGCAGATGCCAGTGTCGCGGCGGCGCAGGCCGAGATCGGCAATGCCACCGCCCAGATCGAGGCTCAAAACGCCAAGATCGATGCGGCGCAGAGGCAGGTGGCGCAAGCCCGGGCGGCGCTGGACTTCGCCAAGGCCGAAGATCAGCGCAATCGTGAACTGCTCGCCAAGGGCACCGGGACGCAGCAACAAGCACAGCAGGCGTCTTCGACGCTGCATCAGGATCAGGCTGCCTACGACAGCGCCGAGGCCAATGTCGCGGCGGCAAAGAGCCAGGTCTCGGTGCTGCAGGCGCAAACCAGGGGAGCCGATGCCAGGCTCGAACAGGCGAAGGCCAGCCAGGATCAGGCCCGTACGGCACTTTCCCGCACGACCATCACCGCTCCCGTCGCCGGACGCGCAACGAGCATTTCGGCCGCCAACGGCATCTATGCCCAGCCCGGCCAGGTGCTGATGATGTTCGTTCCCGACGAGGTCTGGGTGGAGGCCAATTTCAAGGAAACGCAACTCGACCTGATGCGGCCCGGGCAGCCGGTCGACATCGCCGTCGACGCCTATCCTGAAAAGACCTTCCATGGCCGCGTCGACAGCATCCAGGCCGGCAGCGGCACCGCCTTCAGCCTGCTGCCGGCCGAAAACGCCACCGGCAACTACGTCAAGGTGGTACAGCGCGTGCCAGTCAAGATCGTCTTCGACAAGCCGCCCGACGTGCTTCTTGGTCCAGGCATGTCGGTGGTGCCGACGGTCAAGGTGCGATGAACGGCGACGCGGCAACGAACCGGAGCGAAAGCCGCTCCGCCGCCGGCGGACGCAATCCCTGGCTCATCGCCGTCGTTGTTTCCATCGCGACCTTCATGCTGGTGCTGGATACCTCCATCGCCAATGTGGCCCTGCGCAACATTGCCGGCAGCCTGGCGGCCGGGATGGACGAAAGCACATGGGTCATCACCACCTACCTCGTCGCCAATTCGGTGATCATCCCGGTCAGCGGGTGGCTGGCCAGCGTGATTGGCCGCAAGCGCTATTACATGCTTTGCGTGGCGACCTTCACCCTCGCCTCGCTCCTGTGCGGACTGGCGCCCAATCTGGAGTTGCTCATCCTCTTCAGGATCCTGCAAGGTCTCGGCGGCGGAGGCATGGCGCCGAGCGAACAATCCATCCTCGCCGACACCTTCCCGCCTGAAAAGCGCTCTCAGGCGTTCGCGCTCTACGGCATCGCCGTCATCGTCGCGCCAACGGTAGGACCGACGATCGGCGGTTGGCTGACCGACCATTTCTCCTGGCACTGGATCTTCTTCATCAACGTGCCGTTCGGCATCATGTCGCTGGCGCTGGTGCAATGGTTAGTGGTCGAGCCGGACGTGCTCGAACGCGAACGCAAGGAGCGGCTACGCGGTGGTCTCAAGGTCGACTGGGTCGGGTTCGTCCTGGTGGCGACGGCGCTTGGTTGCCTGGAACTGTTCCTTGACCAAGGCCAACGCAACGATTGGTTCGCGTCGAGCTTCATCGCGACGACTGCAGTCATTTCCGCCATCGCGTTCCTGCTGCTCATACCTTGGGAAATCAGCCGCAGCGATCCGATCGTCGACATAAGCCTGCTGTTCACCCGCCAATTTGGTTCGTGTTTCCTGGTAATGATGGCTGTCGGTGCCGTCCTGTTCAGCACAACGCAGATCATGCCACAGCTGCAACAAACCACCTTCGCCTATACAGCGACGCTGTCAGGGCTCTCGATGATGCCGGGCGGTATCGCCATGCTGATGCTGATGCCTGTTTCCGGATTTGCCGCCGGTTTCGTTCAGCCCAAATATCTGATCATGATGGGTATGTCGGTGGTTACGATCGCCCTCTGGCATATGACGTCGCTCACCCCGGACGCCAGCTTCCACTTCTTTGCCTTTGCGCGCGTCTTCCTGATGATCGGACTGCCGTTCCTGTTCATCCCTATTTCGACCGCGGCTTACGTCGGTCTGCCGCCGCAAAAGACCAATCAGGCGTCGGCGTTGATCAACGTCGCCCGCAACATCGGCGGCAGCATCGGCGTGTCGCTGTCCAACACCGTGATCGCTCAGCAGTCGCAGCTTCACCAGTCGAATCTGGTCGGCCATACCGAGCAATCGGCCCCTGCCTACCAACAGGTGCTTCGCCAGATGACCGAATTTTTCGCCGCCCAGGGATCGCCCATGGTTGAGGCAAAACAGCAGGCAATCGGCTGGGTCGGGCAACTGATCGCCCGCCAGGCCACGTTGCTCGCCTATATCGACGTGTTTCGCTATTGCGCGGTGGCGACGGCACTGTTCGTGCCCTTGGCCTTGCTGCTTAGATCGCCAAAACCACAGCCTGGCAGTCGCCAGGTTCCAACTGAAATTTGAGGTGGCCAAAATGACGCGCAGTCCGATCGCCAGCTTCGAATTGGTATTCGGAACTCTCCAGCCGTCATTTCGTTCAAACTCGGTCGACTGAAAAGACGACAACGTAAAAGCCGAGATGGCGTCTGGAGTGAAATCATGAAATCGCAGCTCGTCGCCGAAAGTGCCGGACAAAGGACGTTCGTGGTGGTGCTTGATCCTGGCGAAGAAGCGTTCGCGACGCTTACCTCTTTCGCGGTCGATCAGGACATTGGCGGCGCCTCATTGACCGCGCTCGGCGCCTTTGAAAGGGCGACTGTCGGCTGGTTCGACTTCAACGAAAAAACCTATCGGAAAATCCCCGTCCAGGAACAGTGCGAGGTGCTCAGCGCGATCGGCGATGTTGCGATCGGCGACGATGGCAAGCCCAGCCTTCACGTCCACGCGGTGCTCGGCTTGCGCGACGGCAGCACGAAGGGCGGACATCTGCTCGAAGGCATCGTTCGGCCGACACTCGAAGTCACTTTGGTGGAAGCGCCTGGGCATCTGCGCCGCAGGAAGCGTCCGGAACTCGGTATCGCTTTGATCGATCTGGATGCCTGAAGCCGAGTGCGATCAGACAGGCCAGGTTCGCGGAATTGCGATCCGGGCCTGATTATCCCTGTTGTTTGATTTGCTTGACGTCCGCGGGCACCTCGGGTGCGGGCTCCCAGCCGAACACGCTGCGCCCGCCGAGCAGATGCGACTGATCGAACTCTCCGGCAACGATTTCCTTCAGGCTGGGGCCTGTGACATAGCGCTCAACCTGCCGCGATTGGTCGTCCAGCCGCTTCAAGGCACCGATTTCCTCGTCGCGGCCGAGCCTGGCCTTGTGAACGGCGGACTTCAGCACGCCGATCGTCTCGTCATAGACCTTCAGCGGCACGGGGAACGGATGCCTGTCCTTGCCGCCATGCGCCAGCGAGAAGCGGCCGGGATCGGAAAAACGGCATGGCGCGC
>NZ_SUEO01000104.1:5810-8701 GCF_004962925.1 Mesorhizobium sp. | reverse complement strand
CATGAAGACGGTGCATGACGACGTCGCTTTCGCGAACGTCGTGGTGCGCCGGCATGACGAGGTGCGGCAGCATCGGCTGGTCGGGTTCCGGCGCTGCAGCCACGTCACGCTCGAGCGCGGCGAATTCCCTCAGAATGCGATCCGGTCCGAGGTCCTGCAGGAGCTCCAGCTGTCCCTTGCGCGAAGCGTCGGCGCGGCGGTCGGTCAGGTTGACGATCTCGCCCTGGTTGGCGCCCTCAATGGCGGCATGCGGCTGGTCGACGAAGCTCTTCAGGCCTTCGGACAGCCAGTGATAGCGGCGCGCCACCTTGCTGTCGCCGTTCATGCCCTGCTGGACCACGACCCAGTCGCCGTCATCGGTCACGATGAAGCCATGCAGATAAAGATCGAAGCCGTCCTGAACGGCGGCGCTGTCAACCTTGGCGACGAGCCGGCTGGCCGTCGCCAGGCCTGTTCCGTCGAAGCCGACGCGCTCGCCGATGGCGGCAAGCTCGTGCGGGGTCTTGCGTGAATGCGCGCCGCGGCCACCGCACACGTGAATACCGAGTTCGCCCGAGAGCGGAGCCAAACCACGTTTCAAGGCGCCTATGACGCTGGTCGTGATGCCGGATGAATGCCAGTCCATCCCCATGACGGCGCCAAACGACTGGAACCAGAACGGATGCGCCAACCGGCGCAGCAGCTCCTCGCGGCCGTAATGGTGAATGATCGCCTCGCACATGACCGCGCCAAGGCGCGTCATACGGTCGCCGAGCCATTTCGGCACGCGTCCGCCATGAAGTGGAAGGTCTGCGCTTCCCGATCGTTGTGCCAAATCTTGCCTATTCCCGATATACGCCTTGCACTCGACAGATAGGTATCAAAAGCAGCGTGAAGAAGCGATCATGCCCGTTTCGTGCAGCCGATGCTGCCGGCCTTGATTCCCGGCCTACCTGGCAATCCTCGGCTCAGTTAGCAATCAATCCAGCGGTTATCGCGCTTCGCTGAGGAGATCAAACTTCTCGATCTCGCAATGCTCACCCACCAGCGTCAACAGATCCGTCGGCGGCGGTGCCCTCTCAGGCCGCCTCCAACTGATCTCGAACGACATCACGGGGCTGTCGCGATCCTGGCGCCGTTCCATTCCAACCAGGCGTGCTCGATAACCGGAAGGCCCGACGATCATGTCAAGCTCGTCGTGATCCGCCGCCTTCCAGGTGAGCGCCAACACAGCGTGATGTTCGCGCGGTATCATCAGATCGACCCATTTCAACACGAGCAGAATGACCAGCGTCAGCGCCGTCCCGGCCGCGCCCAAGGCGTATTGGCCACCCCCGAAAGCCAATCCGATCATTGTCATCATCCACAACGTGGCTGCCGTGGTCACGCCGCTGACAAGACTGCCCCGGCGAAGAATGGCGCCACCGCCGATGAAGCCGACGCCTGTCAACACGCCTAGGGGAAAGCGCAGAACGTCCATCCGGGCAAAGGAATCCGGAGTTTTGCCGCCAACCTCCAGCAGAATGGTGGCCTGTGTCATTGCGATCGCGGCGGCCAGCCCGACCAGGATGGTTGTCCTGAGGCCCGCCGCTTGTCCGCGCGCCTCCCGGTCGAGGCCGATCAGTGAACCGGCGAGCACGGTCAGAAGCAGGCGTGCCGCGATGTCTTGCCAAGCCGGGATAAGAGACATCGGTAACCCTGATCGCCGCTGGTGTTTGGATTACGAACTGACCGCAATTCAATTCAGCTAGGGCCATTCGGGTTCCATTGGCGGCGTTTTGCCGGTTACCGATCGGCTGGATTTCCGATCGCCGGATCGCGCCGCCTTGAATATCTTTCCACACGCGGCAGATCGTCACGAAATTCCACCCATGGCAGCTTCATGTCCCAATAGGCGTGAGCCTGCGGCGCAAAGCGTTCGGGGTGGTCGAAGAAGCCGATCGTCAGATAGAGTTCTTCAGGAAGCCCCTGGTCGAGATAGGCTATGGATGTGCCGCAATCGGCGCAGAAGGTGCGGAACACGCCTTCAGTCCTTGAGAACGTCTTCGGCGCGCCGGTCAGCAATCTGAATTGGGCCGGTCGATAGCCGACCCAGACGGTCAGCGGGCTCCCTATGGCCTTGCGACAATCGTCATCGTGATCGGAGCAAATCCAGAACGGGTCGCCATGCATCTCAGCCGTTATGGAACCGCAAAAACAGGAGCCGGTCTCGATCCTGGTCATCAAGCCACCTGTTTTGATGGCCGCAGGGTCCGCAAGGTGATCGAATAGCGGTGCGCGGCAAGCGGCGGGATGCTGTGCTCCCATTCGGTGCGCGCCGGGCCCGTCATCAGGTAAGCCGACCTTGGCTCGACGATGATGGTCTTGCGATCCCATCTCGTGCCGTTCTTCCGGCGCAGCCGAAAGCTGCATGGCGCAAGAAGGGAAACGCCGGCCACGGCATCGAAATGCGGCTTGTCGCGATGCCAGCCGATACCGGCGCCGGATCGGTACTCGTTGATCAAAACCTGGACGAAAGCATCGGCGGGTAGCCGCGCAAATTCTGCCACCTTCTCCCTGAGCGGCATCAGAAACGCAGGGATCGCCGGCGCCTCGACGACTTTACGTTGGTCAAAATCGTAGCGCAGGCCAAAACCGGCGACGCGCCGGTTTGCGAGATGGCCATGAAAGTCGAAGGGCTGGAAGGCGAGACTTTCGAGCTGCCGCACCAGCTCAGCCTCTTCCTCCGCCGTGATCAGCTCCGGTTGGTAGTGAAATCCTTCCGGCAGATCGTCGAGCACGCGAGAGTCGGGCACGCGAAAGTCGGGCGCACGAAACAGGTCGCCTTGGCCCGCGAATTCCGGTTGCTTGGTTTTGAGCGGTGGCATCAACCCTAATTGGTAAAGCCGCCCGGTGGCGGCAAGGCCTTGGAG
>NZ_SUEO01000104.1:263-5800 GCF_004962925.1 Mesorhizobium sp. | reverse complement strand
GCCTTGGAGGCACCGAGCCGGCCGGATCATCGCCTCCATATCTTGCGCGAGATGGAACCTGGCTTGCCGGGGTGGGTTATTGCCCAGACGCGTCGAGGGTTGGGAAATGCCTTCAACTGCCATCCAAAGCATAAATTACGATCCCGCAACGAGGACCCTCTCGGTATGGTTTGTCCCAAGCGGACATCGCTACGATTACGACGACATGCCGCCGCAGACCTACGCTGCATTCCGCAAAGCCTCGGCAAAAGGTCGGTTTTTCAACGCGTTCATTCGAGATCGGTATAGCTACCATCTGGTCGAGCAGAGCCAGTCGGGGTGAGACCCGGTGCGCTTGCGTCGAGAATGCATCCAGGAAAGAGACGGCTTCCTCGTAGAAACCGGTCGGTCGACCGGTCTTTCATTGCGCCGGCGGCGTACCGGGTTGATCGCCGCCCGTCGACGACTTGGGCGTAGGATCTTTGTCGACCTCGGGACTTTGCTCGACGGTGTTGGTGTTGCTCTGAGTCGGTTCAGTGCTGCTGGTGCTGCCCTGTGTCGGTTCGGCCTCGTTGCTGCAGCCCGCTAAAGCCAGAGCTGCAACCAGAGCCGACAAAAACGACAGTCTCGTCAATGATAGTCTCGTCATGGCCAACCGCTCCCTTCCTGGTCGACAACGGCGGGTCGTGAATTTGGTTGCAGCGGAACGGTTTGTCTGTGGGCCAGGCATCCGATCATCGCCGTGTAGGCGCCAAGGAACAAATCTGCGCGCCGCCACGTTGCATTTCCAGTGCAAACGCTTGTGACAGTGAGGCTGTTGTCTTGGCGCCGAGAGCAAATTGGAAGGGCTTCCTGAAAATTGGAGAACTTAGCTGTCCGGTGGCGCTCTATACGGCTGCCTCGACGTCAGAGCGGATCGCCTTCCACACGGTAAACCGCGCCACGGGACATAGGGTGCATCGCGCGTTCGTCGACAGCGATAGCGGCAAACCTGTCGAGAAGGACGATCAGGTTAAAGGCTATGAGGTCAGCTCAGGTGACTACGTCGTGCTCGAGCCCGATGAGGTCGCAGCCGCTGTCCCCGAGAGCGACAAGACGCTGTCGGTTTCGGCCTTCATCGGTTGTTCTGACGTCGATGACGTGTATTTCGACAAGCCGTATTACCTGGCCCCGCCGGACAAACACGCGGAAGAAGCATTTGGGCTGATCCGCGAAGGCATGCGCAGGAAGAAAGTCGCCGCGATCGCCCAGACCGTCCTGTTCCGGCGCATCCGGACCTTGCTCATCCGGGCCTATGACGAAGGGCTGGTCGCAACGACGCTGAATTTCGACTACGAGGTGCGCTCGGCGGAGGAGGCCTTCGACGACATCCCAGACATGAAGATCACGGGCGAGATGCTCGAACTGGCCGAACACATCATCAAGACCAAGAGGGGCACATTCGATCCGACCAAATTCGACGACCGTTATGAGGCAGCCCTGGCCGAGCTTGTGAAGGCGAAGCTCGAAGGCAAGAAGATCGCAATTCCGAAGCAGCCCAAGCGGGAGAAGGTCGTCGATCTTATGGACGCGCTGCGCCAGAGTGCCGGCGTTGGCGGCAAGCAGCCCTCGACCAGAAAACCCGCGGCAAAATCCAAGCCGGCGCGCCACGCGAAGGCGAAGCAGACAGCGCCGCGTCGGAAGGCCGGCTGACCGATGGCGCTCGAGACCTACCGCAAGAAGCGCGATTTTTCGGTCACCCCGGAGCCGCAGGGCCGCAAGGCGCCGAGGACGGGGAACAGCTTCGTCATACAGAAGCATGATGCGACGCGGCTCCACTATGATTTTCGTTTGGAAATGGACGGCGTCCTGAAGAGCTGGGCCGTCACCAAAGGGCCGAGCCTGATCCCTGGCGAGAAGCGCCTTGCCGTTCATGTCGAGGATCATCCCTTAGAATATGGCGGATTCGAAGGCACCATCCCGAAGGGAGAATATGGCGGCGGCACCGTCATCCTGTGGGACAGGGGCACCTGGACGCCGATCGGCGACGCGCATCGCGGCTATGCGAAAGGCCATCTCGACTTCGAACTTCACGGCGAGAAGCTGGGCGGGCGCTGGCATCTTGTGCGGATGGCCGGAAAGCCACGGGAGAAGCGCGAGAACTGGCTGTTGATCAAGGGCGACGATGACGCCGCACGCACCGAAGGAGATCCTGACATTCTGGACGAGCGGCCGGAATCCGTCGCCACCGGCCGCAAGATCGAGGATGTCGCCGGAGAAGCGCCCGGCTGGTCGTCGAAGACGGGACGCATCGGCAAGCGCCGCGGCGGCCGCACGAGGGCCGCTCCCCCGGAAGAGCAGCCCGCCACCGTTGGCGTTCCGGAGCCGTCAAAGATCAAGGGTGCCAAGAAGGCAGCGCTTCCCGATTTCGTCGAGCCGACGCTGGCGACGCTGGTTTCGTCCGCGCCGTCCGGAGAACGCTGGCTGCACGAGATCAAATTCGACGGCTACCGGCTGCAGGCCCGGATCGAAGCCGGCCGCGTCAAACTGTTGACGCGCAGCGGTCTCGACTGGACGAAGAAGTTCGGAAAGGCGGTCATTTCGGCGCTGGCCGATATACCTGTCGGAACGGCGCTGATCGATGGTGAACTCGTGGTCGAGACATCCGCCGGCGCGTCGGATTTTTCCGCGCTGCAAGCCGATCTCAGCGAGGGCCGCAGCGATCGCTTTCGCTTCTACGTCTTCGACCTGCTTCATCTCGACGGGTACGATCTGCGCGATGTTGCGTTGATCAGGCGCAAGCAATTGCTGGAAAAGATCATCGGCGGTGATAACGGCATCATCAGCTACAGCGGACATTTTGAGGAGAATGGCGCTCTGGTCCTGCAACACGCCTGCCGGCTGAGCCTGGAAGGTATCGTCTCCAAGCTGCGCGATGCGCCTTACCGCGCGGGCCGCAGCAAGAACTGGGTGAAGTCGAAATGCTCGGCGCGGCAGGAATTCGTCGTGGCCGGCTACGTCCCCTCGTCGACCTCGCGCAATGCAATCGGTTCGCTTGTCCTGGGTGTCTATGACGACGGTAAGCTTCATCATGTCGGGCGTGTCGGCACCGGCTACACGGCAGCGGTCGCACAGGACCTGTTCAAGAAGCTCGAGCGGATACGCATTCCGTCAAGCCCGTTCGATGAGCGGCTGAGCGCCGAGGAGGCTCGGCAAGCCCGCTATGTCAGGCCTGAACTCGTCGCCGAAATCGAGTTCCGGGCCTGGACCGCCGACGGCAATCTGCGCCACGCCTCGTTCCGCGGATTGCGCGAAGACAAGCCGGCGAAGGAGATCGTCCGCGAAACGCCGAAGACGAACAAGGCAGTACCCAAAGCTCAGCGCCGGACCGTCAAGCTTACCCATCCCGACCGCCTCTATTGGCCGGACCAGGGCGTGACCAAGGAAGGTCTCGCCGACTACTATGCCGAAGTCTGGCGCCATGCATCGCCCTTTATCGTCGGCCGGGCGTTAGCGCTGGTGCGATGCCCAAACGGCATTTCGGGCGAGCAGTTTTTCCAGAAGCATGCCTGGAAGGGTCTCAACCCAAACATCGTGCTGGTCCACGATCCCAAGGATCCGCCCGACGAGCGGCTGATCAGCATCAATGATCTCGATGGGCTGATCGGGCTTGTCCAGTCGGCGGCGCTGGAGATCCACCCCTGGGGTTCGATGGTGAGCGATTGGGAGCGTCCGGACACGATCATCATGGACCTCGATCCCGGCGAGGGCGTGAGCTGGGAGGCGGTGATCGAAGCCGCCGTCGAGACCCGCGACCGGCTGAAGGATGTGGGGCTTGTCCCCTTCATCAAGACCTCCGGCGGCAAGGGCCTGCACGTCGTGGCGCCAGTGAAGCCGAAAGCGCAATGGCCTGTTGTAAAAGCTTTCACCAAGGCGATGGCCGACGCCATGGCTTCGGACAGTCCCGGCCGTTACGTCTCGACCATCACCAAATCCAAACGGCGCGGAAAAATCCTCGTCGACTATCTGCGCAACCAGCGCGGTGCGACCGCAGTCGCACCCTATTCGACAAGAGCACGACCGGGTGCGGCGGTCTCGATGCCGCTTTCCTGGGACGAACTCGGCCCCGGCATCGGACCGGCCTATTTTACGGTCGAGAACACGCCGACCCGGCTTGCATCGCTACCGTCGGATCCCTGGCAGGACTTCCGAGCTGCGGCGGCGCCGATCGAAGAACCGGGAAGCCGGCGCAAGAAAGCGGCTTGAAAACCGTATACGGAGAGGACGCCCAAGGACTCAGGCGATCTGCTCAAACGTGCATTGCTCCGGTGCCTTGTCCGGCCGCCAGCGCAGGAACTTGGTGCCATGCCGGAAACGGTCGCCGGTGACATGATCGAAGCGTACTTCGACCACCAATTCGGGCCGGACCGGCTCCCATTCGCCGCTGCGCTCGGTGCTCCAGCGGCTCGGTCCGCCCGGCGCTTTTCCGGTAAAGCCGGGTGGCTCGCGCATCGCTTCGAGTTTGCGGGTAAGCTCAGCCCTGTCATCCTTGGCGATGGTCGAGGTGAAGCCGACGTGATCGAGCTTGCCGGCCTCGTTGTACAGACCCAGCAACAGAGAGCCAACCTGCCGGCTGTTGCTGAGATAGCGAAAGCCGCCGACCACGCAATCGGCCGACCGCAGCCGCTTTACCTTCACCATCGCACGCACGCCCGGCTGGTATGGATCGTCCAGCCGCTTGGCAACCACGCCGTCCGTCTCCCCATGTCCGGCGTCCCCCAGCCAGGAGTGGGCTTCCTTCACGTCGTGTGTGCAGTGTGAGAGCACGATGCTCTTACGGTTTGCCGAGGCGACGAAAGTCTCAAGGATCGCCCGTCGTTCTTCCAGTGTCCGGGCCAACAGGATGGTTCCGTGCTGGTCGCAGAGCATGTCGAAGAGGACGATGTGCGCCGGAATTTCCGCGGACAGCTTGCGGATCCGGCTCTCGGCGGGATGAAGCCGCATCTGGAGCGCGTCGAACGACAGCTTGCCGTCGATCGAGATGACGATTTCACCGTCGACGACAAAGCGGGGCGACGGCAAATCCCTCAGTGCCGCGACGAGTTCCGGAAAATACCGTCCGAGCGGCTTGCCTGACTTTGCACGCAACTCCACCGCGTCATCCTGGCGGAATGCCAGGCAGCGAAAACCGTCCCATTTGCGCTCATATTGCCACCCCTCTCCTTCGGGAATCGCATCAGCCGCCTTGGCTTCCATCGGAGGCGTATCGAGCGGCAGGGGAAAATCGCGGATCATCAGCCAGTCCGGGCATCGACACGACGGACGTCCCGCAGTCGCAAGCCCTGTTCGGGGAGCGCCGGTATGCGCGACAGATCCAGCGCCAATTTCTGGTCAGGGATTTCATAGCTCATCGATCGGGTCAGCAGGCGGATTGCCTCTTTCATCAGCGCCACCGTGACCGCCTCGCCCGGGCAACGATGTGTGACCGAAGCGTCGCCGCCGCCATGCGCCACGAAATCGTAGCCTTGCGCCTTCCAGCCTATGCCGCGATCCAGCGCAAAGGCGTTCGGTACAGGGAA
>NZ_SUEO01000104.1:0-253 GCF_004962925.1 Mesorhizobium sp. | reverse complement strand
CCGGTAGCCCTCCCATTCGAACGTCTCGCGAGCCCGGCCTCCGATGAACGGAAAGAAAGGATAAAGCCGCCGCACCTCCTCAGTGAACGCTTCAAGCTGGGTCTCATCTCCTGCCGCGAAACGTTCAGCCCATTGTTGTTGCTCTTTCAGCGCCATCGCAGCGAAGACGATGTAGCGGCCGATCGCGACCACCGGGCGCACAATGTTGATGATCTCGACGGCTGCATCGGAGATATCGAGCAGATTGCCGTTC
>NZ_SUEO01000103.1:20252-20579 GCF_004962925.1 Mesorhizobium sp. | reverse complement strand
GCGAAATGCGTGTCGGGCAGCGCCGGCGCGAATTCGATCTCCTCGAAGGCGAGCACCGCCGGCGAGGCGGTGACGATGGCCGCCTTGGCGCGAATGGTGCCGCGATCGGTGACGCAGGCGACGCCGGGCACGTCCCAGAGGATTTTCCGCACCGGCGTCGACAGCTCGACCGGCACGTCGGCGCCAAAACGGGCGACCAACGCGCCGAACCCCTCCTTGGTGAAATAGTTCGGTTCGAGATCGGCGGCGGCTTGGAAGTCGCGGATCGATATCTCGTCCTCGTCGGCGGCGATTTCGCCTGGGAGATGTCGGCGGCGGGCGAGGCGG
>NZ_SUEO01000103.1:13284-20242 GCF_004962925.1 Mesorhizobium sp. | reverse complement strand
TGGCCCCTGGCGAGCAACGCCGAAAGGCGGTCGTCGTCGCCATCCCTGACCTCATGCGCGGCCAGCAGCTCGAACAGCCTGATATCGGCCGCCTTCATTGCGGCCTCTTCGTCCTCGCTCGCCTCGCGGTTGCGATAATAGAGATGATCGACATTCATGTCGTGATGGTGAAGCGTCCAGCGGGCGGCTTGTGCCTCGGGAAAGTAGGGATTGCGGTCGGCCGCGTGCAGCCAGGCGCAGCCGATGTCGAAAGGGACGCCGAAATGCTGATCGCTGGTCCAGGCGCGGCCGCCGATCCGGTTCGTCGCTTCGAACAGCTTGAAAGAAAGGCCGGCTGCACGCAGGGTCTTGGCGGCGGAAAGTCCCGCCGAGCCGGCGCCGATGACCACGACATCAACGTCTTCCATGAATATTCCAGCCCCCGCCACAATAATTACTTGATCGTAAGCAAGTTCTCCGGCATTCGCCAGCGCTGCGGCGGGGATACGTAAACGACTTCTTAGCGCATCGGCCCGAAAATCAGGATCGATTTTCAGAAAGCACGATGCGCAGATTTAGAGTGTCAGAGCGTACTGCGTCCAAGTGGACGAACGCCGCTCTAACAGTGACAAGCGAGCGTTTCGCTGGCAAATTCGTATTTGGGACGTGATCCAGGCAACCAGGAGAGCAACATGGCATTTCTTGCCAAGGGAAAGATTTACGCAGTGGCAGCATTGATGATGCTTGCGGCGGCAACAGGTGCGCAGGCCGCCCAATGCGGCAAGACGAGTGCGGGCTTCGAAGCGTGGAAGGCGGATTTCGCCGCGGAGGCCGAGGCCAACGGTGTAGGCTCGAAGGGTCTAGCCGCTCTGGCTCGTGCGACCTACGCAACAAAGACGATCGCCGTCGACCGCGCCCTTCATAAGGCTTTCAGCGGCTCGGTGGAAGCTTTCATGAAGCGCCGTGGCGGATCCGCGATCATTGCCAGGGGCCGTGCGCTGAAGAAGTCGAACGCGGCGCTGTTCGACAAGATCGAACGGACCTACGGCGTACCGCCGGGTGTGTTGCTCGCCATCTGGGGTATGGAAACTGGCTTCGGCGCCTCCATGGGCAAACAGAATACGGTCTCTGCTATTTTAACGCTTACCTATGATTGCCGCCGTCCGGAATTCTTTTACCCGCATGGCGTTGCAGCCCTGAAGCTGGTTGATCGCGGAGCGTTGAGCGCCTCGTCGGTCGGTGCCGCGCATGGCGAGATTGGCCACACGCAGTTCCTTCCCGGAAACGTTTTGAAGTATGGAGTTGGCAGCAAAAATCTGCGCGACAAGGGCACTGCGTTGGCTTCCACTGCCAACTTCCTCAAGGGTCATGGTTGGCGGGCCGGCGCGAGTTATCAGGCGAATATGGGCGCAATTGCTGGCTGGAATTCCGCGAGCGTCTATCAACAGGCCATCGCCCGCATGGCGACGGCGATCGATGGCGATTGATAGAATCTCTATTCGACGGAATAGCCCGGCCATGCGCCGGGCTTTTTGTTGATGCTCTAGAGCAATTCCAGGAAAAGTATGAAACGGTTTTCCGTCCGGAATTGCGCAAAAACAAAGAGATAGAGCGGTTCGGCGTTTCCGTGAAACGATGAACCCGCTCTAAGGTGAGACGCCGCCGCTCGGCCCGCCTCGGGAACGAAGGCGCGAAGCAGAGAAGCTAATTCGGCGAGCCGAGCGCCTTGTCCATCGCTTCCCTGACCTCGGCCGGCCACGTGTTCACAGCCGGCCATGCGTCCGGCTCGGGCTTGTCGCCGCGGCGAGCGAAATAGAGCTTGTGGTTGGCCGGGTCGACCGCCATGAAGCCGTCATTGCCGCCGCAATCGTGCGGCACGCAGCCGCTGGCATAGAAGGCGCCCGAGGCGGTCTTCTCGGTGCCGCCGCCGACCAGCAGGCTGGTCGCCATGTCGGGCATATCCTTGCCGAGCAGTGCCTCGGCTAGCTGGTAGACAGCTTCGTTGTGGAACGCATCGATGATGTTGTCGTATTTCGACGGATCGACATCTTTCCAGCCGGTGCCCGGTTCCGGCATGTAGGTGAGAATGCCCGAGGTCGACAACCCGCCCGTAGGCGACCATTGCAGCGTCGGTTTCGAAGCTCCCGGCAAGAGATAGGGCACGAAATAGATGGCGCTGTCGGACACCGCGGCCGGCGGCGCACCGCATTCGTCCTGCTCGACCGTGGTGCTCTGAATCATGCCGCCTTCCGGCTTCCACACGATCACCTTGGCCGGGCCGCATTGATTGCCGCCGTCGCCGACATCGACCAGCGCGACGTTGACCCCGCCGACCTTGACGATCTTGTCGAAGGACACCTCGTAATTGCTGGCCAGCTGCTTGCCGTCAAAGGCGAGCACCTTCTCGCCATACTCTTCCTGCTGCGTGATGGTCAGCTGCCCATTCTCGAACGGGACCGGTGCTTGGCTGTCATCGTCGGCTAGGGCCGCATTGCTCGACGCGCCCAGGTCGGCGGCCCCGCCGGACGCATCGTCAGCCGGCACGAGCACCCTGTCGGTCTGTGCATGCGCGCCAGCCAACGGCATCAGAATCCATGCCAGCGCGCAGGCGCCGGCAAGAAGCGAACGTGTCATGACGGTCCCTCCGTTCAGCCGCCACCAACCCGGACTGTCACGGCCGGGGTCATCGTCGCACCGCTCAGGCCCAGGGGCGCAGCTCGGCGTTCTTCTTCTCGAACGATGCGATGGCGCCGGCCTTTTCCATGGTCAGCCCAATGTCGTCGAGCCCGTTGAGCAGGCAGTGCCGCTTGAAGTCGTCGAGGTCGAACTTGACCACGCCGCCGTCCGGTCCGCGGATTTCCTTGGCTTCCAGGTCGACCGACACCGTCGCGTTGGAGCCGCGCGAGGCGTCGTCCATCAGCTTCTCCAGATCCTCCGGGCTGACGGTGATCGGCAGGATGCCGTTCTTGAAGCAGTTGTTGTAGAAAATGTCGGCGAACGAGGTCGAGATGACGCAGCGTATGCCGAAATCGAGCAGCGCCCATGGCGCATGCTCGCGCGAAGAGCCGCAGCCGAAATTGTCGCCGGCGACCAGGATCTGCGCCTTGCGATAGGCCGGCTTGTTGAGCACGAAGTCAGGGTTTTCCGAACCGTCGTCCTTGTAGCGCATTTCGGCGAACAGTCCGCTGCCGAGACCGGTGCGCTTGATCGTCTTGAGATAGTCCTTGGGGATGATCATGTCGGTGTCGACATTGACGATCGGCATCGGCGCGGCGACGCCGGTGAGCTTGGTGAACTTTTCCATGGTCTTGCCCGTCTTCTTTTCGCTGCGGGGATGTGTTGGCGTCCGGTTTACACAAAGAGGCGGGCAAATAAAAGGTGGCTGTCTTCGCTCGTGGTCCCGGAACACGAGATCGGCACCAAACAGCTTCAAAACCACCGCCCGATGGTGCACTTTCACCGGCATGACCACGCGATCCAAAATCCTCTACGCCAGCGAACCAACCCTCGACCCTGCCGAGTTCCGCCGCGTGCTGGTGGAATCCGGCCTCGGCGCCACCCGGCCCATCGATGACGAAGCCCGTTTGAAGACGATGCTTGCCAGCGCGGATATGGTGTTGACGGCGCGCCTCGACAGACCTGGCAAGCCGCTGATTGGCCTCGTCCGCGGCATCACCGACTTTTCGTGGGTGTGCTACATTTCCGAACTCGCCGTTTGCAAATCGGCGCAAGGGCTCGGCATCGGCAAGGGCCTGCTCGACGAAGTGCGGCGGCAGCTCGGGCCGTCCGTCGCCATCTCATTGATTTCCGTGCCCGACGCCGTCGGCTTCTAGGAACGGATCGGAATGACGCGCATGGCCGACGCCTTCTGGTTCGGCCGCGAGCGCTGACGGACTTTAGCGGCAAAAAGACCGTCGCAGCGCCCTTCTTGCTAGATCACGTTCAGCTCCCTGAACGCCCGCCCCTCGGCGACACGGCTGTACCCAAACGCCGAGCAGTCCACCGTGCGGTAGCCGCCATGCACGATCAGCTCAGCCAGCGCCTTGCCGACCGCCGGCGCCTGCTGCAGGCCGTGTCCGGAAAAACCGTTGGCGAACAGGAAATTCTTGACCTGCGGGTGCGGGCCGATCACCGCGTTCTGGTCGAGCGTGTTGTAATCGTAATGGCCGGCCCAGGCGCGTGTCGGCTTGATCGCCTCGAAGGCTGGAATGCGGGTCGCCAGCACCGGCCAGATCACCTCTTCGAACAGCGGCCAGTCGGGCTCGAAATCGGCGGGATCGGCGAGGCCGTCGCCCTCTTCAGGCTCGGCACCGCCGGTGATGTAGACCGAGCCTTCCGGCCTGACATAGATGCCTGAGGGATCGACCAGCAGCGGCATGTCGGCATATTTTTCGCGCGCCTCGAAAACGAAGACGTTGCGCTTGCGCGGCTCCACCGGCAGCGCCAGCCCGGCCATTTCAGCCACCTTGCCGGCATTCGGCCCGGCGGCGTTGATGACGAGGCCGGCCTCGAGCCGCTCGCCATTGTCGAGGCAGACGCTGGTGACACGATCCCCCTGGTGCTCGATGCCGGTGACATCAGCGGTGATGAAATCGATGTTTTTGCCCCGCAGCGCCTTGCGGAACAGCATCAGCATGGCATGCGCGTCGAACCAGCCTTCGCCGCTGCGGCCATAGGCGCCGGCGGTGATGCCCTCAGCCGACAGCCACGGAAACCGGCGGACAAGCGCCTCCGCATCCTCAAGCACGATGTCGGCGCCCTCGGCCATCTGCGCCTCGTGGTTGGCCTTGAGAATCGGCAGCCCGTTTTCGCCGGCAAGGATGAGGTAGCCGCCTTCGCGAAAGCCGATATCGGCATCGGCTCCGAACTCTTCCGTCAGCCGCCGAAACAGTTTCAGCGTGAACTGCGACAGGCGGATGTTCTCGGGAATCGAAAACTGCTGGCGGATGGAAGCGCAGGATAGCGTCGTCGCCGCATGGGTGAATTGCGGGTCGCGCTCGACCAGCGCGATCGAGCCCGAAAACCCCTCCTCGCGCAGATAATAGGCGATCGAGGAGCCGACGATGGCTCCGCCGATGATGATGACGTCGTAGCGCACTTTTTCGCTTCTCCAGTTCCAGAGCATGATCCCGAAAGCCGGTTTTCGGAATCAGGCTCCAATTCATACAACCGGCAGGATGATCTCGAAGCGCGTGCCGCGCTCGGAGTCAACCAGCCGGATCGTGCCATCATGCGCTTTCAGGAGGGCCAGCACGATGCCGAGGCCCATGCCGGTGCCGCCGGAATCGCGGCGCGTGGTGAAGAATGGCTCAAAGATGCGGGCCCGGTTGCTGGGTGAGATGCCGGCACCGTCGTCGCTCACCAGGATCGTCGCCTTGCCATCCGTGCTCGCCGCCGCAACGGAAACGGCCGTTGCGCCATGCCGCGCCGAATTGTCAATGAGATTGGCCAGCACGATTGCCGCGTTCTCGGCCGAGATGCGCAGGCCGATATCGCTGCCAGCCTCGACGCGCGCCGCCAGCCGGTCCTCGGCCGGCAGCAGTGCCAGCGCGGCGCCAATCGACGTGCTTTCGCCGCTGGGCGCAAGATTTTCGGCCCGCGCCAGGTCGAGCAGGCGACGCACCAGCAAATTAAGCCGCCCGGCGTCGGTGACGATGTTGTTCGAAAACCGCCGTCGCTCGGCCTCATCCATTGCGCTGCCCGAATCGCGCAGCAGTTCGGCCGCCCCCTGGATCGCCGTCAGCGGCGATTTGAGCTCGTGCGAGACGTGGGTGGCGAAGGTCTGGATGCTGTCCGAGCGGGCATGCAGCTTTTCGGCCATGTCGAGGAAGGCGGCGGAAAGTGCTGCCATCTCACGCGTGCCATGATGATCGAGCGGCCTGATCGCTTTGCGGTCACCGGCGGCGATGCGCTTTGTCCGTTCCATCAGCGCGTAGATCGGCCGGCTGACGGTGCGCAGGAAGATCAGGGCGATGAGCAGCGTGCCGCCGAGGATGGCGATCGCCGCCAGCACCACCTTGCCGCGCTCGCCATAGAGGTGCTTGACGATGTTGTTCGGCGTTCGCGACAGATAGACCACGCCGGCGACCTTGCCGTCGACTGCGACCGGCAGAGCGACGAAGACGCGGACTTTCGTGCCGCGGCTCACCGAATAGAGCGATGAGGGCGGCTCGTCTGAGATCCTCAGCCTGAGCGCGCTGGCATAGCGGCCGGTCAGTGCTGCGCGAACTTCGCCGACGGCGCCGAGCGACAGGCCGATCTCCTCGCGTCCGGCGATGACGACGCCTTTTGCGTCGAGCAGCCGGAAGCCGGCAAGCGTGGTTTTCTGCGTCTCGGCAAGAATGCCCGACAGCCGCGCCCCGACCGCCGCAAAGCCAGGATCAATGGTGGCGGTGGTGGCCGCAGGCCGGGTCGGAAGAACCCTGTCGGAGGCAAGATCGAGGCTTGGTTCGATCGGCTGGTAGGGAGAGTTCGGATCGCTGGCACTGGCGGCAGGCACGGCTGGGCCGAGCTTCTCGGCCGGGATGCCGGCGTCACGGACCTCTTGTGCATAGATGGCGGCAAGGGCCGCGCCTTGCGCGATCAGCTCGGCCTCGGTCTGGCGGATCAGCTGGTTTTCGTAGAGCCGGAAGAAGAATAGGCCGACCAGCGGCAGTGCCATCACCATGATCAGGATGGCAACAACGATGGTGGCGAGGCGCGGCCGCCATTTGTTGCCAATCCATTTTTGGGTGCTCACGCGCCGCACCGGCCGAGGCGGAAGCCGACGCCATGCACGGTCTCGATCGCGTCCGTGCAGCCGGCCGCCGCCAGCTTGGCGCGGATGTTGCGGATATGGCTGTCGACGGTGCGGTCGGCGACATGGATGTTGCCGGCATAGGCATTGGCCATCACCATGTCGCGGCCGAGCACATGCGCCGGGCGCGCCAAAAACCCTTTCAGGATCGCGAATTCGATTCCTGTCAGCACCAGCGGTTTG
>NZ_SUEO01000103.1:0-13274 GCF_004962925.1 Mesorhizobium sp. | reverse complement strand
GGCGTGGCTGGCCGGCACCAAAGCCAGCCTGCCATGCGAGAATTGCCTGTCGTCGGTCTGTTCCGGCGCCGCCTGCCGAGCGCGCCTCAGGATGACATTGACGCGGGCGACCAGTTCGCGCGGGCTGAACGGCTTGGTGACATAGTCGTCGCCGCCCATTTCCAGCCCCAGGATGCGGTCGATCTCTTCATCGCGCGCGGACAGGAACAGCACCGGCACGTCGGATGTGTGCCTCAGCCGCCGGCAGACCTCCAGCCCGTCCATCTCCGGCATGCCGATGTCGAGCACGACAAGATCGGGCGGTCGGCGGTCGATCGCCTGCAACGCGGCGGCGCCGTCGGATACGGCAACCGTCTTCATCCCCGCCTTTTCGAGCGCAAAGCAGATGATCTCGCGGATGTGCGGATCGTCGTCGGCGACCAGGATGTGATGCGGCATGAATCAGCGGCCCGGCACGAAGGGTTCGGAGCCCTGAGGAACCACGAACGGGATACGTGTGTCGAGAGTGCGAAGAAGCCGCCAATCGCGAAAGCTCCAGGCGCGCCAGTTTTCTTGGCCCGCGCGGTAGCGGGCCTCGTCCTGCCCAAGCAAACGGACGAGTTCGCGGTAGGAGGAAATGCTGGCCGCATTCGTCCTGCCCTGATGCTCGAGGAAGCGATCGAGCGCTGGCCAGGCGCTGGGACCGAGCGAACGCAGATACCAGAAATCGAGCTCGGTGCCCTGGCCGGTCATTTCGAAGGAGTGCTCGACATTGTAGTTGGCGATCAGCGCCGCGTAGTTGATGAAGCAGCAGGCATAGAGCGTCATCGAAAGCGTCAGAAGATTGGCGGAAAGCAGCCATTCGTTGGATTTTTCGAGTGCGATGCGGGCGATGATCAGGGAAAGGCCCGCCGCCACCAGCCCCATCCAGACGAAGGCGGCGATGCGCCAGTAGGTCAGCGCGTAAATGCCGATATAGAGGTCGAGCCGCAGGATCGACGAGACGACCAGCACGATGTTCTGCGCCACCCAGACATAGACCAGCCGGCGGATGAGCGGATCGCTGGAGGTCGCGCTGCCGGGCCGCAGCGCCGCCAGGACGAAGCCGGCGGCGAGCAGCGCCGTGACAACGAGCGGATAGGCGCCGCGATGCGCATAGGCGGCGTAGGTTAGCCCGTCGGGAAGGGCGATGCCGCCCCACAGATAGGTGGCGTCGAGCGCGGTCTGCATCGCGAACAGGATGTTGAAGACGACCAGCGCGCGAAGAATGGCGGCCTTGCCGAAAATGATGTCCTCGATTGCCGTGACGGGTTTTGTCGTCGTCACCCGGCCGACAGGCGCAGACGACACCACACGCGCAATGCGGCGGAGAAAGCCCGGCAGGCGCGGGCGCAGAAAGGCCCAAATACCGGCAAGCACCAACAGCCAGAAGACCAACCGCGGCAGCTGGATGAGGTCGAGCAGTGCGAGGAGATCGATCAGCGACAGCCAGTATTCGACAACCGGATTGGCGGCGCCGAACAGCGCGAGAAACACCGCTCCCAGCGTCAACGGCATGACCCAGACGGCGATCGCCGCAAAGCGGATGCGCCGCCGGCCAAGCCGCCGCGCCGCCTTGCGCCAGCGAAAGAAATCGTGGACGAACCGGAATGGTGCCGCGAGCAGGAAGAGCGCAACCTGGCCGGCAATGCCGGCAAGGCTGCGCCGCAGCCGCCCGACCAGCGAAAGCGCGAAGACGGCCATGGCCGCCAGCCCGATGGCGACGGACAGCGCACTGACATTTTCAATGAGCGGCAGCAGCGCCATAAGCAAGGCAGTGAGTCCGAGCCACAGGCCGCGGACACTGAGCGCCGAAGACTGGATGGCCGCGGCTGCGGCGGCAAGCGTAATGCCGAACAGGAAAAGCGTGATGCCGACGGGCTGGCTGTAGAAGAAGAAATCGGCCAGCGCGGCAAGCAGGATGGCGACGCCGAATCGCGCGCAATAGCTTGGCGCGGCCGTAAGCAACGATGTCATGATCGGACTTTCTCAGCGGCCTTGATGCGGCCGGCATATCTGGGCAGAGATCTCACGATGAACGGGAAGAGGGTCGCTGAACGGGGCGTCCGGGGTGGATCGACGAGCCACCAATCTTCGCTACGGAGCCGGTAAGGCAGCGGCCAACGGGAATTTGTTTGCTCTTGCATGCCGCCCTTTTCGCCGGCCGAAATGCGGGCAGCGAGGCGGACCCGAGGAGATTTTCGGGACTTTTGTGCAGTTTTTATGCATGTGAAGACGGCTTGCCTCGACCGGCCGCAGGCGGCATAGATTTGGTATGACGACCGAAACCTACCGCCCGCGCCGCTCAGTGCTTTACGTCCCGGCCTCGAACGACAAGGCGCTGGCCAAACTTCCGTCGCTGGTCTGCGATGCCGTCATCATCGACCTCGAAGATGCCGTCGCCCCGGCCGATAAGGTTTCCGTGCGCGAAAAACTGGCGGATATTTTCGCCAGCCGTCCCGGCCGGCGCTGCGAGATGATCGTGCGCGTCAACGCGCTCTCCAGCGAATGGGGCGCCGACGATTTGCTGGCCGCGGCACGCTGCGAGCCCGACGCCATCCTGCTGCCCAAGGTCGACACGCCGCGCGACGTCCTGGAAGCCGGCGACGTCCTCGACGACAATTTCGCACCCGATGCGGTGAAACTATGGGCGATGATCGAAACGCCCAAGGCACTGCTCAACATCGGACCGATTGCCGAGCTTGGCCGCGATCCGGCCTCTCGGCTGATTTGTTTCGTTGCCGGAACGAACGATCTGGTCAAGGAGACCGGCATTCTCGCCACGCCCCACCGGCGCTATCTCACACCGTGGCTGATGCAGATGGTGCTCGCCGCGCGCGCCGGTGGCCTTGACCTGCTCGATGGTGTCTTCAATGATTTTCGCGACCTGGACGCTTTTGCGCGCGAATGCAGGGACGCGGCCGCCATGGGGTTTGACGGCAAGTCGCTGATCCACCCGGCGCAGATCGATGCCGCGAACCAGGCCTTTGCGCCATCTGCCGAAGCGGTGGCCGAGGCGCGCTCGGTGAAAGAGGCCTTCGCGCTTGCCGAAAATGCCGGCAGGCAGGTGATAGCGCTGAATGGAAAGATGGTCGAACGGCTGCATCTGGCACAGGCCGAAAAACTGCTGGCGAAGGCGGCTGCCATCGGGGCATGATTGGCAACTCACGACAGGAATGAAAAATGAAACTCTACCGCTTTCTGTCCGGTCCGGACGATTCCAGCTTCTGCCACAAGGTGACCGCGGCGCTGAACAAGGGCTGGCATCTGTTCGGCTCACCGACCTATTCCTACGACCAGGAGGCCAAGGCCATGCGCTGCGGCCAGGCTGTGGTGAAGGATATCGAGGGCCAGGAATACGGGCCCAACACCAAGCTCAGCGACTGGTAGGGATGACGAATCTAGGGGCAGCGTCGACAGATCGCCAACACTCTAATCGAAATAGCGGTTCATCTTCCTGGCCAGTTCGAAATCTAGCGCGGTCAGGCCGCCAGCATCATGGGTGTTGAGCGTCACGTTCACGGTCTTGTAGATGTTCGACCAGTCGGGGTGATGATCCATCTTCTCCGCCGCCAGAGCGACGCGGGTCATGAAGGCGAAGGCTTCGGAGAAGTTGTTGAAGGTGAAGCTGCGCGCGATTGCGCCGCCATCGTTGGCCAGCGACCAGCCATCGAGGCCGGCCAGCGACCCAGCAACAGTCTCCTTGCTTAGTTTCTCTCTCGCCATGTTCGTTTCCCGTGCTATCTGGATTTTCAGTCTTCAGCATAGTGCCGGATCGATGAGTGCAAAGCCGATAAAATCCATTCTTTTCGTCTGTCTCGGCAATATCTGCCGCTCACCACTGGCGGAGGGCGTGTTGCGCGCCGTCCTGGCGGAGCGCGGCCTCGATCGGGATATCCTGCTCGATTCGGCCGGAACCAGTGACTGGGAAGCCGGCTCGGCACCCGACCCGCGCTCGGTGTCGATCGCAGAGCGGCACGGCATCGATATTTCCAGACAGAGGGCGCGCAAGCTGACGTCGGACGATTTTTCGCGTTTCGATCTCATTCTCGCCATGGACCGATCGAATCTCCGGGATCTGAAAGCGCTGGTGCCTGCCGCCATGCGCGACCGTGTCCATCTGTTCCTGGAGTTCGCGCAGGAAAGGATGAGCGACGTGCCGGACCCCTATCACCAGGGGCCGGAGGCGTTTGCCTCGGTCTACCGCATGATCCGCGAAGCGTCGGAGGCGCTGGCGACGCGGCTAGAGGCGCGGCTGTCGGCGCCAGACAGCGGCCAGGCCTCCTCGACGATGTAGGGTCCGCCGCCGACCGAATCGCGCGACGACATCAGGACGAAGCGGCCGACGCGGAAGGGCAGCGTCGAGAAATTGCCGCGTGCCGACAGATACTGGGCGACGTCGAGCGGGCTCGAATTGCGTAAGCGGGCCAGCGTCACATGCGGCATGAACTTGCGCGGATCGGCAGGGATGCCAAGGCGCTGGCAGATGCGCTCGATCTCGGCTTGCAGGGCCGAAAGATCGGGCGAGGCGGAGACGCCGGCCCACACCGCATGCGGTTTTTTCTGGCCAAAGGCGCCGACGCCGGACAGCGTCAGCGGGAAGGACGGCCGGTGGACACGGTCGAGTGCGTTGGCGATGTCGTCGGCGACATGGCCCTCGACATCGCCGATGAAGCGCAGCGTCATGTGATAGTTTTCGACGTCGATCCAGCGGGCCCCGGGCAGGCCGCCCCGGAGCAGGGACAGCGAAAGGGCGGCGTCACGCGGTATTTCGAGGGCGGTGAAAAGACGCGGCATGGCAAGCCTCCTGTCCTCGAATCGAACTCTTGTCCCTAGCGAATCATCGATAATCGAGCGGGGCAAGTGGTTTGTTGGTCGCAAGCCCGCCTAAAATCTTCCCCTGGGGAAGGCGTAGCCTCCTCGAAGTCCAGTTCTTCAAGAGTTGCCCTGAACCACGGCAATGGCTTTTTCGACATCCGGCAGTATGCGCTCGACCATGCGGTCGATGCCCTTGGCATTCGGGTGCAGGCCGTCCTCGAGTTGCAATGCGGGCTCGCCGGCGACGCCGTCGAGAAAGAAAGGATAGAGCGTGACGCCGTATTTTTCCGCCAGTTTCGGAAAGATCGCGTCAAAGCCGTTCTGGTAGTCGGCGCCGAGATTGGGTGCGGCACGCATGCCGGCCAGCAGCACGGCGATCTTGCGCTGTTTCAGCTTCGCCAGCATGGTGTCCAGATTTTTTTGCGTGATATCAGGAGAAACGCCGCGCAGCATGTCGTTGGCGCCGAGCTCGAGGATGACGAGCTGCGTACCATCCGGCACCGACCAATCGAGCCGCGACAGGCCGCCACTCGACGTATCGCCGGAGACACCGGCATTGGTGATCGTCACATCGTGGCCCTTGGCGCGAAGTGCTGCCTCGAGTTTTTGGGTGAAGCCTTCGTCCGGTCCGAGGCCAAAGCCCGCCATCAGACTATCGCCGAAGCCGACAATCTCCACGGGCTCGGCGCGCGCCGACGAAATGGCGCCGCAAATTCCGAGGAAAAGGATGAACACTGCGGCAAGAGGGTGTTTGAAAGCCATGCGGCCGGCCCCATATGACCAAGAACATTACGTTGGCGGCAGGCCGAATTCTGGCCTTCCCTCTCCCATATAGGACGATTTTATTTTGACAGAAGCCGTCATCGCGCTGAAAGACGTATCGCTGACGCTCGGCGAAGGAGCGTCTTCCGTTCATGTGCTGAAAGGTGTCAGCCTCGATGTGGCAAGTGGCGAGGCGACCGGCATCGTCGGGCCGTCGGGCTCGGGTAAGTCGACGCTGCTGATGGTTTTGGCTGGTTTGGAAAGGGTCGATTCGGGTACGGTACGAATTGCCGGCGAATTGCTGAACGGCAAGAGCGAAGACCAGATTGCATCGTTTCGTGGGCGAAACATTGGCATCGTTTTCCAGTCCTTCCACCTCATTCCCAACATGACGGCGCTTGAAAATGTCGCAGTGCCACTGGAACTTGCCGGCCATGCGGATCCGTTCGGGGTGGCGGCGCGGGAGCTGGAAGCGGTGGGGTTGAGCGATCGCGTCACTCATTATCCTGGCGAATTGTCCGGCGGCGAACAGCAGCGTGTGGCGATCGCCCGGTCGCTGGCGCCGTCGCCGCGTATCCTGATCGCCGACGAGCCGACCGGCAATCTCGACCAGGCAACCGGGCGGCAAGTCGCCGATCTTCTGTTCGCCAAGGCGGCCGAGCGCGGCATGACGCTGGTGCTGGTCACCCATGATCCGGCGCTCGCCGCACGCTGCTCCCGGCAGGTGTCGATGCGGTCGGGTCGGATCGAGGACGCGCCAGAACCAGCCCCAAAGCCCGGTAAGGTGCCGGCCTGATGCCGCTGTCGCGCACGATGAAGCTCGCCTTCCGCTTCTCGCTGCGCGAGATGCGCGGCGGGCTGTCCGGCTTCCTGATTTTCCTTGCCTGCATCGCGCTTGGCGTCGCGGCGATCGGCGGCGTCAATTCGGTGGCGCGGGCGATTACTGCCGGTGTCGCCAACGAAGGCCAGTCGCTGCTCGGCGGCGATCTTCGTTTCCAGCTCAACCAGCGCGCTGCGACGCAAGCCGAGCACGCCTTTCTCGACGGGCTGGGCACGGTCTCGCACAGCGCCAACATGCGCTCGATGGCGCGGCTCGAGGACGGTTCCGACCAGGCACTGGTCGAGGCCAAGGCGGTCGACGGAGCCTATCCGCTCTACGGCGCGCTGGAGATCGAGCCGGCGCTGTCGAAGCAGGAATTGTTCGGCGAAAAATCCGGTATTTTCGGCGCCGCCGCACCCGAGCTTTTGTTCGAGCGGCTGAACCTTGGGATCGGTGACCGGCTGAAGCTCGGCACTGCCACCTTCGAACTGCGTGCCAAGCTCGTCAGCGAGCCGGACGCGGTATCCGACGGCTTTGGCTTTGCGCCGCGGCTGATGGTCTCGACGGATGGGCTTGCCGCTTCCGGTCTGATCCAGCCGGGCAGCCTTGTCGAAAATGCCTACAAGATCCGCCTGCCCGTCGGCACCAGCGAAGCGGGTATCAAGGCGATCCAGGAGCAGGCCGCGGAAGACTTTCCCGAGGCCGGCTGGACGATCCGCACGCGCAGCAACGCAGCACCTGCGTTGTCTTCCAACATCGAACGGTTCTCGCAGTTCCTGACGCTAGTCGGGCTGACGGCGCTGGTGGTCGGCGGCGTCGGCGTGGCCAATGCGGTGCGCGCCTATCTCGACGGCAAGCGTGGCGTCATCGCCACCTTCAAGAGCCTGGGCGCATCGGGCGGTTTTGTCTTTACCGTCTACCTCGTGCAGATCCTGATGATCGCCGCCCTCGGCATCGCGCTTGGCGTTGTGCTTGGCGCGTTGATGCCGTTCGCCGCGAGCGCGGCACTCCAGTCGGTCATTCCGGTACCGGCGGAAGGCGGGTTCTATCCCGGCGCGCTCGGCATGGCGGCACTGTTCGGGCTGCTGGTGACGCTGGCTTTCGCCTTGCTGCCGCTCGGCCGTGCGCGCGACGTTCCGGCGACGGCGCTGTTTCGCGAAATGGGTTTTGAGGGCCGCGGGTTTCCGCACCCGCTGTACGTGGCGGCGGCGCTCGGCATCGCGCTGCTGCTGGCGGCGCTGGCCATTCTGTTTTCCGACGATCGCCGCATCGCCTCGATCTTTGTCGGCGCCACCGTTCTTGCCTTCCTGGTGCTGCGCGTCGTCGGCGCGCTGGTGCAGTGGGCCGCCAAAAAGAGCCCGCGCGTTGGCTCGACGGTGCTCAGGCTCGCCATCGGCAACATCCACCGGCCGGGTGCCTTGACGCCGTCGGTGGTGCTGTCGCTGGGACTGGGGCTGACGCTTCTGGTGACGCTGGCGCTGATCGATGGCAATCTCAGGCGGCAGATTTCCGGCAGCCTGCCGGAACGGGCGCCGAACTTCTTCTTCGTCGACATCCAGAGCAGCGATGTCGACGCGTTCTCCGCGCTGGTCGGCAAAGAGGCGCCGCAGGGCACGCTGGTCAAGGTGCCTATGCTGCGCGGCCGGGTGATGGCGCTGAACGGCGTCGACGTCGACAAGGTCAAGGTCCCGGCAGAAGGGGCCTGGGTGCTGCGCGGCGATCGCGGACTGACCTACGAGGCCAGACTGCCGAAGAATGCGACGCTGACCGAAGGCACATGGTGGCCGGACAACTATGCCGGCGAGCCGCTGGTGTCGTTTTCCGCCGAGGAAGGCAAAGAGATCGGGCTGAAACTCGGCGACACTATCACCGTCAACGTGCTTGGCCGCAACGTGACGGCGAAGATCGCCAATTTTCGCCAGGTCGAGTGGGAGACGATGGGCATCAACTTCGTCATGGTGTTCTCGCCCAGCACATTTGCCGGCGCGCCGCATAGCTGGCTGGCGACGCTGACCGAAAAGGGTGCGTCGGGGGCGGACGATGCCCGTCTTCTCAACGCCGTCACCCGGGCCTTTCCCGCGGTGACGACAGTCAGGGTCAAGGACGCGCTCGACATCGTCAACCGGCTGGTGGCGCAACTCGGCACGGCAATCAGGGCCGCGGCCGGCGTGGCGTTGATCGCCTCGGTGCTGGTGCTGGCTGGCGCGCTTGCCGCCGGCAATCGCGCCCGCATTCACGATGCAGTGGTGCTGAAGACGCTGGGCGCCACCAGGAAAACACTGATCGCGGCGTTTTCGCTGGAGTATATGCTGATCGGGCTCGCCACTGCGATCTTCGCGCTGGCGGCAGGCGGCGTTGCCGCGTGGTTCGTTGTCGCACGCGTCATGACGCTGCCATCGCATTTCATGCCCGATGTGGCGGTGGCAACCATCGTCTTTGCGCTGGTGGTCACGGTCGGCATTGGCCTCGCCGGCACTTGGCGGGTGTTGGGCCACAAGGCGGCGCCGGTGCTCCGCAATCTCTGATCGCAAGGCTTGGCGAGGCTGTTTTTGGTTAATTCTGCGTAATGTTGCGGCTTCGAAAGCCGAAAAACCGTATTTCGGGGACTTCACGAAGCATTACGCTCCGTTACGGTCTTGTTCTTGACGCCAATAACCATCATATTTCGCCGCAGGCATGCTGGAGCCCCGCCAGCGGCGCCTGGGTTCAAATGGACCTGACACCGGACGGGGCAGAAGCAATATGAGGATTTCCATGGCTGAACCCCTTCGCAATTATCAGACGCGCGCCGTGCCCGGCGCCGGCGTCGATGCTGCCATCGACCAGGGCCTGCGCGCCTACATGATCAAGGTCTACAATCTGATGGGGCTTGGCCTCCTCATCACCGGCCTTGCCGCGGTCGGCACGATCATGCTGGCCACCACCACCGATCCGGCTTCGGCGGTTGCGACGCTGCCGAGCGGCGAGATGCTGACCTCCTTCGGCTACGCGATCTTCGGGTCGCCGTTGCGCTGGCTGGTGATGCTGGCTCCGCTGGCCGCCGTGCTGTTCCTGTCGTTCCGCGTCCAGTCGATGAGCGTTTCCGCCGCGCAGACGACGTTCTGGGTCTATGCCGGCCTGGTCGGCCTGTCGCTGTCGTCGATCTTCCTGGTCTACACGACCGCCAGCATTTCGCAGACCTTCTTCGCCACCGCCGCGGCTTTCGGTGCGCTGTCGCTTTACGGCTACACGACCAAGCGCGATCTGACCGCGTTCGGCTCGTTCCTGGTGATGGGCGTGTTCGGCCTGATCATCGCGATGGTGATCAACATCTTCCTGCAGTCGTCGGCATTGTCCTTCGCCGTTTCGGCGCTCGGCGTGCTGATCTTTTCGGGCCTCACCGCCTATGACACGCAGAAGATCAAGGAGATGTATTTCGAGGGCGATGCGACCGACGTTGCCGGCCGCAAGGCGATCATGGGCGCGCTGACGCTCTATCTCGACTTCATCAACCTGTTCATGTTCCTGCTGCAGTTCATGGGCGACCGCCGCTAACAGGCTTTTGTTTGAACCATGATCTTTTCCGAAAACCGGTTTCCACCTTTCGGGATCATGGTCTGACTGGACCAGCGAGTTTGGTAAGGGCGGCCCAACGGCCGCCCTTTTCTTTTGTTCCGGCCTCTGCTGTGATAGCAGGCAGATGAACGATTTGCATAAATTATGAGCAGTATCACCATACGGGCCGCTACGTCGGCGGACCTTGACCGGATCACCGACATCTATGCCGACGCGGTGACAAACGGCACGGCGAGCTACGAGCTGGAGCCGCCAAGCCGCGCCGAGATGGGCCAGCGATTCGATAGTTTGATAGCGGGCGGCTTTCCCTATCTGGTGGCGGAAAAAGACGGCATCGTGCTCGGCTATGCCTATGCCGGCGCCTTTCGGCCACGCCCCGCGTACCGCTTTGTCGTCGAGGATTCCGTCTATGTCGCGCCCGAGGCCAAGGGCCAAGGCGTCGGGCTCAAGCTGATGCAAGGGCTGATCGAGGCGGCCGAGGCGGCGGGCTTCCGCCAGGTCATCGCGGTGATCGGCGACGGGCGACCGGACAGCGCCTCGGTGCGGCTGCATGAAAAGCTCGGCTTTCGCCATTCGGGCCGCCTGGAAGGCTCCGGCTATAAGCACGGACGCTGGCTGGACACGGTGTTCATGCAACTGCCGATCAATGACGGGGCTCTACTTCCGCCCGATATCAACTCGTTGCCGGAACAGAAATTCCGCAGCCAGAATAACTAGTTAGGCCTCGACCAGCTTCAGCGTGCGGTCGAAAACGCCGAGCACGCGACCAAGTTCCTGGCCGCGCTTGAGGATGCGGCCGCCGGCGGCAATGACGGCGAATGCGCCTTGCCGGCGCGCCAGCTTCGGATCCTTGACGATCTGGAACAGCGGCACCTCGCTGGTGCGGCGGAACACCGAAAAGACGGCGCGGTCGGTGAGGTGGTCGATGGCGTAGTCGCGCCATTCATTGGCGGCGACCATGCGTCCGTAAAGCCTCAGGATCTGGTCCAGTTCGCGCCGGTCGAACCGCACCGGCTGGTCGAGGCGTTCGCGTCTTGCCTCATGCAGCGGGATCAGTATTGCGGATGCGTCCCCATCCTCCGTCCCACTGCCGTGATCAGTCATGCCTCGATCCCTTCGAATGAATCTTATGCAACCAAAGTTGGCGCTTTCGCCGTGGAATTGCAAGCCCGACCGGGCAAAGGCGGCGGGCGCACCGTTTCCGCAGTGTCCAGTCACGTTTATAAAACGCCCGTTGGAATTGGTGATGCTTCGTCACAATCCTGCCTTCTTTTATCCGCGCTAATGCCCCAATGTCCGACGAATTTACGGGTGTTGCCTGAGACGGTTCGGTCCGGCACTGGCTCGTAAACCCCAAGCCCCCCGCCCACGGGTCTGCGTCGGATCGAACCAACCTCGGTTTTTCCCTTGGAAAAATCGGGTGCGACGATCCCAAAACCTAAAATGACCGGCGTCAGAAGCAAGCTGACGCCGGTTTTTTATGCCCGGATGGGAAGTGAACGCCCAGAGCGCTTTGCGCTTTGGTGGAACCAAAACCGCGCTCTCTTTAATTATTTAACGCATTTGTCGGACGCCAAACGAAGATGTCTGGCTGAAAATGCTACGGGCGAGAATGCGTGGCCGGTAGAGGCTTGTGGATCAAGGCGGCGCCCAGAATGGGGCCGGGCAGGCCGTCCTTGCCTACCGATTGCAGCAGCACGGCGCAGCCGCCTTTTTTGGAAATCACGCTCATCGGCAATTCGTAGCGCTGCGCCTTGCCGTGCCACATGCCGGCGGTCTGGATGCCGGAGACGGCGTTCCAGTAGGTCATGCTGCGGCCGGTGTTTTCGCCCTTGCCGATCTTGATCGTCTGCGGGGGGTCGAAATAGACGATGACGACATGCGCATCGCTGGGGCCGGTCCCGGCATCGCCGGCGTCGATGATGACGCGGTCGCTGGTCTGGCTGACGTTGATGGCGACCCGCATGCCGTCGCCTGATTTCTCCATGCGGGCGAGCGCCCCGTCGACTTCCTTGCGATTGGCGCCGTTGACATGACTGCGGCCGTTGATGACGGCCTGCGGCGTATAGACCGAGCGGCTGCCGAAGGCGCGCATATACTCATATTGCCGCTCGGTGTTCTCCTTGCGGCTCAGCGTATCCTTCCAACCGAGATAATCCCAGTAGTCGACATGGTAGGCGAGCGCGACGACGTTCTCGTTGGCGGCAAGCTCGGCGAAGAATTCATCGGCTGGCAGGCAGGAATTGCAGCCCTGGCTGGTGAAGAGCTCGACCACGCCCAACGGTTGGTCGGCCAAGGATTTGTCAGTCTGGGGCTTGCCGGCTTCGTCGGCAAGCCCAGCGCCGGCAAACACCGAGAGGGCCAGCGCAAATGCCGCAAGCCGCAATGGTCTTCGAGATGTCATGGCCGTTTCGACTCCCGCCGGTGATGCCGGCCTTGTTCTGATTGCCGAAATATGTGGCAGAAGCGACAGTCAACGGGAAGTCACGTTGCGGTGAAATTTGCCGTTGCAACCAACTGCAAGGGCGCAATAGGAAGGGCTACACTTCACGGTAGAAGCCGATTCGGGCAACAATCAGCATGTGGCAAACCCTCCTGATGCCGGTTGACCTCTACTGCGAGCGGACCGGGCCGGGACTCTGGGCCGAGCCGGCCAACGCGCTGACCAATCTGGCCTTTCTTGCCGCCGGGCTGTGGGGCGTCCGGGAGGTGCGCCGGCGCGGCACCGGCATCTTCGCCGAAGCGCTGGCCTGGTGGGTGGTGGCGATCGGCATCGGCTCGGCGCTGTTCCACACCTTTGCCAACCATGCCACGGTCTGGGCCGACGTCCTGCCGATCGCCGGGTTCACGCTTGCCTACACGCTGTTCAACCTGCGCCGCTTCCTCGGCATGAAATGGGGCAAGGCGATCGCCGTCTTCGTCGCCTTCTACGCCGTCGCTGGGTTGTTGACCTGGGCCGTGCCGGACTGGCTGCGCCAGGCGTCGAACGGCACGACCGGCTATCTGCCGCCTTTCCTGGCGCTAGCCGTCTTCGGCGCCTGGGTGGCGGCAAGCGGCATTCGCGCCGGCTGGTACAATCTGGCGGGCTCGGCGATCTTCGTCGTGTCGGTCATCTGCCGGATGATAGATCCGCTGGTCTGCGGCAGCTTTCCGCTCGGCACGCATTTCCTGTGGCACATCCTCAACGGGCTGATGCTCGGCGTGCTGCTGGCGGCGACGGCGCGCTTCGGGGCCAAGGCAGGGGAATAGGGCAGTAGGGCAGTAGGGCAGTAGGGCAGTAGGGCAGTAGGGCAGTAGGGCA
>NZ_SUEO01000102.1:18590-20619 GCF_004962925.1 Mesorhizobium sp. | reverse complement strand
GGCTGCTCCGCAAGAGCAAACTCGATATCGCGGTCGGCAAAACCCGGTTCACCGGTTGCCAGCCCGAAGCCAAGGACTGCAACGAGAACGATGCCAAGGGCGCTCGCTATTTCGGCAATGCCTATGCCAGCGGCGCCATCTGCAATTCCGCTTGCCCGCTGATGTTTGCCGGCGGCATCAGGCGCGTGGTCGGGCAATGGGCCTATCTCGGCGTCCATCAGATCACCACGACCTACATCCGGACGAAATTGCAGTACCGGACCACCTATCGCGTGGTGAGGGGCAAGAAGAAGGTCCTCAGCAAGAAGATCGTCGGCCGCAAGAATGCCGGCAGCTACAAGACCTACGAGATGAGCAAGTCGGTGGAGAAAAGACTGGCGGCCTATCTGAAGGAAATGGGCGTCGGCCAAGGCGTGCTCGAGACGATGAAGAACACGCCGGCCAGCACCATCCAGCAACTGGCTCCCTACGACATGCTGCAGACGAAGCTCGTTACCAGCCTGGATGCCGTCGACCTGCTGACCGCGGCAACCCTGTGCAACACCGATCCGGTGGCCCCGAACTGCAGGGAAGTACCGGCGCCGGCCGGCGACGTGGTGGCATACGCCAAGCCCGCTCCCGCCGCGTCGGTCGAACGCGAAACCGTGCAGCGGGCCGATGTTGGCGATATGCGCTTCGTTCTGGTTCGAGGCAGAAGTTTTCTCTGCGATCCCAATTGTCCCGAATGGATCTCCGCGGAAGGCACGATTAGCGCTCAGACGCCGGAACGGCTGCGCCAACTGCTGGACAAGATCGGTGATCGGCGACTGCCCGTGGTGATCAACTCGCCGGGAGGTGACGTGCTTGGCGCTTTGGCCGCCGGGAGGCTGATCCGAGAACGCAAGCTCGACGTGGCGGTTGCGCGGACGGACTTCATTGGATGCGAGCCGGACAAGACGGATTGCACCGCCGAAAATGGCATCTATATCGGGCTCACAATCGATGCGAGTGGCGCGTGTGGCGCGGCCTGTCCGATCATGCTTGCCGGCGGTGTCAGACGCCTTGTCGGCCCTCGTGCGCAGTTGACCGTGGATTCCACGGGGTTGGAGCCGCAGGTCAAAACCTATCTCAAGGACATGGCGGTCGGACCCGGTTTGCTGGTGGCGATGCGGTCGGCGCCGGACTCGCGCCATCGGCGGCTCGAACCCGACATGATGTTGAAAGCCGGGCTGACGACCGGGCTTGAATCGGTTGACGAATTTACCGGTCCGACCATCTGCAAGTCGGAGCCAATGCCGGAGAATTGCCGCGTGGTTCCGACGTCCGAGGTTCAGGCTGACGCGCCCGTCAAGTTGTAAGGCGCGGCAGCCGGCCCAAGCTGGCCATAGAGGCAGGTTGAGCAACGTTCGATAGTTCCGCTATCGTCCGAACCAAGTGACAGTCCCGCCGGCCGAGGATCGAGAATGAGCCAGGATATCCCGACATTGTTCGAATGGGCCGGCGGCACCGAAGCGCTGAATCGCCTGACCCAAACGTTCTACGACAAGGTGTCTAGGGATCCTGTCGTCGGCCCGGTGTTCAAAAACATGTCGCCGGACCATCCCGCGCATGTCGCGGCCTTCATCGGCGAGGTCTTTGGTGGACCGAAGACCTACAGCGAAGAGCATGGCGGCCACCGCGAGATGGTGATGCACCATCTCGGCAAGCACCTGAGCGAGGAACAGCGCCGCCGCTGGATCAATCTTCTCGCTGACGCTGCCGACGAGGTCGGGCTGCCCGACGATCCGGAATTCCGCTCGGCTTTCATGGCCTATATCGAATGGGGGTCGCGGCTGGCCAAGATGAACTCCAACCTTGGCGAGACCTGCGATCCTGAGACGGAACCGATGCCGGCCTGGGGCTGGGGCGTGCCCGGCGGACCGTACAAGCCGCCTTCTGGAAACTGACCAGAGCGCGATCCGGTCGCCCCCCGACCCGACGGGCGGGACCGATTGGCAGGAAACGGGTGGCTGTGAATTGTTCGGTTCCGCGAGGCTGGACCGGTTGGGGC
>NZ_SUEO01000102.1:14082-18580 GCF_004962925.1 Mesorhizobium sp. | reverse complement strand
CCCCGCCAGTCGAAAGGACGCAAAACCGGAGATCTGCCATGAGATCGGAAAACAGGGAAAACTCAGGCAACACCATTGATAGGAACCGCGGAATTCGGAATCCGTTCAGTGTCTTGGATGTCCCTGCACCCAACGACGAGGAGGTGTCGGCGTTCGCCGCAGGCGTACAGCTGGACGGAATTGCGAGCGATGAAAATGCCGAAGCGTGGGGCGCCGAAGGCGGCCGCGACAGCAACGACACTATCGAAGGAAGCTGGTCCAGCCGATGGAATGGCGGCGCCGATCCGACGATCCCGGGCGATGCCAAGGATAAGTGGAAGCCGGGTCGAGCCGAAGTGAAAACAGTGGGAGAAAGAGTTTACCTGCTGTTTGACTGGGATCACGGCGCGCGCAAGGGGCTCGTCGATGCGCGGCGCGAGGGTGCAAATGGGCTGGTTGGAAAATACGACCGATCCAGAAATAACGCGCCCATGGGTCGGATTGATCGTGAGCAGTCAAAGAATCGACGGGAAATGGCCGGGAGGACGCCTGGACTTCCGCAGATGAAGGCAGCGCAGTGCAGACCCTCTTTACAGCGCGCACGGAAGCTTTTAGGAAGCGCCTGCTGCGCCGACATGCGCGCACGATACGGGCATAGCTCAGTTGGTAGAGCGGCGGTCTCCAAAACCGCAGGTCGTAGGTTCGAGCCCTGCTGCCCGTGCCATTTTTCGAAATGGCCATTTCATGAAAATTGTCTGGTCTTCCACGCATCGGCCCTTTGAAAATCGCGCGGTGACTTGCCATATAGGCTGTCTTGAGGCATAAGAGGCCATAGCCGGGACGGGACGACTGGATGGTTCCGAGGCGGCGTTTGGTCATAAAGCGGACACTTGCCACTTGCGTGGATCAAGAATCGGTTTTATGTAGACGAAACAGACACGCGACGCGTGGAGCTGGGAAGCCGGCTTTACGCGTCCGATTTGCATGGGCGAAATGATTGCGCTGATTCGGCGCAAACACAAGGCTCAGGCGGCACATCCCGGCCAGCGGGATCATCCAGGAGATCCGGTCAACGGGTCTCGAAGACAGGCGGCACATGGCTTCGAAAACCACAAATCCTTTCGTCTTTCTCCAGCAGGTTCGCTCGGAGACCGCCAAGGTGACTTGGCCGTCGCGGCGCGAAACGATGATTTCGACGGTGATGGTCTTGGCGTTCGCTGTGATCGCGATGATCTTTTTCTTTACCGCCGATCAGCTCATGGGCCTCGCGGTCGAGCAGATTCTGGGCATTGGACGCTAAGTCCGGCGATTACGGAGAAGTCTTGAAATGACTGCGCGGTGGTACATCGTCCACGCCTATTCGAACTTTGAAAAAAAGGTCGCCGAGGACATCGAGAACAAGGCCAAGCAGAAAGGCCTGTCCGCTGACATCGAGCAGATCGTCGTGCCGACCGAGAAGGTCGTCGAGATCCGCCGCGGCCGCAAGGTCGATGCCGAGCGCAAGTTCTTCCCGGGCTACGTGCTCCTGAAGGCCAACCTGACCGACGCGGTGTTCTCGCTCGTGAAGAACACGCCGAAGGTCACCGGCTTCCTGGGTGACTCGAAGCCGGTGCCGATCACCGAGGCCGAAGCCCAGCGCATCCTGAACCAGGTGCAGGAAGGCGTCGAGCGGCCGAAGCCGTCGGTCACTTTCGAGATCGGCGAGGCGATCCGCGTCTCGGACGGTCCGTTCGCGTCGTTCAACGGTTTCGTCCAGGAAGTGGACGAGGAGCGGGCGCGGCTCAAGGTGGAAGTTTCGATCTTCGGGCGCGCCGTGCCGGTCGATCTCGAGTTCGGACAGGTCGAAAAGGGCTGATCCGAAATCCTTGTCGCCCATTCGGCGACGAGGGGAGGCGGCGTGGAGATCGCGCGGCCAAAACGGGTGGGAGGCGAATGCGGCTTTAGCCGGCCACAGGAACCGCACCACCAGACTGCAACCGCCGGTATTGCCCAGATAGTGGCGCCGGCATGAGATAAGGCAGGAAAGAGATGGCTAAGAAAATTGCAGGCCAGCTCAAGCTCCAGGTTTCCGCGGGTTCGGCTACGCCGTCGCCCCCGATCGGACCGGCGCTTGGTCAGCGCGGCATCAACATCATGGAGTTCTGCAAGGCGTTTAACGCGCAGACCCAGGAAATGGAAAAGGGATCGCCGGTTCCGGTCGTCATCACCTACTACCAGGACAAGTCGTTCACCTTCGTCATGAAGACGCCGCCGGTGAGCTACTTCCTGAAGAAGGCCGCAAACCTGAAGTCGGGCTCGAAGGAGCCGGGCAAGGTCAAGGCCGGCACGATCGGCCGCGACAAGGTGCGCGCCATCGCCGAGCAGAAGATGAAGGATCTGAACGCAACCGATATCGAGGGGGCCATGCGCATGGTCGAAGGCTCCGCCCGCTCGATGGGTCTGGAAGTGGTGGGCTGAGATCATGGCAAAGATTGCAAAGCGTGTATCGAAGACCCGTGAAGGCATCGATCCCAACAAGGCCTACGCCTTGGGTGATGCGTTGAAGCTGCTCAAGGACCGGTCGTCGGTGAAGTTCGACGAGACCGTTGAAGTCGCGATGAACCTGGGTGTTGACCCGCGCCATGCCGACCAGATGGTCCGTGGCGTGGTCAATTTGCCGAACGGCACCGGCCGTACCGTCCGCGTCGCCGTTTTCGCGCGTGGCGACAAGGCCGAGGAAGCCAAGGCGGCCGGCGCCGATATCGTTGGCGCCGAGGATCTGGTCGACATCGTCCAGAAGGGCACGATCGACTTCGATCGCTGCATCGCCACGCCGGACATGATGCCGCTGGTCGGCCGTCTGGGCAAGGTGCTCGGCCCGCGCGGCATGATGCCGAACCCGAAGGTCGGCACCGTCACCACCGACGTTACCGCCGCCGTCAAGGCGTCGAAGGGCGGCGCCGTTGAGTTCCGCGTCGAGAAGGCCGGCATCGTGCATGGCGGCGTTGGCAAGATCTCGTTCGACGTCAAGGCGCTGGAAGAGAACGTCCGCGCCTTCGCTGACGCGGTGAACAGGGCCAAGCCGGCTGGCGCCAAGGGCAACTACGTCAAGAAGGTGTCGGTCACCTCGACGATGGGCCCGGGCCTCAAGCTCGACGTCTCGACGCTGGCAGCGTCCTGATACGACCTATTTGGATCGGCCGCTAAAGGGCCGCTCCGCAACAGAATTCCGGGCCTCCGATTTATCTTGGCGGCCCGGTACCGGAAGTCGGAAGGCTTCCGGACATCCTGTCCGAGATTGCGGGCGGCCCCAAGCCTTAGTTCAAGGGGGCCTTAATTCATGTGGGCCTGCATGAGACGGGTGAAGACCGGACAACGGAGCGACTGCTCCAATGAAAGGTTCGAACCGTGTTTGCCTTTTGTCTGCGCACCATTCGGCTTGCCGGCTGGTGTGGCGAAAGGGGGCAGGATCCTCGAGCGTCGTTCGGGAGATCCGTTACTGGATGGCCCGGCCGGCAAAAGGCAACCCGACGCCTGTCCTCGTGAAAAGGGCAGGGGTCAACTGGAGATAGGCAGTGGACAGAGCGGAAAAACGCGAACTCGTCACGGGCCTGAATGAAGCGTTTTCGGGCGCTGGTTCAGTCGTCGTGGCCCACTACGCCGGTATCACCGTCGCGCAAATGAACGACCTTCGGTCGAAAATGCGTGTCGCCGGTGGCACCGTCAAAGTCGCGAAGAACCGTCTCGCCAAAATCGCTCTTCAGGGCACGGACTCCGCATCGATCATCGACCTGTTCAAGGGACAGACGCTGATCGCCTATTCGGAGGATCCGATTGCGGCGCCGAAGGTCGCGTCCGACTTCGCCAAGGGAAATGACAAGCTTGTCATTCTCGGTGGCGCAATGGGCACAACCTCGCTCAACGCCGACGGTGTGAAGGCACTCGCCACACTTCCGTCGCTCGATGAGCTGCGCGGCAGGCTGGTTGGCATGATCGCCACGCCGGCAACCCGGATCGCCCAGATCGTCAATGCGCCTGCGGCTTCGGTCGCGCGTGTCATCGGCGCTTACGCCCGGAAGGACGAGGCGGCATGAGGCCGTTCCTCGCTATCACAAACACACGTTCGAACCTTATGAAGGAATATTGCAATGGCTGATCTGGCAAAGATCGTAGACGACCTTTCGAAGCTGACCGTCCTTGAGGCGGCCGAGCTGTCGAAGCTTCTGGAAGAAAAGTGGGGCGTTTCCGCAGCTGCTCCGGTGGCGGTTGCCGCCGCTGGCGGTGCTGCGGCCGCAGCTGCTCCGGTCGAGGAAAAGACGGAATTCGACGTCGTCCTCACCGAGGCGGGCGCTCAGAAGATCAACGTCATCAAGGAAGTTCGCGCCATCACCGGTCTTGGCCTCAAGGAAGCCAAGGACCTGGTCGAGGCGGCTCCGAAGCCGGTCAAGGAAGCTGTTTCCAAGGCCGACGCGGACAAGTTCAAGGCCCAGCTGGAAGCAGCCGGCGCCAAGGTCGAACTGAAGTAAGCGTTTGATATCGG
>NZ_SUEO01000102.1:13264-14072 GCF_004962925.1 Mesorhizobium sp. | reverse complement strand
GTCCGCCACTCCCTTGGTGCGAAGGGAGGCTGCGTAACGCGAAGAGTACGAAAACCTCTTTCCTGAGGGCCGTAAACCGGCCTTCAGGAAACGGGTTTTCTCCCGTTTTGGCCGGCCACCGACAGGTGGCGGGTGAACAAATTAAAGGTCGCCGCCGAGGTGGCCGAGAATGCAAGGCGAGCCGCGGCGAGGCTCGCCCCGAGAATCGAGCTAAGGAGCGACGATGGCCCAGACACAAACTTTCAATGGCCGCAGACGCGTACGCAAATTCTTCGGAAAGATCCCGGAAGTTGCGGAGATGCCGAACCTGATCGAGGTTCAAAAGGCATCCTATGACCAGTTCCTGATGGTGGAGGAGCCCAAGGGCGGGCGTCCTGACGAGGGACTGCAGGCGGTTTTCAGGTCGGTCTTCCCGATCTCCGACTTTTCCGGCTCCTCGATGCTGGAATTCGTGAAGTACGAGTTCGAAGGACCGAAATTCGACGTTGACGAATGCCGTCAGCGCGACCTGACCTATGCCGCGCCACTCAAGGTGACGCTGCGCCTGATCGTGTTCGATATCGACGAGGATACCGGCGCCAAGTCGATCAAGGACATCAAGGAGCAGGACGTCTACATGGGCGACATGCCGCTCATGACCTTGAACGGCACCTTCATCGTCAACGGCACCGAGCGTGTCATCGTCTCGCAGATGCACCGTTCGCCGGGCGTCTTCTTCGACCATGACAAGGGCAAGTCGCACTCGTCCGGCAAGCTGCTGTTTGCCGCGCGCGTCATCCCCTATCGCGGCTCGTGGCTCGACATCGAG
>NZ_SUEO01000102.1:9672-13254 GCF_004962925.1 Mesorhizobium sp. | reverse complement strand
CTCGAAGGACGTCGTGCACGCCCGCATCGACCGCCGCCGCAAGATTCCGGTGTCGTCGCTGTTGATGGCGCTCGGCATGGACGGCGAGGAGATCCTGTCGACCTTCTACAACAAGATCACCTACAAGCGCGCCGGCGACCACTGGCGCATCCCGTTCAACGTCGAGCGTTTCCGCGGCCTCAAGGCCGTTGGCGACCTGGTCGATGCAGACACCAACGAGGTCGTCGTCGAGGCCGGCAAGAAGATCACTGCCCGCCAGGCCAGGGCGCTTGGCGAAAAAGGTCTCAAGGCGATCAAGGCAACCGACGAGGATCTGCTCGGCAACTACCTTGCCGAGGACATCGTCAACTATGCCACCGGCGAGATTTTCCTCGAAGCTGGCGACGAAATCGACGAAAAGACGCTGAAGGTGCTTCTCAGCGCCGGTGATGACGAGATCAAGGTTCTCGACATCGATCACGTCAATGTCGGCGCCTATATCCGCAACACGCTCAACGTCGACAAGAACGAGAGCCGCCAGGACGCGCTGTTCGACATCTACCGCGTCATGCGCCCCGGCGAGCCGCCGACGCTCGAGACCGCCGAAGCCATGTTCAACTCGCTGTTCTTCGACAGCGAGCGCTATGATCTGTCGGCCGTCGGCCGCGTCAAGATGAACATGCGCCTCGAGCTCAAGGCCGAGGACACCGTGCGCGTGCTGCGCAAGGACGACATCCTGGCCGTGGTCAAGACGCTGGTCGAACTGCGCGACGGCAAGGGCGAGATCGACGACATCGACAATCTCGGCAATCGCCGCGTACGCTCGGTCGGCGAGCTGATGGAGAACCAGTACCGTGTCGGCCTGCTGCGCATGGAGCGCGCGATCAAGGAACGCATGTCCTCGATCGAGATCGATACGGTGATGCCGCAGGACCTGATCAACGCCAAGCCGGCGGCTGCGGCGGTGCGCGAGTTCTTCGGTTCCTCGCAGCTGTCGCAGTTCATGGACCAGACCAACCCGCTGTCGGAGATCACCCACAAGCGCCGTCTCTCGGCGCTTGGACCTGGTGGTCTGACCCGCGAGCGCGCCGGTTTCGAGGTGCGCGACGTGCACCCGACGCATTACGGCCGCATCTGCCCGATCGAGACGCCGGAAGGCCCGAATATCGGTCTGATCAACTCGCTGGCCACCTTTGCACGCGTCAACAAGTACGGCTTCATCGAGAGCCCGTATCGCAAGATCGTCAACGGCAAGCTGACCAATGAGGTCGTCTACCTGTCGGCGATGGAAGAGGCTAAGCACCATGTCGCGCAGGCCAATGCCGAGCTCGACAAGAATGGCGGTTTCGTCGACGAATTCGTCATTTGCCGCAACGCCGGCGAAGTGATGATGGCGCCGCGCGAAAACGTCGATCTGATGGACGTGTCGCCGAAGCAGATGGTGTCGGTGGCCGCGGCCCTGATCCCGTTCCTCGAGAACGACGACGCCAACCGCGCCCTGATGGGCTCGAACATGCAGCGTCAGGCCGTGCCGCTGGTGCGCGCCGAAGCGCCGTTTGTCGGCACCGGCATGGAGCCGATCGTCGCCCGTGACTCGGGCGCCGCCATCGGCGCCCGCCGCGGCGGCATCGTCGACCAGGTGGACGCAACGCGTATCGTCATCCGCGCCACGGAAGATCTCGATCCCGGCAAGTCGGGCGTCGACATCTACCGGCTGATGAAGTTCCAGCGTTCGAACCAGAACACCTGCATCAACCAGCGTCCGCTGGTGCGTATGGGTGACCGGGTCAACAAGGGCGACATCATCGCCGACGGTCCGTCGACCGAGCTCGGCGATCTGGCGCTCGGCCGCAACGTGCTGGTCGCGTTCATGCCGTGGAACGGCTACAACTACGAGGACTCGATCCTCTTGTCCGAGCGCATCGTCGCCGATGACGTCTTCACCTCGATCCACATCGAGGAGTTCGAGGTCATGGCGCGCGATACCAAGCTCGGGCCGGAGGAAATCACGCGCGACATTCCCAACGTCTCGGAAGAAGCGCTGAAGAACCTCGACGAGGCCGGCATCGTCTACATCGGTGCGGAAGTGCAGCCGGGCGACATCCTGGTCGGCAAGATCACGCCGAAGGGCGAAAGCCCGATGACGCCGGAAGAAAAGCTTCTGCGCGCCATCTTCGGTGAAAAGGCATCGGACGTGCGTGACACCTCTATGCGCATGCCTCCGGGCACTTTCGGCACCGTCGTCGAAGTGCGCGTCTTCAACCGCCACGGCGTGGAGAAGGACGAGCGCGCCATGGCGATCGAACGCGAGGAGATCGAACGCCTCGCCAAGGACCGCGACGACGAGCAGGCGATCCTCGACCGCAACGTCTATTCGCGCCTTTCCGACGTTCTCGTCGGCAAGGAAGCGATTGCCGGGCCGAAGGGCTTCAAGAAAGGCTCGAAGCTGTCGAAGGACACGCTCGACGAGTATCCGCGTTCGCAGTGGTGGCAGTTTGCGGTGGAGAACGAAAAGCTCCAGAGCGAACTGGAAGCCCTGCGTGGCCAGTACGACGATTCCAAGAAGGCGCTCGAACAGCGCTTCATGGACAAGGTCGAGAAGGTCCAGCGCGGCGACGAGATGCCTCCCGGCGTCATGAAGATGGTCAAGGTCTTCGTGGCCGTGAAGCGCAAGATGCAGCCCGGCGACAAGATGGCCGGCCGGCACGGCAACAAGGGTGTCGTGTCGCGGATCGTTCCGGTCGAGGACATGCCGTTCCTCGAGGACGGCACGCATGCAGATATCGTGCTCAACCCGCTGGGTGTGCCGAGCCGCATGAATGTCGGCCAGATCCTGGAGACGCATCTGGGCTGGGCTTGCGCCGGAATGGGCAGGAAGATCGGCGATCTGATCGATGCCTATAAGACGGCCGGCGACATCAAGCCGCTGCGCAAGACGCTCGAGAGCTTCATGCCGTCCAACGACCGCAACGAGCCGATCCGCGACTATGACGACGAGAGTATCGTTCGCCTCAGCGAGCAGATGCGCCGCGGCGTCTCCATCGCGACACCGGTGTTCGACGGTGCGCACGAGGCCGACATCAACATCATGCTGGAGCAGGCGGGCCTGCATACCAGCGGTCAGTCGCAGCTCTATGACGGACGCACCGGCGAGCCGTTCGATCGCAAAGTGACGATGGGCTACATATATATGCTCAAGCTTCACCATCTTGTGGACGACAAGATCCACGCGCGTTCGATCGGGCCGTACTCGCTCGTTACCCAGCAGCCGCTGGGCGGCAAGGCGCAGTTCGGTGGCCAGCGCTTCGGCGAGATGGAGGTCTGGGCGCTCGAAGCGTACGGCGCCGCCTACACGCTGCAGGAGATGCTGACGGTGAAGTCGGATGACGTCGCCGGCCGCACCAAGGTCTACGAGGCGATCGTCAGAGGCGACGACACGTTCGAGGCCGGCATTCCCGAGAGCTTCAATGTTCTCGTCAAGGAAATGCGGTCTCTGGGCCTCAATGTCGAGCTGGAGAACACCAAGCTGGACGGCAACCCGGTCCGGCTGCCCGACGCGGCCGAGTGAGCAAGACGTCCGGTCGCAGCTCCCGCGACCGGACG
>NZ_SUEO01000102.1:0-9662 GCF_004962925.1 Mesorhizobium sp. | reverse complement strand
GCACCAAATTCTTCGGCCGGTGGCCGACCAAGTCGGCGGGCGTTTGGCCCGCGCTAGATGCAAGGGGTTTTCGAGGACCCCGAAAAGGAGAACGGCATGAACCAAGAGGTCATGAATCTCTTCAATCCCCAGGCGCCTGCGCAGGTGTTCGATTCCATCCGGATCTCGCTCGCCAGCCCTGAGAAGATTCTGTCCTGGTCGTTCGGCGAGATCAAGAAGCCGGAGACCATCAACTACCGCACCTTCAAGCCGGAGCGCGACGGCCTGTTCTGCGCGCGCATTTTCGGTCCGATCAAGGACTACGAATGCCTGTGCGGCAAGTACAAGCGCATGAAGTACAAGGGCGTCATCTGCGAGAAGTGCGGCGTCGAAGTCACGCTGTCGCGCGTCCGTCGCGAGCGCATGGGCCATATCGAGCTGGCTGCGCCCGTCGCCCATATCTGGTTCCTGAAGTCGCTGCCGTCGCGTATCGGCACGCTGCTCGACATGACGCTGAAGGATATCGAGCGCGTTCTCTACTTCGAGAACTACATCGTCACCGAGCCCGGCCTCACCGCGTTGAAGGAGCACCAGCTCCTCAGCGAGGAAGAGTACATGATGGCCGTCGACGAATATGGCGAGGATAGCTTCACCGCCATGATCGGCGCCGAGGCCATTCACGACCTCCTGGCCGGCATGGACCTGGAGAAGATCGCCGGCGACCTGCGCTCGGAGCTGGCCTCGACCACGTCCGAGCTGAAGCAGAAGAAGTATCTGAAGCGGCTCAAGGTCGTCGAGAACTTCATGGAGTCCGGCAACCGTCCGGAATGGATGATCATGAAGGTGGTTCCGGTGATCCCGCCGGACCTGCGCCCGCTTGTCCCGCTGGACGGCGGCCGTTTTGCCACGTCCGATCTCAACGATCTCTATCGCCGCGTCATCAACCGCAACAACCGCCTGAAGCGGCTGATCGAGCTGCGCGCGCCCGGCATCATCGTGCGCAATGAAAAGCGCATGCTGCAGGAAGCCGTCGACGCGCTGTTCGACAACGGCCGTCGCGGCCGCGTCATCACCGGCGCCAACAAGCGTCCGCTGAAGTCGCTGTCCGACATGCTCAAGGGCAAGCAGGGCCGGTTCCGTCAGAACCTGCTCGGCAAGCGCGTCGACTATTCCGGCCGCTCGGTCATCGTGACCGGCCCGGAGCTCAAGCTGCACCAGTGCGGCCTGCCGAAGAAGATGGCGCTCGAACTGTTCAAGCCCTTCATCTACGCCCGCCTCGACGCCAAGGGTTATTCCTCGACCGTCAAGCAGGCGAAGAAGCTGGTCGAGAAGGAGCGCCCGGAGGTCTGGGATATCCTCGACGAGGTCATCCGCGAGCATCCGGTGCTTCTGAACCGTGCGCCGACGCTGCACCGCCTCGGCATCCAGGCATTCGAGCCGATCCTGATCGAAGGCAAGGCGATCCAGCTTCACCCGCTGGTCTGCACGGCCTTCAACGCCGACTTCGACGGCGACCAGATGGCGGTTCACGTGCCGCTGTCGCTGGAAGCACAGCTTGAAGCCCGCGTGCTGATGATGTCGACCAACAACATCCTGCACCCGGCTTCCGGCGCCCCGATCATCGTGCCGTCGCAGGACATGGTTCTGGGTCTTTACTATCTCTCGATCGTCAACCAGAACGAGCCGGGCGAGGGCATGGTGTTTGCCGACATGGGCGAACTCCAGCACGCGCTCGAGACCAAGGCGGTGACGCTGCACGCCAAGATCAAGGGCCGCTTCCGCTCGGTCGATGCCGAAGGCAATGTCGTGTCGAAGATCTATGACACCACGCCCGGCCGCATGATCATTGGCGAGCTTCTGCCGAAGAACGTCAACGTGCCTTACGAGACCGCCAACCAGGAGATGACCAAGAAGAACATCTCCAAGATGATCGACACCGTCTACCGCCATTGCGGTCAGAAGGAGACGGTCATTTTCTGCGACCGCATCATGGCCCTCGGCTTCAGCCACGCCTGCCGCGCCGGCATTTCGTTCGGCAAGGACGACATGCTGATCCCGGATGCCAAGATCAAGCTGGTTTCAGACACCGAGGCTTTGGCCAAGGAATACGAGCAGCAGTACAATGACGGTCTGATCACGCAGGGCGAGAAGTACAACAAGGTCGTCGACGCCTGGGCTAAGTGCTCGGAAAAGGTCGCGGACGAGATGATGGCCCGCATCAAGGCGGTCGAGTTCGAGGACAATGGCCGTCAAAAGCCGATGAACTCGATCTACATGATGTCGCACTCCGGTGCGCGCGGCTCGCCCACCCAGATGCGCCAGCTTGCCGGTATGCGCGGCCTGATGGCCAAGCCTAGCGGTGAGATCATCGAGACGCCGATCATCTCGAACTTCAAGGAAGGCCTGACCGTGCTCGAGTACTTCAACTCGACCCACGGCGCCCGCAAGGGTCTGGCCGACACCGCCTTGAAGACGGCGAACTCGGGTTACCTCACCCGTCGTCTTGTCGACGTGGCGCAGGACTGCATCGTCAACTCCGTCGACTGCGGCACCGACAAGGGCCTCACCATGCAGCCGATCGTCGATGCCGGCCAAGTCGTCGCTTCCGTCGGCCAGCGCGTTCTCGGCCGCACGTCGCTCGACGACATCACGCATCCGGTCACGGGTGAGGTTCTGGTCAAGGCCGGAACGCTGATGGACGAACGCGACGTGGAAGAGATCGAAAAGGCTGGCGTCCAGTCGGTCCGCATCCGCTCGGCGCTGACCTGCGACGTCAGGGTCGGTGTCTGCGCGGTCTGCTACGGACGCGATCTGGCCCGCGGCACCCCGGTCAACCAGGGCGAGGCTGTCGGCGTCATCGCCGCGCAGTCGATCGGCGAGCCGGGCACCCAGCTCACCATGCGTACCTTCCACATGGGCGGTACGGCGCAGGTGGTGGATAGCTCGTTCCTTGAAGCCTCGTATGAGGGCAAGGTCGAGATCCGCAACCGCAACGTGGTGCGCAACTCCGATGGCCAGCAGATGGTCATGGGCCGCAACATGGCGGTGCTGATCCTCGACGAAGCCGGCAAGGAGCGTGCCACGCACCGCCTCACCTATGGTTCGCGCATCTTCGTGGACGATGGCGACAAGGTGAAGCGCGGCCAGCGCGTTGCCGAGTGGGATCCCTATACCCGCCCGATCCTCACCGAGATCGAGGGCAAGGTGGCGTTCGAGGATCTGGTCGACGGCATTTCCGTCCAGGAGACGGCCGACGAATCGACGGGTATCACCAAGCGCGAGGTCATCGACTGGCGTTCAACGCCACGCGGCAACGACCTCAAGCCGGCGATCGTCGTCCAGGATGCCAAGGGCAAGGTCGGCAAACTGTCGAAGGGCGGCGACGCCCGCTTCCTGCTCTCGGTCGAGGCCATTCTTTCGGTCGAGCCGGGTGCGCAGGTTCGCCCCGGCGACGTGCTGGCGCGTATCCCGATGGAAAGCGCCAAGACCAAGGACATCACCGGCGGTCTGCCGCGTGTTGCCGAACTGTTCGAGGCACGCCGTCCGAAGGATCACGCCATCATCGCCGAGATCGACGGCACGATCCGCTTCGGCCGCGACTACAAGAACAAGCGCCGCATCATCATCGAGCCGCATGACTCGACGCTTGAGCCGGTCGAATACCTGATCCCGAAGGGCAAGCCGTTCCATCTCCAGGACGGCGACGTCATCGAGAAGGGCGACTATATCCTCGACGGCAATCCGGCGCCGCACGATATCCTGGCGATCAAGGGCGTGGAGGCGCTTGCGTCCTACCTCGTCAACGAGATCCAGGAGGTTTATCGCCTGCAGGGCGTGTCGATCAACGACAAGCACATCGAGGTGATCGTTCGCCAGATGCTGCAGAAGGTCGAGATCACCGTCCAGGGCGACTCGACCTACATTCCGGGCGACCACGTTGACGTGATCGAGCTGGAAGAGGTCAACGAGCGCCTGGTCGAGGACGGCAAGAAGCCGGCCGAAGGCCAGCCGGTGCTCCTGGGCATCACCAAGGCCTCGCTGCAAACGCCATCCTTCATCTCGGCCGCCTCCTTCCAGGAGACGACCAGGGTGCTGACCGAAGCGGCGGTTGCCGGCAAGACCGACATGCTGCAGGGGCTGAAGGAAAACGTCATCGTCGGCCGGCTGATCCCGGCCGGTACCGGCGGCACGATGAGCCAGATCCGGCGCATCGCTACGTCGCGTGACGAGCTGATCATCGACGAGCGCCGCAAGGCGTCAGGCGTCGAGGTCGCCGATCCGATGCTGACCGACATGGTCAACGCCGCGCAGTAAGCGCGGCGGCACAGATCTCAGGCAACAAAGCCGTCGGGGCAACCCGGCGGCTTTTTTTGTTTGTTGCGTTGGTGTTGCGATCTTACGCCGTGTCGATGGAGTGAGAGCCGGCACCAAATGTGGTGCCCTATTTCGATCGTCCGGCGCCGCCCCTCATCTGCCTGCCGGCATCTTCTCCCCGTATAGTGACGGGGGGAAGGGGCTGGCCGCAACCATGGCGCTCTTGCCGCAAGCGATTGGCGAAATCTTTGATGACGGCGTCCTTCTCCCCGTCACTATACGGGGAGAAGTGCCCGGCAGGGCGATGAGGGGCAGCGCGTCGATTGCAGGTTATAGGATCCGGGCGAAGTCGCTCATAACCCTGTATCGTTCAGTCGTAAAACGCTTCCACCACATTGCGCTTGCCGAGCATGAAGGCGTCGGCGACATGCTGCAGCGGGGTGAGATCGACATCGGAAACGCCGGCGCGCACGATCTCGGCGAAACGCTTGTAAAGCATCGGGTATTCCGCTTCCGGCTCGTCGTGAACGACGCGGCCGTCGACCGCGAGTTTTGACCCGCCGCCCGAAAGCACCATCGCGCCCTTGTCAGTCTCGGCCAGGATGTCCCAGCTTTGCGGGCCGGTCTGGCGCCAGTCGAGTTCCATCGCCACCGGCAATCCATCAGAGGTACGGAAGGCGATGTGTGCGGCGATCGGGGCTGCGCGGTTTTCGGGAAAATCGAGAATTGCCGAAGTGATGAACATTGCCGGCAATATGTGGGTCGCGATCGACAGCGCGTTGATGCCGGGATCGAACACACCGAAGCCGCCTGGGGCCCAGATCCAATCCTGGTTCGGGTGCCAGCGGCGCACGTCTTCCTTCCAGTTGATGGCAGCCGATCTGATCTGGGTCGAACCGAGAAATCCACGCGCCGCTCCCACCGCCGGCGCATAGCGCGAATGCCAGCTGGCGAACAGCGAGACGCCGTTTGCCGCCGCCAGCGCCTTCAAATCCTCGACTTCGCTGACCGTGGCGCCAGGCGACTTTTCCAGGAAGACATGCTTTTTCGCTGCCAGCGCTGTTTGCGCGGCGTCGTAGCGGAACTGCGGCGGCATGCAGAGTGATACCGCCTCAAGCTCCGGCACCGCGTCGAGCATCGCCTCGATGGTTGGAAAATTCGGGATGCCGTCCACCTTGCCGTGCCGGCTGGCGGCAGCGGCGAGACGATAGGTCTGGTCCTTTGCCAAGGCCGGCAGGTGCTGGTCGCGGACGATCTTTCCCACCCCGACGATGCCGAGCTTGATGGGGTTACTGTTCGAGGACATGGGAGGCTCCGCGGATTGGGAAATGCACTGCTCTGGCAGCGATTGCTTCTTAGCAGAGAACCGATGCCCCGCAAGCCGCGCGAGGCTGCCGGCGGCCTGCCGGGATGGCGCCCGATTCGGTCTGGCCCTGTTTCAGATCGGCCCTGCCTCAGGCTGGCACGTCGAAGGTGACGATCGACACTTCACCTTCGAGCGCGCCCTGATAGGCCGACAAATGCGGCTCTTCGTCGGGCACGCCGTCGAGGTCGCCGATCTGGTCGAGCTCCGCCTCGGCGTAGCCTTCGGCCGCGAGTGATTCGAGCGCCCGGCGCACCGCCGAATCGTCGTCGGGCGCGACCAACATGAGGTGGACGCCTTCCGGCTTGCCGTCCTTCCTTTTCCATGCCCGGCCGGTGATGATGGTGACCGGGCGCTCATCATTGTCGTTCACGGGCTGATTCCTCCGGGCGAGGGGATTTGCGCTGTTCATGCCTCCTTTTTCGCATGAAGCATGGCCGTGCAACAGCCGAAAGCCGGTCACTTTCTTCCTTCCTCTTGCAAAATGACGAAAGAAAATTACATGCGCTTTTCGCATGGCTGCCAAGCCTCGGTTTCAGCGTAATATTTGGTGCTCCGGGGTTGACGGGCAACAGGCTTGCGAGTAGAAGCCGGCCAGTCAGAACCGATGTGAGGCTCTCCCTTCCGAAGCGACACGCTTTGGAGTTTGCCTCAAACAGGGTTCGTTTTACGAGCGAAAAGACATTTCCGGCGTGCATGAAGCGGCTTCCGCTTCCTCTGCCATTTGTTCGGGCAAGACCGCGAGGCGCGGTTTGTGGCCCGAATTTGCGTATGGAAATGACGCTTTGAGCGGCCCTGACCGGGCGAGACACGGAATTGAGAGACAAGAGGGTTTAATGCCTACCGTCAACCAGCTGATCCGCAAGCCGCGCATTGCGCCGGTGAAGCGCAACAAGGTCCCGGCCATGCAGCAGAACCCGCAGAAGCGGGGCGTCTGCACGCGCGTCTATACAACGACGCCGAAGAAGCCGAACTCGGCGCTGCGCAAGGTGGCCAAGATCCGCCTGACCAATGGTTTTGAAGTGATCGGTTACATCCCCGGCGAAGGCCACAACCTTCAGGAGCACTCCGTGGTGATGATCCGCGGCGGCCGCGTCAAGGATCTTCCAGGCGTCCGCTACCATATCATCCGCGGCGTGCTCGACACGCAGGGTGTGAAGAACCGCAAGCAGCGCCGTTCGAAGTACGGCGCCAAGCGTCCGAAGTGACCGAAGCGTAGCCAAGGTCATCCCGGACGGCGCCAGGCGACGATCCGGGATCCAGGCCACCACGCAGAATTGAGGCAGAGAAAAAATGTCCCGTCGTCACAGTGCAGAAAAGCGTGAGATCAACCCGGACCCGAAGTTCGGCGATCTGATCGTCACCAAGTTCATGAACGCCGTCATGTATGACGGCAAGAAGTCGGTTGCCGAGACCATCGTCTACGGCGCGCTCGACCAGGTCCAGTCCAAGACCAAGCAGGAGCCGGTCACCGTCTTCCATCAGGCGCTCGACAATGTCGCGCCGCATGTGGAAGTGCGTTCGCGCCGCGTCGGTGGCGCCACCTACCAGGTTCCGGTCGACGTGCGCCCCGAGCGCCGTCAGGCGTTGGCCATTCGCTGGCTGATCGCCGCCGCTCGCAATCGCAACGAGACCACGATGGTCGACCGCCTTTCCGGCGAGCTGATGGACGCGGCCAACAACCGCGGCACCGCCGTCAAGAAGCGTGAAGACACCCACAAGATGGCAGAAGCCAACCGCGCCTTCGCGCACTACCGCTGGTAAAGCGCGAACGAGACTGAAGAGGCACCTACCATGGCCCGTGAATATAAAATCGAAGACTACCGCAATTTCGGTATCATGGCGCATATCGACGCCGGTAAGACGACGACCACCGAGCGCGTCCTCTACTACACGGGCAAGTCGCACAAGATCGGCGAAGTCCATGACGGCGCTGCCACCATGGATTGGATGGAGCAGGAGCAGGAGCGCGGCATCACCATCACGTCGGCCGCGACCACGACCTTCTGGAAGGCTCGTGACGGCAAGATGCATCGCTTCAACATCATCGACACCCCCGGCCACGTCGACTTCACCATCGAGGTCGAGCGTTCGCTGCGCGTGCTCGACGGCGCTATTGCGCTGCTCGACGCCAATGCCGGTGTCGAGCCGCAGACGGAAACCGTCTGGCGCCAGGCCGACAAGTACCGCGTGCCGCGCATGATCTTCTGCAACAAGATGGACAAGATCGGCGCTGATTTTTACCGCTCGGTCGAGATGATCGGTTCGCGCCTCGGTGCGCATGCCGTCGTCATGCAGCTGCCAATCGGCGCTGAGACCGAGTTCAAGGGCGTCGTCGACTTGGTCGAGATGAACGCGCTGGTCTGGCGCGACGAGACGCTGGGCGCCGCCTGGGACGTCGTCGAGATCCCTGCCGACCTCAAGGCTCGTGCCGAAGAATACCGTGAGAAGATGATCGAGGCCGCCGTCGAAATGGACGAGACGGCGCTTGAGAATTACCTCGAAGGCAAGATGCCGAGCAATGACGAGATCCGCGCGCTGATCCGCAAGGGCACCATCGCGGTAAAGTTCTATCCGATGTTCTGTGGCTCGGCCTTCAAGAACAAGGGCGTGCAGCCGCTGCTCGACGCCGTCGTCGAATATCTGCCGTCGCCGGTCGATGTTCCGGCCATCAAGGGCGTCGACGCCAAGACCGATGCCGAGATCGAGCGTCATGCCGACGACAACGAGCCGCTGTCGATGCTCGCCTTCAAGATCATGAACGACCCGTTCGTCGGCTCGCTCACCTTTGCCCGCATCTATTCGGGCAAGCTCACCAAGGGCATCTCGGTCGACAACACGGTCAAGGGCAAGAAAGAGCGCATTGGCCGCATGCTGCAGATGCATGCGAACTCGCGCGCCGACGTAGAAGAGGCTTTCGCCGGCGACATCGTCGCACTGGCCGGCCTCAAGGACACGACCACCGGCGACACGCTCAGTGACCCGCTGCATCCAGTCATCCTCGAGCGCATGGAATTCCCCGATCCGGTCATCCAGATCGCCATTGAGCCGAAGACCAAGAACGACCAGGAAAAGATGGGCCTCGCCCTTCACCGCCTGGCCGCCGAGGATCCGTCCTTCCGCGTCAAGACCGACGAGGAAAGCGGCCAGACGATCATTTCCGGCATGGGCGAGCTTCACCTCGACATCATCGTCGACCGCATGCGTCGCGAGTTCAAGGTCGAGGCCAATGTCGGCGCGCCGCAGGTGGCCTATCGCGAGACGATTACCCGCAGCCAAGAACAGGACTACACGCATAAGAAGCAGACCGGCGGTACCGGTCAGTTCGCCCGCGTCAAGATCCTCTTCGAGCCGAATCCGGAAAGCAGCGAATTCCAGTTCGAAACCAAGATCGTCGGCGGCGCTGTGCCGAAGGAATACATCCCTGGTGTCGAAAAGGGCATCAACAGCGTCATGACGTCGGGCCCGTTCGCCGGCTTCCCGATGATCGGCGTCAAGGCGACGCTGATCGATGGTGCCTACCACGATGTGGACTCCAGCGTTCTGGCCTTCGAAATCGCTGGCCGTGCCTGCTTCCGTGAAGCGGCGCCCAGGCTTGGTGTGCAGTTGCTCGAGCCGATCATGAAGGTCGAAGTGGTGACGCCGGAAGACTACGTCGGCAGCGTCATCGGCGACTTGAATGGCCGCCGCGGCCAGATACAGGGCCAGGAGGCCCGTGGTGTGGCTGTCGTCATCAACGCGATGGTGCCGCTCGCCAACATGTTCAAATACGTCGACAATTTGCGCTCGATGAGCCAGGGCCGCGCGGCCTACACGATGCAGTTCGATCACTACGAGCCGGTGCCGACCGCAGTCGCTCAGGAAGTCCAGAAAAAATACGCGTAACCCGAACGGGTTGCAGCGCTAACTTAATTCAAAGCCCGCACGGGCGAGCAGGAATGGAGAGATCACATGGCAAAAGGTAAATTCGAGCGTACAAAGCCTCATGTGAACATTGGCACGATTG
>NZ_SUEO01000101.1:13170-20798 GCF_004962925.1 Mesorhizobium sp. | reverse complement strand
GGAGCCAAGCGCCATGCCGATGCCTATGCCGGTCATGACCCAGGTGATGCCCTCGGTCAGCATTGCCTCCGGCACGCGCCGCTCGATCAGGCCGAATGCCGTGATGAAGGTCGGCGAGATCGCCACGCCGCTAACGAAGACGGCCAGTGCCAGAAGAGGCACCGTGTCTGCGACAAGCAGCGGCAGCGTGGTGAGCGCGATGATGGCGACCGCGATGGCAAGCTGAATTTGCAGCGGTGTTTTCAGGTTCAGGGCGCCGATGATAATGCCGACGACGAACGATCCGAGCGCGTAGACGCCGATAACGAGGCTGGCAGCGCCCGGCTGGCCAAGCTCCTTGGTGATCGCCACGGTGCTCACCTCCGTGGTCGCGAAGGTCGCGCCGATGAAGATCAGGGCCAAGGTGATGATTTGGACCGGCCGCAGGCGGATTGCCGAGCCGCTCGAGCCCTGGTCGACCGGTCGCACTCGCGGCTCGGTCGAGCGCTGCAGGATGAAGGCTGTCGAGCCGAAGGCGAGGAACAATGTGCTCGCCAACATTCCCGCTTCTGGGAAAAGGGCGACGCTCAGGCCCACCGATAGCGATGCCCCGGCGATGTAGACCAGCTCGTCGGCCGCCGACTCGAAGGCAAACGCGGTGTTCATCTCGGGGCGATCCCGGAAGAGCTCTGTCCAGCGCGCGCGCACCATTGCCGGGATGCTGGGCATTGCGGCGGCCAGCAGCGCTGACACGAACAGTGTCCATATCGGCCAGTCCTGATTGGCTGCCGCAATCAGCACTACAAAAGCGAGCACGGAAATGACAGTGGTGGGCACCACAATCCGCGCTTGGCCGAGGCGGTCCACCAGCCGCGATATCTGCGGCGCGGCAAAAGCATTGGCCAGCGCATATGTTGCGGAGACGGCGCCGGCCAGCCAGTACTCGCCATGCGTCTGCGACAGCATCGCGACGATCCCGGTCGGAGCCATGGCCATCGGCATCCGGGCAACGAAGCCGGCTGCCGCGAAGCCCTTGGCTCCCTTTGCCTTGAAGATTTCGCGATAGGGATTGGGCATGAGAACACTCCTGGATTTTTGAGGCCGAACCACTTATATACGTGGCGTATGCAAATCAAATAATGACATACGAGGCGTATGTCAATTGATATACGAGACGTATGTGAAGGAATGGGCGAATGGCGCACAAACCACGCAAGGAGATGATCGCGGAGACCCGCGCCAAACTGGTCGCGGCGGCGCGCCATGCCTTTGGCACCGTTGGCTATGCCGAGGCGTCGATGGACGACTTCACCGCATCGGCCGGGCTGACGCGCGGCGCGCTTTATCACCACTTCGGCGACAAGAAGGGCCTTCTCCAGGCGGTTATCGCCGAGATCGACGCGGAAATGTTGGCCCGGCTGAAAATCGTTTCGGCCAGGGCGGACACTCTCTGGCAGGGCTTTGTCGACGAATGCACCGCCTATATCGAGATGGCGCTGGAACCGGAGATCCAGCGTATTGTCCTTCGCGATGGACCGGCGGTTCTCGGCGATCCTTCACAATGGCCGAGCCAGAACGAATGCATCCGCTCGATGAGCGAGAACCTTCAAAAGCTGAGGGACGAGGGAACCACCGTTACCGTTGATCCCGAAGCCGCAGCAAGGTTGATCAGCGGCGCCTCGCTGCATGCCGCGCAGTGGATCGCAAATTCGGAGAATCCCGAAGCGACGTCGAAAAAGGCGGTGAAGGCATTCAACATGCTTTTGGAGGGGCTGCTCAAACAGGGCCGCAGGACTGGCCGTCCGCAGGTACTGGCTGAGATTGGAGAAGAGGGCCATCCCTGAGGGGGAGGGTCGGGGCATAATAGGACGGCTCGCGCTGGACCTAACCAGCACCCGATATCTAAACCCTGTTGAACGTCTGCCTTTGGCGGTTCCAAAACATGGTCAAAGCCGCCGGGCGCGCCTATATCGGGGCATGGTCACAAGGCTTTATACCCACCCGATCTTTCTCGAGCACATAACGCCGCCCGGTCATCCGGAGCGGCCCGACCGATTGCGCGCCATCGAACGCGTGCTCGACGACGAGGCCTTTGCGGCCCTTGATCGTGTCGAGGCGCCGGAAGGTGACGAGGCCACCATCCTCTATGCACATCCGCAGGAATTCGTCGAGCGGGTCCGCGCAGCGATACCGGATACCGGTATCGCCCGCGTCGACGCCGACACCACCGCCAGCCCGAAAAGCTGGCAGGCGGCCGTGACGGCGATCGGTGCCGCCAACGCTGCCGTCGACGATGTCTTTCGGGGCAACGCCGCCAATGTCTTTGTTGCCGCCCGGCCACCCGGCCACCATGCCGAAAAGACGACGTCCATGGGCTTCTGCTTGTTCAACACCGCGGCGATCGCGGCGCGCTACGCGCAAAGGCAGCACCAGGCCGAGCGCGTCGCAATCGTCGACTGGGACGTGCACCACGGCAATGGCACGCAGGACATTTTCTGGGACGATCCGTCGGTGCTCTATTGCTCGACGCACCAGATGCCGCTTTACCCAGGGACCGGGGCCGTGAGCGAAACCGGCGCCGGCAACATCGTCAACGCGCCGCTGGCGCCGCAGACCGGCAGCGAGGTTTTCCGTGACGCTTTCCTGTCGCGCATTTTGCCGGCGCTCGACAATTTCGCGCCCGACCTCATTGTGATTTCCGCCGGCTTTGACGCACACCACCGCGATCCGCTGGCCGAGATCAACCTGACCGAGGACGACTTCGACTGGGCGACCGGCCAGTTGATGCAGCGTGCCGGCCGCTACAGCGACAACCGGCTCGTCAGCCTGCTCGAGGGCGGCTACGATCTGCAGGGATTGGCATTTTCGGTCGCCGCCCATGTCGGGCGACTGATGAAAGGATAGACGATGGCTGGTGAGACCAACGAAGACGTCAAGGCGATGAGCTTCGAGCAGGCGCTCGACGCGCTGGAGAAAATCGTCGATGATCTGGAGCGCGGCGACGTGCCGCTCGACCAGTCGATCCGCATCTATGAGCGCGGCGAGGCGCTGAAGGTCCATTGCGATCGGCTGCTCAAGGCGGCCGAGGACAAGGTCGAGAAGATCAGGCTTTCACGCGACGGCAAGCCGGTGGGAACAGAGCCGCTGGACGCGGAGTAGGGCACGGCCCCGAAAGAAGAGTTCGCCTTACCGGCTTTGGACATGATGATGATTGAGGATAGAATTCATCCCGTTTGAACGGCTCCAGGACGAGAGGAGATTGCGAACAATGTGCAGAAACATCAAGACCCTGTTCAATTTCGATCCGCCGGCAACCAATGACGAGGTCCGCGACGCCGCCCTTCAGTTTGTCCGCAAGCTGAGCGGAACGACGCGGCCGTCGAAACAGAACCAGCATGCGTTCGACCACGCCGTCGAGGCCATAGCCGCGTCGGCGCGCGAATTGCTCGACAGCCTCGAGACGACGCAGTATCCGCGCAATCGCGAAGAGGTGGCGGCCAAGGCGAAAGCCAAATCTGCACTCCGCTTCGCCTGAGGAGACCGCATGAGTTTCTTCCCTGGAAATGACCCGCAGGCTGGCGATGCCTTCGCCAGCGACCAGATCGAATTGATGGTCATTCCGAACGCCAAGGACATTGGAGGCTTCCAGGTTCGCCGTGCTCTGCCGACCGCGAAGCGACGGCTGGTCGGGCCTTTCATCTTCTTCGACCGCATGGGTCCGGCCATTTTGCGGGCCGGTCAGGCGCTCGATGTCCGTCCGCATCCGCATATCGGCCTGTCGACGGTCACTTACCTGTTCGACGGCAAGATCCGGCACCGCGATTCGCTCGGCACCGAAATGGTAATCCAGCCCGGCGACGTGAATCTGATGACAGCCGGCCGCGGCATCGTCCATTCCGAGCGCACGCCACAGGAACTGCGCGGCGCGCCGATGTCGGTTTCCGGCCTGCAGACATGGCTGGCGCTGCCCGACGATAAGGAAGAGGTCGATCCGATCTTCGAGAATACGGCGGCCATGCATCTGCCCGAGATCGACGCCGAAGGCGTCAGCGGGCGCGTCGTCATCGGCGCCTTTTCCGGGCTTCAGTCTCCGGTCGCGACCGCTTCGGACACGCTCTATGCCGACCTCAGCCTGGCGCCCGGCGCCAGCGTGAAAATCCCTGCCGATGCCGAGGAGCGCGCCATCTATACGTTGGAAGGCGAGGTTTCGATCACCGGTGACCGCTTTCCGGCGGAGCGGCTGCTGGTATTCCGGCCCGGCGAAGAGATCGTCGTGTCCTCGGAGGGTGGAGCGCATTTTATGCTGTTCGGCGGTGCCTCACTCGGCTCCAAGCGCTACATCTGGTGGAATTTCGTGTCATCTTCGAAGGAACGCATCGAGCAGGCGAAAGAAGAGTGGAAGACAGGCCGCTTCGATATCGTTCCTGGGGATGAAGAAGAGTTCATTCCGCTGCCGGACAATTAGCGCGCCGCGCGTTCTTCTGGGTGCGCAAAGGACACTCTAACACTTTGAATCTACGCCGCGTCACTCACACGCATTTACATTCGCGGGCCAGCGGCCTATTTCGCAGATGAATAAAAAGCAGGCCCTACCACCAGTGAACGCAAAGCTCCATACGCCGCTTCTCGACAAGGTCCGCATCCCGGCCGACCTCAGGACGCTTGACGAAGGTGATCTGCCGCAGTTGGCATCGGAGCTTCGCACCGAGTTGATCGACGCTGTGTCCCACACCGGCGGACATCTCGGTGCTGGCCTTGGCGTGGTCGAACTGACGGTCGCATTGCACTATGTCTTCAACACGCCCGACGACCGGCTGATCTGGGATGTCGGTCACCAGGCCTATCCGCACAAGATCCTGACCGGCCGCCGCGACCGCATCCGCACGCTGCGGCAAGAGGGCGGCCTGTCCGGTTTCACCCAGCGCGCCGAGAGCGAATATGATCCGTTCGGCGCCGCCCACTCCTCGACCTCCATTTCCGCCGGGCTCGGCATGGCGATGGCGCGCGATCTCGTCGATGGCCGCAACAATGTCATTGCCGTCATCGGCGACGGCGCCATGTCGGCCGGCATGGCCTACGAGGCAATGAACAATGCCGGCGCGCTCGATGCCCGTCTGATCGTCATCCTCAACGACAACGACATGTCGATTGCTCCGCCGACCGGCGCGATGAGCGCCTATCTGGCCCGCCTCGCGTCGGGCAAGGCCTATCTGGGCTTGCGCGATTTCGGCAAGAAGCTGACTTCCTATCTCGGCGAACGCGCCGATCGCGCCATCAAGCGGGCGGTCGAACATGCGCGCGGCTACGTCACCGGCGGCACATTGTTCGAGGAAATGGGTTTCTATCACATCGGCCCGATCGACGGTCACAATCTCGAGCACCTGATCCCGGTGCTGAAGAACGTTCGCGACAATGCCGACGGCCCGGTGCTGATCCACGTCGTGACCCAGAAGGGCAAAGGCTACGGACCGGCTGAGGCGGCGGCCGACAAATATCACGGCGTCAACAAGTTCGACGTCATCACCGGCGCGCAGGCCAAAGCGCCGGCCAACGCGCCGAGCTACACGAAGGTCTTTGCCGAAAGCCTGATCCAGGAGGCCCGAGAGGACGACCGCATCGTCGCCATCACCGCCGCCATGCCGAGCGGCACCGGTCTTGACCTGTTCGGCGAGGCGTTCCCGGCGAGGACCTTCGACGTCGGCATCGCCGAGCAACACGCGGTGACCTTTGCCGCCGGCCTTGCCACGGAAGGCTTCAAGCCTTTCGCTGCGATCTATTCGACCTTCCTGCAGCGCGCTTACGACCAGGTCGTTCACGACGTTGCGATCCAGAAACTGCCCGTGCGCTTTCCGATCGATCGCGCCGGCTTCGTCGGTGCCGACGGGGCGACCCATTGCGGCGCCTTCGACACGACCTTTCTGGCGACGCTGCCCGGTTTCGTCGTCATGGCCGCGGCGGACGAGGCGGAACTGCGCCACATGGTGCGCACGGCGGCAAGCTATGATGACGGCCCCATTGCCTTCCGCTACCCGCGCGGCAACGGCGTCGGCGTCGACATGCCGGAGCGTGGCTCGGTTCTTGAAATCGGCAAGGGCCGTATCGTCAGGGAGGGCACCAAGGTTGCGCTGCTTTCCTTCGGCACGCGGCTGCAGGATTGCCTGTCTGCCGCTGAGGAGCTCGGCGCGGCAGGACTTTCCACCACGGTCGCCGATGCTCGTTTCGCCAAGCCGCTCGACGAAGACCTGATCCGGCGCCTGGCCCGCTCGCACGAGGTGCTGGTAACGGTGGAAGAGGGCGCGGTCGGCGGCTTCGCCAGCCATGTGCTGCAATTCCTGGCCCATGAAGGGCTGCTGGAAAACGGCCTGAAGGTACGCCCGCTTGTGTTGCCGGACGCATTCACGGATCACGCCAAGCCCGAAAAGATGTATGCCGACGCCGGGCTGGATGCCGCCGGCATCGTGCGCACCGTCTTCGTGGCGCTGGGACACACCGCCAGCGCGCAAAGCGCCTGAATCAAAATCTAAACGGCTTGACTCAGTTTGCCAGCGGGCGGTCGTCTGTTTACGCTGCGATTTGGCGTTTAGCTTACCGTGTCTCTTGGCACCGGCAGTCGAACGTCGAGTCTCGCGGCCAATCCTCTAAAAACTAGAACCACATATCGCGCACGCAGCGACCATCGCGCGGCAGGTCCTCGAACTTATGGAGACCATCGAAATGGTCGATTGGCAGATCGGCGACGGTGTCTGGTGGCGCAAGCCTCACATTGACGGCGATTCGAGTGCGACCGGCGGCGCCGGAACGCAAACCACGCCAGGCCAGAACGCAGGCGCATGTCGGACAGAATAGAATCTCAAGCGACGGCGCATCCTTTCCGGCGCGCGTATAAGAACTCATCGGTCCCGCAAGGCGGATGCGTTCGTCCACATAATCGTAAGCCCACAGCGCGCCATAGCGGCGGCAAAGCGTGCAATTGCAGGCTGTGATCGAGCCGGGATCGCCCTCCAACGTCCAGTGGGCCGCGCCACAATGGCAGGTTCCGGTCAGCATTCGCCCTCCTTCGCGTTCGGCAGCAAAACGCATATCGTCCCTGACATTGTGCCGGATGTGGTGCGATATTCAACAAGCTGTGGCAGCTTGATGCGTTCGCCGCTTTCCGAAGATGTTCGTTGTCTCCCTCCAATATCCTTGCCATCATCGTCGGCTTTCGCCATGAAGGCCGATGAACTTCCCTTTGCCAGCCAGCACACGCCAGCGGCTCGACGAACTGCTCGTCGCTCGCGGCCTGTTTCCCAGCCGCTCTCGCGCCCGCGACGCGATCGAGCGCGGTACGGTGACGGTCGATGGCGTCATCGCCCGCAAGCCCGGCCAGACCGTGTTGGTCGATTGCCTGATCGCCGTCGATGATCCGGCGCAGGGCTATGTTTCGCGTGCGGCGCTGAAGCTGATCGCGGGGCTCGACCATTTCGGTCTCGATCCCGCCGGCAGCGAAGCGCTCGATGTCGGCGCCTCAACCGGCGGTTTTACTCAAGTGCTGCTCGAACGCGGCGCGGCGCATGTCACGTCGATCGATGTCGGGCATGGCCAGATACATCCGGATATTGCTGGCGATCCGCGCGTGACGGTGATCGAGGGATTGAACGCCCGCGATC
>NZ_SUEO01000101.1:1984-13160 GCF_004962925.1 Mesorhizobium sp. | reverse complement strand
CACCGACCTTGCCGATCGCATTCCGGATTTCATCGTCTCCGATGTCAGCTTCATCTCGTTGAAACTGGCGCTGCCGCCGGCGCTCGCCATTGCCAGGAGCGGTGCCAGAGCAATATTTCTGGTCAAGCCGCAATTCGAGGCGGGCCGCGAGGCGATCGGCAAGGGCGGCTTGCTGAAAGACCCATACGATGCGGCGCGGGTTGCCGGCCTGCTGCAGGATTGGCTCGACGGCGTCCCCGGTTGGCGCTCGCTGGGATTGCATCTGTCGCCGATCGAAGGCGGCGACGGCAATCGCGAGTTCCTGCTCGCAGGGATCAAGGATGCCGGGGTGAAAAACGGTGGGATCGACGGTCGATGAACGCGCGCTTCACGATCACAAGACTGGGCTCCCAGGGCGACGGCGTCGCCGAGACTGAAACCGGCGAGCTTTTCATTCCGTTCACGTTGCCCGGTGAAGCCGTCACCGCCGCGCGCGAAAAGGATCGCGCCACGCTGATGGCGGTGCTGGAAGCGTCGCCGCTTCGCATCGACCCCGCCTGCCGGCATTTTACCGAATGCGGCGGCTGTGCCATCCAGCATCTCGAGGCCGAAGCTTATCATCAGTGGAAGCGCGACAAGGTGGTGCATGCGCTCAGGACCAAGAGCATCGCCTGCGACGTCGGCGCACTGGTGCCGTGCGCGCCGCAGACACGCCGGCGCGTCGTGTTCACCGCGCGACGAAGCGAGGCCGGCATGCTTCTCGGATTCGTTCGCGCCCTGTCATCCGAAGTCATTTCCATCGAGGAATGCCCGATCTCGCTGCCCGAAATCGTCGCAAAGCTTGGCCGTCTGAACGCACTCGCCGAATTGGTTTGCGCAACGACCAAATCGTTCCGCATGACGGTCACGGTGACCGGTTCCGGCCTCGATGTCGCAGTTCACGAGTCCGGCAAGCTCGGCGAGAACCAGCGCCGCGTCGCCTCCAACTTCGTCATCGCCGAGGGATTGGCCAGGCTTTCGATCGATGGCGAGATCATCATCGAGCCCAAGAAGCCGGTTGTCACGTTCGGCAGCGTCGCTGTCGCGGTGCCGCCGGGCGCCTTCCTGCAGGCCACCGAGGCGGCTGAGCAGACGATGGCGGACGTCGTCGGCCGGCACCTCGCGCGCGCCAAAAAGGTCGCCGATCTCTTCGCCGGCTGCGGCAGCTTTGCGCTACGCTTGGCCGCGAAGTCGGAAGTCCATGCGGTGGAGGGCGATGCCGCAGCGCTTTCGGCACTCGATCGGGCGTTCCGTTTCGCCAGCGGCCTCAAGCGGGTCACCAGCGAACGCCGCGATCTGTTCCGCCGGCCGCTCACTTTCAAGGAGCTGAATGCCTTCGACGGCGTTGTCTTCGATCCGCCACGCGCCGGCGCCGAGGACCAGTCGAAGCAGATCGCCCGTTCAGACGTGCCGCTCGTCGCCGCGGTTTCCTGCAATCCGGTGACGCTGGCGCGGGACCTGCGCATCCTCATCGACGGCGGCTATGCGCTGAAAAGCGTGACGCCGATCGACCAGTTCTTGTGGTCGCCGCATGTCGAGGCCGTCGCGCTGTTGGAGAAGCCGAGGCGAAGGCGATAAGCTGGCAGGAATGCAGGTTGGCGTCTGTTGAGCTTGAATTGCGCGTCGATTGAGCATATCTTGATGAGATGTTGTCAAAGTGTGGTAGGAAATCGCCATGGCTGTAGCCCTCGACATTCCAGCGTCGCGCTTCGGCGAGGAGCGCACGCCATTTCTCTCGGCAAGGCGGGTCGCCGAACTGCTCGGCGTCAATCTCACGGAGCTGGCCGGCCTGATCGGTGTCGCGCGCAACACGCTTGCCGCCAAGGCCGGCGCGCGCAAGGTCGACGCTGCACTTAGTCCCGTCGTTCGCATTCTGGCGATGGCGGGCGAAATGGCCGGCAATGAGCAGCGCGCGGCGATCTGGTTCAAGCATCAGCCGATCCCCGGCTGGGCTGGCAAGACCGCCTACGATCTGGTTCGGGAAGGCAAGACGGACAAGGTGCTTGCCTATCTGGAGGCAGTCCGCTCCGGCATCTATGCCTGAAACCAGGCTGAGCCTATGGCGTGCCTTCGTGCCGCGTTGGGCGCATCTGCCGCTTTCCGGCGAAGGTGCTGCCCGCTTTGGCGGCCGCTGGAATCCTCTCGGCGCCCCGACGATCTACGCGGCACGGGAACTGTCCACCGCCTGGGCCGAATACAATCAGGGCTTCGTCCAGCATCCGGCGTTGATCGCCCAGCTCGAACTCTTGGGCGCGCGGCTAGCCGACCTGACCGACGCAGATACGCTGGCCGATCTCGGGGTAACTACGGACATTCATCGGTGTGAGTGGCGAGATATACTGGATCGAGGCCTGGTACCAGAGACCCACACGCTGAGGGATCGCTTGCTTGCCGATGGGCTGCATGGCGTGACCTATCCCTCCTTCATGTCACCCGGCGGCACGTGCGTTGCGCTCTGGCGCTGGAACGAGGACGACGCTCCGCGCCTCGACATCATCGATCCCGACCATCGCCTGCCGAAAACGCCGGCTTCGTGGCTATAACGGGAGTTTCAAACAGGCCTGCCTCGACGGCCGGCCGCTCAAACCCTGGTCCCGCCGACCGTCATCTGGTTCATCCTGAGATGCGGCTGGCCGACGCCGACCGGCACGCCCTGTCCGGCCTTGCCGCACATGCCGATGCCGGTGTCGAGCTTCATGTCGTTGCCGATCATCGAAACGCGGTGCATGGCGTCAGGCCCATTGCCGATCAGCATGGCGCCCTTGATCGGCTGCGTCACCTTGCCGTTCTCGATCATGTAGGCCTCGGTGCAGCCGAACACGAACTTGCCCGAGGTGATGTCGACCTGGCCGCCGCCGAAGGAGACGGCATAGATGCCGTTCTTGACCGACGCGATGATTTCGTCCGGCTCCATGTCGCCTGAGGTCATGTAGGTGTTGGTCATGCGCGGCATCGGCTGGTGTGCGTAACCCTCCCGCCGTCCGTTGCCGGTGGCCTTCATGCCCATCAGCCGGGCGTTCTGGCGATCCTGCATATAACCGACAAGCTTGCCGTCTTCGATCAGCACGTTGCGAGCCGAAGGTGTTCCTTCATCATCGACGGTCAGCGAGCCGCGCCGCTCGGCCATGGTGCCGTCGTCGACGACGGTGACACCTTTCGCGGCCACCTGCTGACCCATCAGCCCGGCGAAGGCCGATGTCTTCTTGCGGTTGAAGTCGCCTTCCAGCCCGTGGCCGACGGCCTCGTGCAGCATGACGCCCGGCCAGCCGCTGGACAGGACGATGTCGAAGGTGCCGGCGGGCGCTGGAATGGCCTCGAGGTTGATCAGCGCTTGCCGCAGCGCCTCCTTGGCCGCGTGTTTCCAGCTCTCCTCGACCAGGAATTCGCCAAACGCCTTGCGTCCGCCCATGCCGTAGGAGCCGCTCTCCTGGCGGTCGCCATTGCCGACCACCACCGACACGTTGATCCTGACCAGCGGGCGGATGTCGCGCACCACCTGGCCGTCGGCACGCACGATCTCAACATGCTGCCAGGAGGCGGCGAGCGAAGCCGTCACCTGTCGCACGCGCGGATCCTCGGCTCGCAGCCACGCATCGATTTCCTGAAGGAGCTTGGCCTTGACCTCGAAGGAGGGCGAGGGGATCGGATTCTCGTCGCCATAGAGATGGCGGTTGGTGCGGGCGGGAGCCGCGGCAAGCGTGCCGGAATAGCCGCCCTTGACCGTCGACACGGCGTCGGCGGCGCGCAGCAGCGATGCTTCGGAAAGATCGCTGGAATGCGCGTAGCCACTGGCTTCGCCGGCGACGGCGCGCAGGCCAAAGCCTTGGTCGGTGTTGAAATTGGCTGTCTTCAGCCGGCCATTGTCGAACATCAGCGCTTCGCTCTCGCTGTATTCGAGGAACAGTTCGCCGTCGTCGGCGCCGTTGATGGTCTCTGCGACGATCTGCTTGATGCGATCGTCGGAAATGTCGAATTGGCCGATGAGGCTGTTCATGGCAGGTCCGTCCGTGGAAAGAGATTGTCCTCACGATGTAGGCGCGAAGATGCGCCCAGACAATCGGCAATGACCATTGTCATCGCTAAAGGCCGGTCACAATCTCTTTCGTTGGTAAGGATTTGGGCTTCTGACTGGTTCAAGGCAGGGCGGCGAAACCGTCAGCGAAACCCTTGAGCTCGACCGGAATGCCGATGCCTTCCTCCGGCGTCTGGAAGACGATGAAGGTGGCTGACGTTCCAGTCTTCAGCGTGTCGAGCAGCGGCTTTTCGAGAATGACCTCGGCATAGCAGCCGTCCTGGAAGCAGCGCACGAAATAGGCCCGGCCGATGTCCTTGCCGTCGACATTGAGGCCAAGTCCGTTGGGCAGCAGCACGCCGAGCGGCGCCAGCACGCGCAGGATTTCGGCCTTGTTGTCGGCTGTGCGCAGCACGACGACGGAAAGCCCCATCTCGGGACGGTCCTCGGCGACGACGTTCTGCATCATCACGCATTGTTCTGATGTGGCGCCGGCCGGCGTGTCGCAGATGATCGACCAAGCGCCATGCGTCGACCGCACCTTGCCGCTTGGCTGCGCGGCATTGGCCTGGCTTACAACGGACAGGCCAACGCTAGACACGGCAGTGAGAAGGATGACCTTCGCCAAGCTTCTTGAAAGCCCACATCTCAAAAGGCTAAGTCTCGAATGCCCAAGTCCCCAAAGCCAAGAGTTCATGACGGCTCCATTGCGAATCACGGCACTTTAAGCCGCGCCAAGGGCAAGTAAAGGATGAGACCACTGCCGGCTTGCTTCGACCAAGGCAATTGTGCGCTTTTCCGTGCCAAATTCGCCCGAATTGCGACCGGCCGGCGCATTTTGCCAGGACACTCCGCCGCTCGGGCTTCCGCGATCCGCCATCGCTGCGGCCGCCACCAAAAGGCGCAGCCGCGCTTGCGCGCAAAAATGCCGCACGGTTTCCGCCGCTCCTTTCTTGCAGAGGCAAATAGAGTATGGTTTGAACCAGCCTCGGAACTGTCCGGGATTCCCGTCCCGGCGTTGTTCGATATTCTTGCGGTCCGGTCGCGAGGAACTGGGAGATGATGAGGGCAATGAGAAAATTCCTAGCAGGCGCCAAATTCCTAGCAAGCGCTTCGGCCGCCACACTGCTCACCGGTGCATCGGCCCATGCCGCCCAGCCTGCACCGTGGGAAGTGACCTTCCAGCCCGCCGCCACCGCGATGATGCGGCAGATCGCCTGGTTCGAGCACTATACGCTGTGGTTCATCGTGCCGATCACACTGTTCGTGCTCGCTCTCATCGCCTATTGCATCTTGAAATTCCGCGCCAGCGTCAACCCGAATCCCTCGCGCACCAGTCACAACACGCTGATTGAGGTGATCTGGACGGTCGGACCGGTCGTCGTCCTCCTCTGCCTCGCCATCCCGTCGTTCCAGCTTCTGACCGCGCAATACACACCGCCGGAGGAAGCCAAGCTGACGGTCAAGGCGACGGGAAACCAGTGGAACTGGGATTACGAATACCAGACCGAAAACACGCTTTCGTTCAACTCCGCAATCCTGGCGGATTCTGACCGCGCGGCGGCCGGTAAGGAAGATCGCGGCGTTTATCCGCGCCTGCTCGCCGTCGATAATGAGATGGTGGTGCCGGTCAACACCATGACCCGCGTGCTGGTGACGGCGGCAGACGTGATCCACGCCTTTGCCATGCCGTCCTTCGGCATCAAGACCGACGCGGTTCCGGGCCGCATCAACGAGGTCTGGTTCAAGGCGGAAAAGGAAGGCCTCTACTACGGCCAGTGCTCGGAACTCTGCGGCAAGGACCACGCCTTCATGCCGATCGCGATCCGCGTCGTCTCCGACGCCCAGTACAAGACCTGGCTGGCGGCAGCCGGCACCGACCTTCCCGGCGCCAACAAGGCGTTGATGGCCGAGGTCGACAGCAAAGATAAGGTAGCGGCCGCCGGCAACTGATGCCGCGACCAGAAAAGATCAGGGAACGGAGCCGAACATGGCAGACGCTGCAGCTCACGACGATCACGACCATAAGCCGTATCATGGCTGGGTCCGGTGGGTGTATTCGACCAACCACAAGGATATCGGCACGCTCTATCTGATCTTCGCGATCATGGCCGGCTGTGTCGGCGGTGCCCTTTCTGTCGTCATGCGCATGGAACTGCAGGAGCCGGGGATCCAGATTTTCACCGGCCTGGCGCAGATGGTCTACGGCTTGAACGCCGACGCCGCGCTCGACGGCGGCAAGAGCATGTACAACGCCTTCACCACCGCGCATGCGCTGATTATGATCTTCTTCATGGTCATGCCGGCGCTGATCGGCGGCTTCGCCAACTGGATGGTGCCGATCATGATCGGCGCGCCCGACATGGCGTTCCCGCGCATGAACAACGTTTCGTTCTGGTTGCTGCCACCGGCTTTCATCTTGCTGATCACCTCGGCCTTCATGCCGAGCGCGCCTGGCGCCTACGGCGTCGGCGGCGGTTGGACGATCTATCCGCCGCTATCGACGTCGGGCCAGCCGGGACCGGCGATGGATCTTGCGATCCTGTCGCTGCACATCGCCGGCGCATCGTCGATCCTCGGCGCCATCAATTTCATCACCACCATCTTCAACATGCGCGCGCCCGGCATGACGCTGCACAAGATGCCGCTGTTCGCCTGGTCGGTGCTGATCACCGCTTTCCTGCTGCTGTTGTCGCTTCCGGTTCTGGCCGGCGGCATCACCATGCTTTTGACCGATCGCAACTTCGGCACCACGTTCTTCGCGCCGGACGGCGGAGGCGACCCTATCCTGTTCCAGCACCTGTTCTGGTTCTTCGGGCATCCGGAAGTCTACATCCTGATCCTGCCGGGCTTCGGCATCGTCAGCCACATCGTCTCAACCTTCTCGAGGAAGCCCATCTTCGGCTATCTCGGCATGGCTTATGCCATGGTCGCGATCGGTGCGGTCGGCTTCATCGTCTGGGCGCACCACATGTATACGACGGGCCTGTCGCTTGACACGCAGCGTTATTTCGTCTTCGCCACCATGGTTATCGCAGTGCCGACGGGCGTGAAGATATTCTCGTGGATCGCCACCATGTGGGGCGGATCGATTTCGCTCAAGACCCCGATGCTGTGGGCGATCGGCTTCATCTTCCTGTTCACCGTCGGCGGCGTCACCGGGGTCCAGCTTGCCAATGCCGGTCTCGACCGCCCGCTGCACGACACTTACTACGTGGTCGCGCATTTCCACTATGTGCTGTCGCTGGGCGCGGTCTTTGCCATCTTCGCCGGCTGGTACTACTGGTTCCCGAAGATGACCGGCTACATGTATTCGCCTGTCATCGCCAACACCCACTTCTGGGTCACCTTCGTCGGCGTCAACCTCGTCTTCTTCCCGCAGCATTTCCTCGGCCTCTCCGGCATGCCGCGCCGCTATATCGACTATCCGGATGCGTTTGCCGGCTGGAACATGGTGTCCTCCTACGGCTCGTATATTTCGGCCGTCGGCGTGGTCATCTTCCTCTATGGCGTGTTCGAGGCCTTCCAGAAGAAGCGGGTGGCCGGGGCCAATCCATGGGGCGAGGGTGCGACGACACTCGAATGGCAGCTGCCTTCGCCGCCGCCCTTCCACCAGTGGGAACAGCTGCCGAAGATCAAATAGGCGGCTGCCTGGGCGAATACGGAACCGCCGGTCCGCCCGGCGGTTTTGGCCAACGGAATGATGGACTTTAAGTACGCATGGCCCTTGTCGACGACACATTGACTGACGAACCGGGCTTTCGCATGTCGGAAGCGACGGCGGGCGATTTCTTCGTCCTGTTGAAGCCGCGCGTCATGTCGCTGGTGGTGTTCACCGCCTTTGTCGGCCTGGTCGCGGCACCCGTGACCATCAATCCGCTTCTGGCGGTGATCGCTATCCTGGCTATCGCCATTGGCGCTGGCGCGTCCGGCGCGCTCAACATGTGGTATGACGCCGATATCGATGCGGTGATGACCAGGACGGCCGGCCGTCCGGTGCCGGCCGGCCGCATCCGGCCCGGCGAGGCGCTGAGTTTCGGCCTGGTGCTGTCGGTGCTGTCGGTGATGACACTCGGCGTGCTGGTCAACTGGCTGTCGGCCACGCTCCTGGCCTTCACCATCTTCTTCTATGCCGTCGTCTACACGATGTGGCTGAAGCGCTGGACTCCGCAGAATATTGTCATCGGCGGTGCTGCCGGCGCTATTCCGCCGGTGATCGGCTGGGCCGCGGCGACCGGAACGGTCAGCCTGGAAAGCGTCGTCCTGTTCCTGATCATCTTCCTGTGGACGCCGCCGCATTTCTGGGCGCTCGCCCTGTTCAAGTCCGAGGACTATGCCAGGGCCGGCATCCCGATGATGCCGAATGTCGCCGGCCAGGCTTCGACCCGGCGCCAGATCTTTGCCTACGCGCTGATGCTTGCGCCGGTTGGCGTGCTGCCATGGACGCTCGGTTTCACCACACCTGTCTACGGCGTCGCTGCGGTGCTGCTTGGCGCCGGCTTCGTCTGGTACGCGTGGAAGGTGCTGCAAATGGCGGACGGCGACCATGTGATGAAGCCGGCCAAGGCATTGTTCGGTTACTCGCTGCTCTATCTCTTCGCCATTTTCGCCATCTATCTTGCCGACTGCGTTGTCGGGCGCGCGCTGGCAGGCGGAGCATGACCATGGCCGACAAGAAGCTTGAACTCGTCACGCTGACCGAGCGCCAGCAGAAGGCGCGGCGCAACCGTTCGGTAGCCATCGGCCTGGCGCTGGCGGTGCTTGTCGTCATCTTCTACATCGCGACCGTCGTGAAATTCGGTCACAACCTCACCGGAACGATGTGAGGCTCAAGATGAACCGCCAAACAGTGACCTATCCTCAGAAGAAGAACACCAACCGCATCGTCGCCGGCGTCTGCATCGCCTTTTTCGGCGGCATGATCGGGATGGCCTATGCCGCGGTGCCGCTCTACGCGATGTTCTGCCAGGCGACCGGTTACGGCGGCACCGTGAAACGCGCGACGCAGCAATATGCCGACCGCGTGCTCGACCGCGATATCACCATTCGCTTCGACGCCAACACGGCCGGCGTGCCCTGGCAGTTCGAGCCAGTCGCCCGCTCGATCACCATCAAGATAGGCGAGACTGCGCAGGCGCATTATAGCGCAACCAACAAGTTCGTCCGCGCCACCACCGCCCGCGCCACCTTCAACGTGCAGCCGGAACTGGCGGGATCTTACTTCAACAAGGTTGAGTGTTTCTGCTTCACCGACACGACGCTGAAGCCTGGCGAGACGCTGGACATGCCGGTCGTGTTCTATGTAGATCCCGACATCGTCAATGCGCCGGAGCTGAAGGACTTGAAGACGATTACCCTGTCCTACACGATGTTCCCGGTCGAGAAGAACGAGAACAACAAACCGGTCGCGTCGTCGGCGCCGGCCGAAGGCACACGCAACAAAGTTTCACATACCGAACGAAGCCTCGGGGGTTGATATGGCAGACGCGCACGCAAAACCACAACATGACTACCATCTCGTCGACCCGAGCCCGTGGCCGTTCCTAGGCTCGGTCGGCGCGCTGGTCACCGCGATCGGCGGCGTCTGTTACATGCAATATCTCAAGGGCGGCGATTTCCCCATTTTCGGCTTCAACATCGCCAATCCGTGGCTGTTCTTCATCGGCCTCTTGATTGTCGTCTACACCATGTACGCTTGGTGGTCGGATACCATCAAGGAAGCGCATGAAGGCCACCACACGCGTGTCGTATCGCTGCACCTGCGCTACGGCATGATCATGTTCATCGCTTCCGAGGTGATGTTCTTCGTCGCCTGGTTCTGGGCTTTCTTCGACGCCAGCCTGTTTCCCGGCGAGGCACAGCAATACGCTCGCGCTGCTTTCACCGGCGGTGTCTGGCCGCCGAAGGGCCTCGAGGTTCTCGACCCCTTCCACCTGCCGCTCTACAACACCGTCATCCTGCTTTTGTCGGGCACGACGGTTACCTGGGCGCACCACTCGCTTATTCATGGCGATCGCAAGGGGCTGATCAACGGCCTGGTGCTGACCGTCGGTCTCGGCATGCTGTTCACCATGGTGCAGGCTTACGAATACATGCACGCGCCGTTCGGCTTCAGGGATTCGATCTACGGCGCCACCTTCTTCATGGCGACCGGCTTCCACGGTTTCCATGTCATCATCGGCACCATCTTCCTGCTGGTCTGCCTGGTTCGCGCAATAAAGGGCGATTTCACGCCAAAGCAGCATTTCGGCTTCGAGGCGGCCGCCTGGTACTGGCACTTCGTCGACGTGGTCTGGCTGTTCCTGTTTGCGTCGATTTATGTGTGGGCATCGAGCGGCGCGTTGATCGAAGGCCACTGAAATCTTTTAAGGGAATGTGACGAGGCGGCTGCGGCGACGTGGCCGCCTTATCTTTTGGGGCGAACGGCACTAAGGTATCGCAATGAGCGACGACAAGGCGATCTGGCCACCAATCGATCCGATTTCGGCCGGCCTGCACGGCCGCTGCCCGCGCTGCGGCGAGGGGCGGCTATTTTCCGGTTTTCTCACCGTCGGCAAACGCTGCGCCAATTGCGGCCTCGACTATTCCTACGCCGATGCCGGCGACGGGCCGGCGGTATTCGTCATTCTGATCATCGGCTTCATCGTCGTCGGGCTGGCGCTGTGGATGGAGGTGACGCTTAGTCCGCCGCTTTGGCTGCATCTCATGCTGTGGATACCGCTGACGCTGGTGCTTTGCCTGGGCGCGCTCAGGCTGATCAAAGGTGTGCTCTTGACGCTGCAGTACCGCAACAAGGCGGCGGAGGGCAGGCTGGACCTCGGCGAATGAGCACGACATCCGGTTCGATCGCAGGCCGTTCACGGCCGAAAACGGCATTGCTGCTTGTCCTGGGCCTGGTGCTGTTCGTCATCCTGCTGGCGCTCGGCACCTGGCAGGTCCAGCGCCTGTACTGGAAAGAGGGTCTTCTCCAGACAATCGACCAGCGCACGCACTCGGCGCCCGTGCCGTTGGCGGAGATCGAAAAGCGGTTTGCCGCCACCGGAGACGTCGACTACACGCCGGTGACGGCATCAGGCACTTTCCTGCATCAAGGCGAGCGGCATTTCTTCGCGACCTGGGAAGGCCAGTCCGGTTTCAATGTCTTCA
>NZ_SUEO01000101.1:0-1974 GCF_004962925.1 Mesorhizobium sp. | reverse complement strand
CTTCACACCCTTGCATCTGGAGGACGGCCGTTTCGTCCTGATCAATCGCGGCTTCGTGCCCTACGATCTCAAGGACGCAGCCAAGCGCCCGCAAAGCCAGGTCGAGGGCCAAGTGACGGTGACGGGGCTCGCCCGCAACGCGCTGTCGGCGAAGCCCTCGATGATGCTTCCCGACAATGATCCGCAGAAGAACATCTTTTACTGGAAGGATCGCGATGCCATGGCGGCAAGCGCGAGCCTGCCGGCCGGCGCGGGGCTGGTGCCATTCTTCATCGACGCGGACGCGACGCCGAACCCGGGTGGGCTGCCGGTTGGTGGCGTTACCGTCATCAACCTGCCGAACAGCCATTTGCAATATGCCGTAACCTGGTACGGCCTTGCCGCTGCCCTTGCCGGCGTCCTCATCTTCAGGCTTCGCCGCCCGGCGAAAGACGCATCGGCCCGAAAATCGGAATCGATTTTCGGAAAGCACGATGTGTAGGTTGAAAGTGTCAGGGCAATTCCAGGAAAAGTGTGAAACGGTTTTCCGTCCGGAATTGCGTTAAAACAAAGAGGTAGAGCTGTTCTGCGAACGGCTCTACAGCGTACTTTGTGCGTCCAAATGGACGCACGTCGCTCTAATGATCGCCACTGGCGCCCTTGACAGGGCAGGGGTGTGCACCTCATTTCGCGCCTTGAGTTCACCTGAGTTCACGATACGACCAACCGGCCGGGAATCATGCTTCACACGACCACAAAGCCACCGCTGACAATAAGGCTCTGCCAGCCACGGGGCTTCTGCGCCGGCGTCGACCGCGCCATCCAGATCGTCGTTCTGGCGCTGAAGAAATACGGCGCGCCGGTCTATGTCCGCCATGAGATCGTACATAATCGCTACGTCGTCGAGGGGCTGCAAAGCCTGGGTGCGGTGTTCATCGAGGAGCTCTCCGAGATACCGGCGGAGCATCGCCAGAGCCCGGTCGTCTTTTCGGCGCATGGCGTGCCGAAGTCGGTGCCGGCGGATGCCCAGGCGCGTAGCCTCTTCTATCTCGACGCCACCTGCCCGCTGGTGTCGAAGGTCCACAAGCAGGCAATGCGCCATCAGCGGCTCGGCCGCCACGTGCTTCTGATCGGCCATGCCGGCCACCCGGAAGTGATCGGCACGATGGGGCAATTGCCGGACGGCGCCGTCACCTTGATCGAGACCGAAGCCGACGCCGCGAAATTGGTGCCTGCCGACCCGCAGGCGCTCGGTTTCGTCACCCAGACGACGCTCTCGGTCGAGGACACCGCCGGCATCATCCGCGTGCTTAAGGATCGTTTTCCCGATTTGCATGCGGCGGCGGCGGAATCGATCTGCTATGCCACTACGAACCGCCAGGAGGCGGTGAAGGAGACCGCCGCGGGTGCCGATCTCTTCCTGATCGTCGGCGCTCCCAACTCCTCCAATTCGCGGCGTCTTGTCGAAGTGGCTGAACGCGCCGGCGCCTCGATGTCGCTCCTCGTACAGCGCGCTTCCGAAATTCCGTGGACTGACATTGCCGGCATCTCGACGCTCGGCCTGTCGGCAGGCGCTTCTGCGCCGGAAATCATCGTCGACGAAATCATCGACGCGTTCCGGCAGCGCTTCGACGTGACGATCGAGCTGGCGGTGACGGCGACGGAAACGGAGGATTTTCCGGTAATGCGGGTCCTGCGCGACGTCGAACTGACGGCGGCCGACATGGCCTTCGTCAACGGGGCCGCGTAAGGTCCATGGCGGTCTACACCGACGTCAATGAAAGTGAGCTCGGCGCGTTCCTGGATGCCTATCCGGTCGGCGATCTCCTGTCCTACAAGGGCATCGCCGAAGGCACCGAGAACTCGAATTTCCTGCTGCACACCACCAGCGGCTCCTACATCCTGACGCTCTACGAAAAGCGCGTCGACAAGGCCGACCTGCCGTTCTTCCTCGGCCTCATGGGCCATCTCGCGAGAAAAGGCATTTCGTGCCCG
>NZ_SUEO01000100.1 GCF_004962925.1 Mesorhizobium sp. | reverse complement strand
TGTTACGCATCGGGCCGATGCGCTCGACGATTTTCTCGACGGTCGGGCGATCCGACCTGGTGTGCGCATCGAGCGCCTTGCGCATGGCGGCTAGGTGGGTGAACGAGGTGCCGCAGCAACCGCCGACGATTTTGGCGCCGGCATCGACGGCGAGCCTGACATAGTCGGCCATCAGTTCGGGCGTGCCGGAATAATGGATTTCGGCGCCGCGGAATTCCGGAATGCCGCAATTGCCCTTGACGATGACCGTCGCCTCCGGCTTCGCCTCGGTCATGTCGAGCAGCGAGGCGAGGATGTCGGAGGCGCCGACACCGCAATTGGCGCCGACACCGAGCGGCCTCTGCGACAGTCCATCGGTGACGCCGTGAATATCCTTCGGCAACAGCCCCATCATGGTGCGCCCGGCGGTGTCGAAGGAGCCGGTATAGGTATAGGGCAGGCCGACGCGGATCGCGGCTTCGGCCGCGGCGCGGATTTCGTCCGGCGCCGACATGGTCTCGATCCAGGCGACTTCGGCGCCGCCGGCCTTCAGACCCTCGATCTGCTCGGCAAAGGCCTCGACTGCCTCGTCATAAGTCATGGCGCCGAGCGGCACCAGCAACTCCCCAGTCGGGCCGACCGAGCCCGCAACGATGACCTTGCGGCCGGCCTTGTCGGCGACAGCGCGGGCGATCTCGGCGGCGCGCTTGTTCAGCGCATGCACGCGGTCCTGCGCATGGTGCAGCTTCAGCCGGTGGCGGGTGCCGCCGAAGGAGTTGGTGAGGATGATGTCGGCGCCGGCATCGACGAAGTTCTGGTGCAGGCTGGTGATGGTGTCGGGCGCGGTCTCGTTCAGCAACTCCGGGGCCTCGCCGGCCTCAAGCCCCATGGCGAACAGATTGGTGCCGGTAGCGCCATCGGCGAGCAGAACGCCCTTTTCGGCAAGCAGAGCGTCAATCGGGTTGGTCATTGGAAATACGCCTTCCGGGAATTCTTTGTCGAGATAAGGATATAAAGAACTCTTTATATGACGTCAATGTCGGCGCGAGAAACAAGGCCGTCAAAATCGCATCTCCGCCAGCCTTTGCGTGAAGCTGGCTGCTTCATGCGCGTTGATGTCGGCGGCGCGGATCAGATTGTCGAAATGGCTGGTCAGCGTGCGGACCGGCTGGGTCGCATTCAGCACCAGATACATGTCGCCGACATAGATGGCGGCGCGATAGGGTCCGAAGATGGTATAGGGGATCGAATAGCGCATCCGCCCGTCATAGAGAAACAGGCGGAAAGTGGGATAGAGATCGTCGAGCAGCGTCGCCATGTGGAGAAGCTGCTGGTGGCGGTCGGCCTCCGGGAAACGGTCCCACACGCCTAAGCCCCGCGCAAATATCTCCAGCGTGTGGCGCGGCATGCAGACCTCCATGTCGGTTTCCGGCCGCCGGTTGTAGTCGATGCGGTACTGCGTCTCACCGGCCTGGGCCTCGCGGCTCTTGTTGGCGATGCCCGCTTCGTAGTCGACGAGCGCCTCGGTGCGCAGAAGATCGGGAATGCCGGCCGGCACGTAACGGATTTTCGTGCCTGCGGCCTCTGCATGCCACCTTGCCAGCAGCGTGCGGTCGAAGCCGTCGGGCGCTTCCTCGATCTCCAGGCTCTCGCGGATTTCACCGGTGACGCCTTCGTCCTGGCTGAGGCCGAGCAGCCAGTCGAGCGACACTTTGAATTCGGCGGCGATGTTGAGCAGCGTTTCGGCGCGGGGAAGCCGTGTCGAGGCGCCGGAAAGCAACTGCGAAAGCGCCGAACGGTCAATGCCCACCGCCGTCGCGAAGGCGGACTGGTTCAAGTCGGACCGTGTCAAGAGCATTTTCAGGCGCTCCCGAAAGATCGTCGACAGGTCGCGTTTGTCCATATCGTCATTCCGGCTATTGAGAGGAAAAAAATCCGCCGAAGTCACCAAAGCGGCACCTTAGGCGTAAATGAATCCTCCGGCTTGTTTACAAAACATAACATGTGCGGCTGAAAATGCGCAATCGCAACATCTTGTGCGCTTTGTCGCGTTGCAGCAATTCAACGCTCCTGACACAATGCTGTCAGGAATCAAAAACGATTCCGGCGACTGGAAGGGCAGTGGTCGATCCATGACGAGCACGAATAACAGACGACGCAGTGCATCGGCCATCGAATGGCCGACCGTGTTTCTGGCGTTTTTCTGTTACGGCACCTGGCTTGCCGCCGGCTTGCTCGTCTGGCCGTCCTACCCGCTGTTGGCGCTCGCCGTTCTGGCGTTGGTCGCCGCACTGCAATCCTCGCTGGCTCACGAAGTCCTGCACGGCCATCCGACCCGCAATGCACAGATCAACGAAGCTTTCGTCTTCTTGCCGATCGGCCTCGTCTGGCCGTTCCGCCGGTTCAAGACCATTCATCTGCGTCACCATGCCGACGAACGGCTAACCGATCCGTTGGACGATCCTGAAAGCTACTACAAGGCGCTGTGGCGCCATGACGAGCTGCCGCCGGCGATGAAATTTCTGCTGAAGATCAACAACACCATGGTCGGCCGCTTCGTGCTTGGCCCGTGGCTCTCCTGCATCGGCTTCTTCATCGACGATGCCAAGCAGATGCTTGCCGGCGACAAGGTGATCCGCAAGGCTTGGCTGCTGCATGCAATCGGCCTCGCCGTCGTGTTGCCTGTCGTGCAGCTCAGCTTCGGCATCCCGTTGTGGCTCTACATCCTGGTACCGGTGTGGCTCGGCCAGTCGCTGATTTCGATCCGCACTTTCGCCGAGCATCAGTGGTCGGAGCATCCGGAAGGCCGCACGGTGATCGTCGAGCGTTCGCCGCTGTCCTTCCTGTTCCTCAACAACAATCTGCATTTCGTCCATCATAAGAGCCCGACGGTGGCCTGGTACCGGTTGCCGAAGCTGTTTGCCGACCGCCGTGACGAGTGGCTGCGGATGAACAATGGCTATGCTTATCCGAACTATTTCGCGCTGCTCAAGGCTTATGCGTTCAAGGCTAAGGAGCCGATCGTGCACCCCGTGCTGCGGCGCGCGCCGGAACCAGGCCGGGCGTTCAAGCCGCGCGTCAGGGCGCGCAGCCTCAATGGACTTGGCAGCGCGCCGGTGCCCGCCGAGCCGCCGAAGAAATGAATTTTGCGGCATCGTCGCGGCGATGCCCAGGTGTGCGCGTCAATGGTCTCGTCAGTTTCTCAGCGTAACGATCAAAACCCGGCATGAGCGATTTCGTTGCCGCCTTGCCGATGTATGACTGGCCCGAAATGCGGAGCGAGGTCGATGCCCAATGGGCACGGCTGCGTGATGCCCTTCGGCAAAATGGCATCGACGCGCCGGAGACCATCGCTCGCGTCAATGCCGATCTGCGGCCTGTGGAAGGCGGCATCCGTGACACCGCCGGAAAGGTTATTGCGCCCGATCCGGCGACGCTGCCGCCGGACGAACTGGATTTTCACGGCCTCTGGCTGCATCCGGCGCTGCTGTTCGCACAGACCTGCTGGGGGCCGATGGAACTCGGCCTGTCGACGCATGTTCAACTGATCGGCCAGCCGCGTTACGACGCGTTCGAGGGCGGGCAGGGCGAACTCTATTCGAGCGCGCTGGTGATGCGGGCAGGTGAAGCGCCATCGGTTGGCTCGCCGTCCGATGGCAGCCCTGTCATCCCGCTCGATATCTTGCGTGGCAAGCACTTTACCTTCAACAGCCTCGATTCGATGTCGGGCATCATCGCGCTGACGCGTGACCTGGAGGCGCTGGGCGAAAGCCTGGACATCTTCTCTGAGCGCAGCGAAAGCGGCGGCCACCGTGCCTCGATCGTCGCCATCGCCGAGGGCCGTGCCGATGTCGCGGCCATCGACTGCAAGAGCTGGGCGCTGGCGCAACGCTTCGAACCAGCGGCGCAAGCGGTGAAGGTCGTTGGCTGGACGGGAAGGCGCAAAGGCCTGCCCTTCATCGCCGCCAGATCGACGCCGGAAAAGATTGTCGCCGCGCTAAGAGAGGCCCTCGCGGTGGTCTAGACGAGATTTCTAGCTTCTCGCAGCCAGCGCGACTCTGCGGTGGCGTCCGACTCAGCTTGGTCGGCGCTTTCGTAAACTCCCGACCAATGAGCGGGCAACCAATAGCCTTGCGTCTCATAAGGCGACTCTGGATCATGCCAGTTCCAGAGGACATATCGATAGAAACCGTGACTGCCGATTTCCACCGTCACTGCCTGTGCAGCATCAGCGGCTTCATAACGCCTGATTTGGTCATAGGTGGTCATAGACCCATCTAGGCAGCACTGTCGGAGGTCTGCAAGGGTTCAACTTACTCGTTTAGAGTGACCGGGCTTTGCCTCTAGAGTAGCCGCTCATCCAGCGGGTAGGTCGAAAGCTGTTCGTTGCCGGTTTCAGTGATCAGGATCTGTTCCTCGATCTTGACGCCCTCGTGTCCGCCGAGCCGGCCGATATAGCTCTCGACGCAAAGCACCATGCCTGACACAAGCACGCCGTCGGGCGTGTCGTCGGTCCAGTCGATCGCATGCGGCAGCGTCGGGTATTCGTCGGCCAGGCCGACGCCGTGATAAAGCACGCCGTAGCGTGTCGGGAAGCAATCACCAGGCGGCACCGCCGATCGCTCGACTAGGTCGCGGAACGAAGTGCCAGGCTGCATCAGGCCAATGTTGTGGGCGATCTGGTCGGCGGCGATGCGAAACAAGTCACGTTGCTCGTTGGATGGCGCGTTACCGCCGCAGAGCCAGGTGCGCGACAGGTCGGCGCAGAAGCCGTAAGGGCCGATCAGATCGGTATCGAAAGCGACGAGATCACCGGCCTCGATCGTCCGCGACGAGCACTCCTGGAACCAGGGATTGGTACGCGGGCCGGACGTCAAGAGCCGGGTTTCGACCCATTCGCCGCCACGCGCAATGTTGCCGCGGTGGAGTTCGGCCCATAATTCGTTTTCGGAAATGCCCGGCCGCAACGCTGCCTCCATCTCGCCCATCGCCGCCTCGCAAGCGACGATCGACCGGCGCATGGCCAGGATTTCGTCGGGCGATTTGATCAGGCGCGCGTTCTCCATTAGCGCTTCGCCATTGCCGATGGAGATGCCGAGGCGGGCGAGTTCCTCGACGCCCTCGGGGTTGATGTGATCGACGGCGATGCGGTTTATACCGCCGCCATGTTCCCTGACCAGATCGGCGATGCCGGCCGCCCAGCGGCGGACTTTTTGGTCGGTCAGCTCGCCGCTATAGAGATACATCCACGATACTGCCGGCCGCACCTCGTCGACGACACCGGAATGATCGGAAAGGTGCTCGCAGGAGAAATAGTCGAACAGCACCACCGGGCCTTCGGTGGCAACGAAACAATGCCGTGTCGGATTGTGCGCGACCCAGAGCTGCATGTTGGTCGAGTCGGTCGCATAGCGGATGTTGATCGGGTCGTAGAGCACGGCTCCCGCACAGTTGCGGCGCTTCAGCTCGGCGCGGATGCGATCGAGCCGGTATCGGCGCATGGTGGGCAGGTCGGGAGCGGCAATACCGGCGGCTTGCCATTCGGCTTCCACCAGTGCGCCGTAGCCAAGCACATGCTGGTTGAGTTCAGCGGCCTTCTGCCGCGACTTCAGGCGCAACGCGTCGATGGAGCCCGCTTCGGCAGGCTCGAACGGCATGATCTTGCGGTGGCGACCGAACCGTCGCTCGACGCCTGGCTCGCTCACTTTCCTATCCTCCCGATCTCAATCGGTCGCAGGAGCATTGGCATTTCGCTTTTTCAATTTGACGACGGTCACAAGCCTGCCGTCGCTCGAACCGAGAAATTCGGGAACCCTGAGGCTGCGGCGTTCACTGTCCAGGACGAAACCCGCCTGGTTGATACGGTCCAGGATTTCCGGTTCCGGGCTGGGCCTGTCGAGCCAGATCAGAACGGCGGGTTCCTGCAGCAACGCGGCGAAACCCGGCACCTCTTCTCCGAGGACGACAAGGTCGGGATCGACAAGCCTGAGATTGCCCACCCAGTGCCAGTCCGACATGACCGTCTTGACTGCGCCATCCACGGTCAGATCATGATACAGCGTCGGGTAGTCCAGACGGACGACGCGTCCCTGGCCCTTTCCGCCATAGACCTGATAAGCCCACGTCGCCGGCAAGATCAGTATGGCCAGTGTGGCTGCAACGGTGATGGTGAGGTTTTGCGCCGTCCTGCCTCTGTCGCCGGCTGCGTCCATGCGGGCAGCGAAGGCGGCAGGCAGAAAAAGCAGGACCGGCAACAACCAGCGCGCCTTGAACGTGGTGGCGCCGCTGGCGATCACCAGGACTATGGTGATGCAAAGCCCAAAGCCGAGAATGCGCCACAATAGTTTTTCCGAATCTGGAAGCCGTTGGCGGAGCGTCGATGGACTGACCCGTCCCACCAGCATCGCCACTGCGAAAATAACGACCGGCAGGATGGCAAAATTCCGTACGGCTGCGCCAAAGTCGATGATGCCTTTCAACGCGACGAGGAAAGCACCGTCGCCTTCATTGATACCGAACTTGTAGCTGCGCGCCAGCAATTCGCTCGGATGCGTGGCGGTCCAATACAATGTCGGCAGGCAGACCAGCAGCGCCACGGCCATGCTGATCATGATTTGCGGACGCAGGATGACCTGGCGGGTCTCGCGCAACGACAAGGTCGCCGCCAGCATCGCGGCAATCAGGATAAGAAGGTTATATTTCGCCAGCACGGCCGCACCGATCGCCAGGCCGAACAAGGCATAGGTCTGCAGCGACTTGCGCTGCAGAAGCTCGACGAGCGCAAGCAGCAGCAGCCCCGAAAAACAAAAGGCGGCAACGGTATGCGACAAGGTGTGCTGCATTTCCCAGACCAACTGAGGAAACAGCAACAGACCTAGAATGGAGGCAACCGCGGTGCGCTGGGAATAGCCGAGTTTGCGCACCGCGACGAAGACCGAAATCAAGGCCACGAAAATCAGGGAATACTTCAGTATTTTAAGCGCGAAGATGTTGGTTCCGAAAACCGACGACGTCAACCAGCCGAGCCAGGAGTAAAGCGGCGGCTGCGAGCCGCCATAGCCGGCCCACAAAAACCGCATATACATCAGCTGTTCGGAGTCATCGACACCGACGCCGGTTCCCGCCCACAGGCTCGCCAGCGACAGCACGACAATCTGTGTGCAGCAATAAAGCGCGACCAACACGATCGCCGCGGGGAAAGGGCCGATCCTGCCCTCGGCAAGCCATTCGGCCCATTTCATCGAATACTTCAAGGAGTTCTCATCGCCCGTGCCAGTTGCACCGGCTGCGCTAGCATGAGACCGTGCCCTGCACAATGTTGCAGCAGCCTTGGGGGTGGGCAGCAGTAGATCGCGGCCTTGGGCAACAACCCTGACCGCCTACGCCCGCATCTTCTCGCCACTCGGGTCGAAAGGCGGCTCGACATTGATGCGGGCCGGCCGCCGGTGTCCGAGGATTTCGATCTCGAACAGTCCGGCGCTCTCGTTCTCGGCCAAGGCGGCCGGCACATAGCCTTGCGCCATCGATTTCTGGACGTAATGCGCAAAGCCGCCGGAGGTGATCCAGCCAACCACGCGCCAGGCGCCGTCGACAATGCCGCGCACGGCCGCGGCGCCTTCCGCGGCCATGGAGCCGCGCACTTCCTTGCCTGATATATCGAAGCGCGGCGCGCCATAGCCATGCGGCTTTTCCACCGTGCCAAAATCCTTGCCGCCGACCTTGGCCCAGATTGGCTCGTCGCCCATCACGTCGGCATCCGCGGCATCTACGATGAACGAGACACGGCGCAGTTTCGGCCCTTCTGCCTGTTCCTTGGCCGCCGCTTCGCGCCCGATGAAGTCGTTCTTCTCGAGCTTGATAAAGCGATCCATTGCTCCTTCGAACGGCCCGTAGATCGGGCGCAGCTCGCGAAACCAGGTCGGAAAATTCTTTTCCAGGCGCATCGAGAGCAAGGCGCGCATGCCGAAATCGACGAGGCCAAACTCTTCGCCGGCATCCTTGATCGCCTTATAGACAAGGCGCTGGTAGGCCGGCGCCATCCAGATCTCGTAGCCGAGATCACCGGTATAGGTGATGCGGTTGACCATGCAGGGCGCGCCGCCAACCGCCATCTCACGGAAATCCATGAAGCGGAAAGCCTTGGTGGAGACATCTACGTCAACAAGCTTCTGCAGCAGGTCGCGCGACCTCGGCCCGGCGATCGAGAGGCCGACGAGCGTCTGGTCGAAGCGGTGGATGCGGACGCTACCATCCTTCGGCAGGTGCTTCTCGAACCAGCGCATATGATACTTCTGCGCCGCCGACGAGCTCCAGATCATGAAGCGCTCTTCACCAGCCTTGGCGATGGTGAAGTCGCCGATCAGCCTGCCGAACTCGTTCAGCATCGGGGTCAGCACGATGCGGCCGATCTTCGGCATGCGGTTGGTCATCAGCCGGTTGAGGAAATCTTCCGATCCCGGCCCGGACACTTCGTATTTGGCGAAGTTGGCGGTCTCGGTGACGCCGACCTTCTCGCGGGTGGTGCGCACTTCCTCACCGACCGGCCCGAAATCGTTGGAACGGTGGAAGGAAACGATATCCTTCGGCTCCGTGCCTTTCGGCGCGAACCAGAGTGGCGTTTCGAGGCCCCACGAATCGCCCATGACGGCATTGTTGGCCAGCATAGTGTCGTAGAGCGGCGTCGTCTGAGCCGGGCGAGCAGCCGGCAATTCCTCGTTGGGAAAGCGGATGGAGAAACGGCGCGAATAGTTTTCGCGCACCTTGGCGTTGGTATAGCGCAGGCTCGCCCACTCGCCGAAGCGAGCAACGTCCATGCCCCAAACGTCGAAGCCGGGATCGCCATTGACCATCCAGTTCGAAAGCGCCAGCCCGACGCCGCCGCCCTGCGAGAAACCGGCCATGACGGCGCAGGCGCACCAGAAATTGGTCAGGCCCTGCACCGGGCCGACCAGCGGATTGCCGTCCAGCGCGAAGGTGAAGGGACCATTGATGATCTGCTTGATGCCGGCCTTCTCGATGCCGGGGAAATGCTTGAAGCCGATTTCGAGCGACGGCGCGATGCGGTCGACGTCGGGCTGCAGCAGCTCGTGGCCGAAATCCCACGGCGTGTTGACCGGAGACCACGGCTTGCAGGCCTTTTCATAGGTGCCGAGCAGGATGCCGTTGCGTTCCTGGCGGGTGTAGATCTCGCCCTTGAAGTCCATCACGCCGATCATCTCGCGGCCGGTCGACTTGTTGAATTCCTCGACCTCCGGCATCGGTTCGGTCAAAAGATACATATGCTCCATGGCCAGCAGCGGCAGCTCGACACCGACCATGCGGCCGATCTCGCGCGCCCATAGGCCGCCGCAGTTGACGACATGTTCGGCCTTGACCGTGCCTTGCTCGGTGACGACGTTCCAGGTGCCATCAACTTCTTGCGTCAGTTCGACGACCCGGTTGCGCAGCACGATCTCAGCGCCGAGCTTCCTGGCGGCCTTGGCATAGGCGTGGGTGGTGCCGGAAGGATCGAGATGGCCTTCGACCGGATCCCACATGGCGCCGACGAAATTCGTCTCGTCCATCAGCGGGAACATCGCCTTGGCTTCGGACGGCGTGATCAGCTCGGTATCCATGCCGAGATAGCGGCCCTTGGCGTGGGCAAGGCGCAAAAAGTCCATGCGCTCGGGCGTGTCGGCCATCATCACGCCGCCGGTCAGGTGCAGCGAGCAGGACTGGCCGGAAAGCTCCTCGATCTCCTTGTAGAGCTGCACCGTATAGGCCTGCAGCTTGGCGACGTTGGGGTCGCCGTTGAGCGTATGGAAGCCGCCCGCCGCATGCCAGGACGAGCCGGAGGTGAGTTCCGAGCGCTCGATCAGCACGATGTCGGTCCAGCCGGCCTTGGCCAGATGGTAGAGCACCGAGCAGCCGACGACACCGCCGCCGATGACAACCGCTTTTGCATGAGATTTCATGAAGATAGTTCCGTTTTTGAAGAGATTGAATCGAGCGAGCGGGGCGTGAACAGAAAGCGGGGAAGGGCGCCGACTGGAATAATCTCGCGCCCTTGCTCTACCCCGTCGACCGGGGGAGAGGTGTCGAGCGAAGCTCGATGGAGTGGGGGTCGACTGTTCATCAAATCAATACAGATGATCAAAAATCGGTCGGCGCGCCGCCTTCGGACCGGCGTTTATCGACGAATGCGTTGAGCTCCTCGCGGATAGCCGGGTCCATATACGGCTCTTCATAGGTCGCCAGCCGCTCCTTCCAGACCCGATTGGCTTTTTCGATAGCCGTCGGCGATCCGGCTTCCGCCCAAGTCTCGAAATTGCGCCAGTCGGAGATGATAGGCGAATAGAAGGCGGTCTTGTAACGGTCCTGGGTATGCTGGGTGCCGAAGAAATGGCCGCCTGGACCGACGGACTGGATGGCGTCGAAGCCGAGAGCCTCCTCGGAGAGGTCGAGCGGGGTCAGGAATTCCGCCATCATCTGCAGCAGATCGATGTCCAGAATGGTCTTCTCGTAGGAGCAGCGCAGGCCGCCTTCGAGCCAGCCGGCCGCATGCATCATCAGATTGCCGCCGCCTTGGATGGCGCCCCATAGCGAGAACACGCTTTCATAGGCAGCCTGCGCGTCGACCGTGTTGGCGGCGCAGGTGTTGGAGGTGCGGTAGGGGATGTTGTAGCGGCGGGCAAGCTGGCCGCCGACCAATTGCGCCTTCATGTATTCCGGCGTGCCGAAGGCCGGCGCGCCGGACTTCATGTCGACATTCGAGGTGAAGCCGCCATAGCCGACGGGCGCGCCTTTGCGCACCATCTGGGCAAAGGCAATGCCGGACAGCGCTTCGGCATTCTGCTGCACCAGCGCGCCGGCTATGGTCACCGGCGCCATGGCGCCCGACAGGGTGAACGGCGTCACGATGACAACCTGGCCCTTGCTCGACATCTGGATAATGCCTTCCATCATCGGCACATCGAGCTTGAGCGGCGAATTGGTGTTGATGATGGTGAACACCGACGGCTCTTCAAGCAGTTGCTCGTGGCTGATGCCGCGCGCGATCCTGGTGATCTCGATGCCGTCGACATTGCGCTCCTTGCCGAGCGAATAGATGTGGAACACCTTGTCGGTGAGCACGCTCAGATCGCGGATGCATTCGAGGTGCCGGACGGACGGATGGATATCGATCGGCTCGACCGGATAGCCGCCCGTGCAGTTCAGGATGTTATGCATCTGCGCGAGCTTGAGGAAGTTGCGATAGTCCTGCTGGTTGCCCGGCCGGCGGCCGCGGTCGAGGTCGGAACAATTGGGCGCCGACGCCATCATCGAGATGATCAGATTGTCGCCACCGAAACGGACATCGTGCGCCGGATTGCGGGCATGGATGGTGAATTCCGACGGGCAGTGCGAAACCAGCTCGAGGATCATGTCGCTGTCGAAGCGCACCCGCTCGCTGCCTTCGCGGACATCCGCCCCATGCGCCTTCATGATGCGCCTTGCCTCGTCGTGCAGCACGTCGACGCCAATTTCCCGCAGCACACGCAACGAGGCGAGGTGGATCGATTCCAGCTCGTCGTCGGAGACCAGCTTCGTCGGCGTCAGCGGGATTTTCAGCTGACGGAAAGGCGGCTGCTCGAATGCCGCGGCTGCGCCGGCACGTTTGCCCGCGCGGCCGCCGCGACGGGCGCGATCGTTTGCCAGTGCCGGTTCGGCGGGATGAAGGGCGGCGGTCATGACAGGCCTCGTAGCTGCGACAGTGCGGCGGCATAATGGACCGCCTGCCGTCCCGCCATTGCGGAGGCGGCGACCACTAGGACGAGGGAAGCGACATGCCGGAAGGGCAGCTGACCGGATCGTCGGGCACACGCACGGCGCAGGTGACGTGGCGCAGCAGATTTGCCCGGGCGGCCCTTCCTTTTCCCAAACCGAACCGCTAGCCGGGTAACTTGCCGACCCCGAGGGTGGGCGATTCACAGGGATGGCGGATGGTCGTGGCCGGTTCGAGCGATGGCGAGGCGGGAACGCGGTGGGCAGCGCTTGCCGGCGTCACCGCCGCTCTGGCCATGTTCGGTGCCGCGCAAGGACTTAGCTATCCGCTGTTTACGCTCTTGATGCAGCGGCAAGGCATGTCTCCGGCGCTGATCGGCCTTTCCGCGGCGATGATGCCGGTCGGCCTCATCCTGTCGGCTCCGTTCGTGCCGGCGGCCGTCCGTCTGGTCGGTGCGCGCAACCTCGCCGTCGGCTGTTCGCTGGCCGGCGCGCTCTGCTTCCTGGCGATCGGCTGTCTGCAGGATTGGGTGGCGTGGTTCATCATCCGCTTTCTCGTCGGCGTGGTCATCAATCCGCTCTATGTGCTTGGTGAGGTGTGGGCGCTGTCGCTGGCGCCGCCGACGCGCCGCGGCCGGGTGATGGGGGTGTTCAATACGCTGCTGGGCGCGGGCTACGCGGCGGGGCCGCTGATCCTGATCACGGTCGGGACATCAGGATGGGCCCCCTTTGTCGCGGCGATATCAGGCTTTGCGCTCTGTGCGCTGATCCTGCGCGCCGTCTCGTCCAAATTGACCGGTTTCGAGGATGATGGCCAGGTTTCGGGCGGCATCGTAGGCTTCGCCAAGCTGGCGCCGGCCCTGCTGCTGGCGGTCCTGGTTGCGGCCGCGGTGCAGCAGAGCACTTATGCGCTGATGCCAGTCTTCGGCACCGGCTACGGCTTGCCGGAAGCGACGCTGGCGGCGCTGGTGACGGCGCTGTCGGCCGGCAATATCCTGCTGCAGATTCCGCTTGGGCTGATGGCCGAGCGCTTCGGCGGCCGGGCGATGATCGTCTTTTGCGCGCTGGCGACGGCCGCTTGCGCGCTCTCACTGCCGCTCCTGATCACGACGCCGCTGGTCTGGCCCGTGCTGGTGGTGATGGGCGCGGTCGGCTACGGCGTCTATACGATGGCGCTGGTCGAGCTAGGCAGCCGGTTCAAGGGAACCGCACTCGTCGCCGGCAATGCAGCCTTCGCGCTAATGTGGGGCGCTGGCGGTATTGTCGGCCCGCCAGGCGCCGGCGCGCTGATGCAGGGGATCGGTCCGCTCGGCCTGCCGGCGGTGATCGCCGGCCTCGATGCGCTGCTGGTCGCGTTCGCGCTCTACCGGGAGTCCGGACGCCGGAACCGTTGAGCGGCGATCCGTTGGCGCAAATGGTTTTTGCTGGCCGGCCCTTTCTTTCGCGGAACCGGACCAGTAGCTGGATGACTCGCCGAGCAGAGCTTCAATGCAGGGATGGCAGAATGGTTGCGACGGGCACCAGCAGCAACGAAACGGGAATGCCGTGGGCGGCGCTCACCGGGGTAATCGCGACCGTCTCGGTGTTCGCCATCGCGCAGGGGCTCTCCTATCCGCTGCTGAGCTTCATCCTGCAGCGCCAGGGCGTCTCGCCGGCCATGATCGGACTGTCGGCGGCGATGACGCCGATCGGCTTCATCGTCTCGTCGCCGCTCATCCCGGCGCTGGCGCGCCGGTTCGGGGCAGGGCGCACCGCGCTCACCTGCGCGGCCCTTTCGGCGATCATGCTGGCGCTGATCGGCTGGACGCAAAATGTCTATCTGTGGTTTCCGCTGCGCTTCCTGATCGGCGTGGTGACCAATCCGCTCTACGTCTTGAGCGAGATCTGGGTGATCGCTCTCGCGCCGCCGGCGCGGCGTGGCCGTGTGATGGGGGTCTATTCGACCATCATTTCAGCGGGTTTCGCCGCCGGGCCGCTTTGCCTGCTGGCCGTTGGCACCGAGGGGTGGCCGCCATTCCTCGTCGGCATCGCCGCCTTCGTCTTTTGCGGTGCTTGCCTGGCATTGGTGCTGCGACGACTGCCGAAGGTCGATGAGGCCGGGCGCCGGGTTTCGGTGATGGGGTTCATGCCGATGGCGTGGCTGCTGTTGTCGGCGGTCGTCGTCGCCGCCGGCTTTGAGCAGGCGGTGCTGGCGCTGCTGCCGGTCTACGGAACCTATTACGGCATCGCCGAAGCCCGCATGTCGGCGCTGCTGTCGGTGATGATCGCCGGCAATATCGCCATGCAGATACCGCTCGGCCTGCTGGCGGAACGGCTGACGGCGCGTCTGGTGCGGTTTATCTGCGTGTCCGTAACGGTGCTCGGATGCGTGCTTTTGCCGGTTCTCATCGAGACGCCGCTGATTTGGCCGTGCGTCTTCATCTGGGGCGCGGTTTCCTATGGCATCTACACGATGTCGATCATCGAGCTTGGCGAGCGCTTCACCGGCTCGGCACTGGTCGCCGGCAATGCCGCCTTCTCGCTGATGTGGGGCGTCGGCGGCATCGCCGTGCCGCCGCTGGCGGGCGGCGCCATGGATATTCTCAGTGCGGACGGCCTGCCGATCACGCTTGGCGCCATGTGCCTGGCACTGGCGGTTACAACCGTCATTCGAAGGCGGATGGTGTGACTGCGAAAAGCAGCAGGCGTCTTGAATATCGAAGCCGTCATGTCGATGTTGGCGAGGCCCGACGCCTGATTCAACCGGAGACAACATGACCAAATCAGCCACAAGCAGGCAGCCAAATTCGGCGACCGAAGATCCCTTTCTCTGGTTGGAGGAAAGGACAGGCAAGGAAGCACTCGACTGGGTTCACCGTCAGAACGCGGTTACAACTGGTGAATTGCAGGGCGATCCGTCCTACCAGGCCGCCTTCCAGACCGCGCTCGACTTGATGACGGCCGAAGACAATATTGCCGTCGGGTCTGCGCTCAACGGCCACGTCTATAATTTCTGGCAGGACAAGACCAACGTGCTCGGCCTGTGGCGGCGCACGACGGTCGCTTCCTACAAGACCGAGAAGCCGCAGTGGGAGACGATCATCGACTTCGATAGCCTGTCCGCCAAGGAGGGTGTGAAATGGGTGTTCAGCGGCGCCAGTCGGCTTTATCCCGACTTCACCCGCTGCCTGCTCAGCCTGTCGCCGGATGGCGGTGACGCCAGTGAGATGCGCGAATTCGACATCGACACCAAATCGTTTGTCGAGGGCGGCTTTCGTGCGCCCGCCTCGAAGTCGGGTTTCGGCTGGCTGGACAAGGACACGGTCATCGTCTCGGCTGCCTTCGAAGAGGACGAAAAAACCCAGTCCGGTTATCCGCGCGTGGTCAAGCTTTGGCGGCGCGGCACCAGGCTAGAGGATGCGACGCCGATCTTCGAGGCGCAGAAGCAGGATCTCGCCGCCGGCGGTTCCCTCGAATTCGACGGCGACAAGCGGCATCTGTTCCTGACCCGGACGCTCGACTTCTTTGCCTCGCACAGTTTTCTGCATCTGCCTTCCGGCGAGAACAGGCGCATCCCGCTGCCGGACGACGTCACCGACACGGCGCTGTTCAGGGATCAATTCGTCTTCGGGGTGCGCAGCCCGTGGACGGCGCCGGATGGCACGCTGTGCCAGCCTGACGGCCTCTATTCGCTGGATTTCGCGCGCTGGATCGAAACCGATGCGTTGGGACCCGTCGATATCGTGCTCGAGCCGGCGCATCGGGTTTCGATCGCCGGCATTGCCCGTACGCAGGACCGGTTGTTCATCAACCTGATGGACAATGTACGCGGCAAGGTCGTCGTCTGCGAGCGCAACGACAACACCTGGTCGCTGGAGCCTGTCGCGCTGCCGGAGAATGGCAATGTCGGCATCGCCCACGCCGAACATTTCGGCTCCAGCGTCTCCTTCTCCTTCACCGATTTCCTGACGCCGAGCTCGATCATCTGGTCGGACGACGATGGCGCGACGCTTGCCACCGTGAAGTCCCAGCCGGCGCGTTTCGATGCTTCGTCCCTTGTGTCGGAACAGTTCGAGGCGCGCTCCAGGGATGGCACCATGATCCCCTATTTCGTCGTCAGGCGGCGCGATCAGAACGGACCGGTGCCGACGCTGCTTTACGGCTATGGCGGCTTCGAAGTGCCGCTGCTGCCCGGCTATGCCGGCGTGCGCGGCAGGCTGTGGCTGGAAAAGGGCAATGCCTATGTGCAGGCCAATATCCGCGGCGGCGGCGAGTTCGGCCCGAACTGGCATCAGGCCGCGCTCAAGGCCAATCGCCAGAATGCCTTCGACGATTTCGCCGCGGTCGCGCAAGACCTGGTGAAACGCGGCATCGCCACGCCGGCCACGCTTGGCATCCAGGGCGGCTCGAATGGTGGCCTGCTGACCGGCGTTTCGCTGACCCAGCATCCCGAGCTTTTCGGTGCGGTGATCATCGACGTGCCGCTGCTCGACATGCTGCGCTATACCGAGCTGCCGCCTGGCGCATCCTGGATGGCCGAGTATGGCGATCCGGCGAAGCCGGAAGACGCCGCGTGGCTGGCTGCTTACTCACCCTATCAACATGTCGAGACCGACGCTGCCTATCCGCCGGTGCTGCTGACGACATCGACCGCCGACGACCGCGTCCATCCCGGCCATGCGCGCAAGATGGCCGGGCGGCTGCAGGCCGCCGGCCATGCGAAGACGCTGTTCTTCGAGGAGACCGAGGGCGGCCATGGCGGGCGCGGTGATCGCCGGCCGCAAGCGGCACAGGCGGCGATGAAGTATGTCTTCCTGCAACGGGCGCTGACCGGTGTCGCTTGAACAGAACGGCTTGAACTGATCGCATCAGACGGCATATGGTGCAGGCCATGGCTCGGATGGGGACATGTTGCGCGTTTGGGGTGGCGGTGACGCCGTCGCCGCGCACGCTTCGCGCCGAGCTTTTGCGGCTTTGCGCCCGCATCGGCTATTCGCCGCCCGCGCTCCTCTGACGAATCCGCCCCGGCAGCAAAACGCCGGATTGGTTCAAGAGGAAGATCAGACATGACCTATCAGAATTATTCGCTGAAGCAGCTTCAGCAGATCGATGCTGCGCATCACCTTCATCCGTTCACCGACCACAAGGAGATGCGCGAGGCCGGCTCACGCATCATCACCCACGCCAACGGTCCGTTCATCTACGATTCCGAAGGCACGGAAATCCTCGACGGCATGGCCGGGCTGTGGTGCGTCAACATCGGTTACGGCCGCGATGAACTGGCCGACGCGGCTTACGCGCAGATGAAGGAACTGCCTTACTATAACTCCTTCTTCAAATGCTCGACCCCGACGCCGGTGCTGTTGGCCAAGAAGCTGGCGGAACTGGCGCCGAAGCACGTCAACCAGGTGATCTACGGCTCGTCCGGTTCGGAGGCCAACGACACGGCGCTGCGCCTTGTCCGCCACTATTGGGCATTGGAAGGCAAGCCGGAGAAGAACCGCATCATCTCCCGCAAGACCGCCTATCACGGCTCGACCATCGCCGGCGCGTCGCTGGGCGGCATGGAGCCGATGCACAAGCAGCTCAACGGCGCGGTTCCCAACATCGTCCATGTGATGATGCCCTATGCCTACGGGCTGGCTCTGCCCGGTGAAAGCGACCATGATTTCGGCCTGCGCGCGGCCAGGGCCGTCGAGGACGCCATCCTCGAAGCCGGCGCCGACAAGGTCGCCGCCTTCATCGGCGAACCGGTGATGGGGGCAGGCGGCGTGAAGATACCGCCGATGAGCTATTGGCCGGAAGTGCAGCGCATCTGCCGCAAATACGATGTCCTCCTGATGCTGGACGAGGTCATCACCGGCTATGGCCGCACCGGCGAGTGGTTCGCAGCTCAGACCTTCGGCATCGAGCCTGATACCATCACCACCGCCAAAGCGCTGACCTCCGGTTATCAGCCGCTGTCGGCGCTGCTGGTCGGCGATCGCATCGCCGCGACGCTGGTCGAGAAGGGCGGCGAGTTCAATCACGGCTATACTTATGCCGGCCACCCCGTGGCCTGCGCTGTGGCGCTGAAGAACCTCGAGATCATGGAGCGGGAAGGTTTGGTCGATCGGGTCAAGAACGACACAGGACCCTATTTCGCCAAGGCGCTGCAGGAGCACATTGGCGGTCACGATCTGGTCGGCGAAGTGCGCTCGATCGGGCTGATGGGGGCGATCGAAATCGTCAGGGACAAGGCGACCAAGGAACGCTTCCTGCCGGCCGGGAGCGCGGCCGTGCTTGTCCGCGACCACGCAGTTGCCCAGGGCATGATGCTGCGCGCCACCGGCGACACGATGATCCTGTCGCCGCCGCTGATCTGGACGCGCGAGACGATCGACATGGCCTGCGGCCGCATCGCCAAGGCGCTTGATCTGGCGCAAACGGATTTGCGCAAGCGGTAAGATGGAACGATCGCCGGGCGTCGTGCAGTCGGACGCCCGGCGTTTGAATGCCGCATTCTGCCGAAGGGCTCGCCAGGCGAGGATCGGCCGTGAGGTCGGCAATCAGGTCTCCTACACCCTGAATATGAACCCCAAGAAGGTCAGCTTCCGGAAGCATTCGATGGGTCATCGAGCGCAACATCAATCTGATGCGCGCCGTGTGGGTCCTGCCCCAGGTCGACATCTTGTCCTAGGAGTACCAGCTCGAGGAGCCGCTCACCAAGGATCGCTGCGAGTATTCCGGCCGCGATGCGCAGTATTTACCTTAATGTGTGAGGAGTAGAGAGACATCGACACGAGGTGCAAAAAAGCAACGCCAATACAGCTGATTGGTTACGACGTAGGTATTCTCGCAGATATGGTATTGGCCGTCCGGAGATTCCTGTACACGGTCCCGTGGGATGGTGAAATTATGCGGCAAATAAGTGTAACCACCGTCCGTCCTTGACCGCACCGAAGACCGAGGTATGGCGCGGCAATCAGAACCACCGCAGCACTTGAATTTCGTCTGTGGATCAATCTTGTCTTCGTACCAATCATGGGCGTTAGCGGCCGTTGCGGCGGCGATACACATTGCCGTGAAGATGAACCTTCGCATGGCATTCCCTCAGGGATTTGGCAGGCGCTGCTCGTTCGAACGTCCATGTATATTAGCGTTCCGTTAAAAACGCTATTGGCCTCCGACTGACTAACGCAGTACCAGCAAGCGACGCTCGCAACTAAAAGACCGCATTGGGGTGGGGTGCTCGATGCTCTATCGTCGTAGAGCAAGGTCCGAAAAGGGGCCCTACCTAGGCACTGCCGTCTATTCAGCTTTGGCGCACTAAGCCCGCCGTCACCTCTTCCGGCCGGCAAACCTCGCCCGTCGACGCGTCAATCGCCGAGCAAATGGCCGAGGACGTGGATAAGGTCCACATCGACTGTGCCGGCGGGCGTGTCCCGTCGACTTCAACAAGTGATCAGAAGGGTCGATAGGCCGGCTACCTACTCGTTGGTTGTGGACTTGGGCATAACAATTTGAATGGGACGGGTGCCGATCGGCGCTCCGGTCGAACGGTCGATGCTAATGGGGTCGATTTCGGATCCTGTCTCTGCGTCAAAGAACCGGGTGAAATTGCCTCCACCGCGGTGCTTGCTTCCCCACGCGACGAGTGAGAACAGCACTGGAAGCAGATCCTGGCCAGCCCGCGTCAACACGTATTCATCGCGCGGCGGCCGCTCGGAGTATCGCCGTCTCTCCAGCAGGCCTTCCTCCGTCAGGGCTGCCAACCGGCTGGTCAGCATCGTCGGGGCTATACCGAGGCTCTTGCGGAATTCGTCAAAACGACTGAGCCCCGCATGCGCATCGCGCATGATCAGCATGCTCCATGTATCTCCTACCAAGGCAAGACTGCGAGCGATCAGACAGGGTTGGTTCGAAAGATTCTTCATGTTGATATCTTTTTGATAGTGATTTACTCCTAAAATGATAGTATCTGGTCGCCCATCGATATTCCATCAAAAAATGGAGGCGAAGGCCGGCTGCGGCGCCATCGCCAAGGCAAGAGGAAAATGGCTTTAAACCGGAGCTCAAAATGAAGTGTTATCTATGCAAGTATATTCCGCCGCGCGCCGACTTTCTCGCGACCATGACTGGCGAAGAGCGCGAATGGATGAAGCAGCATAGAGACTTTTCGGACGATCTGCTCGACCGTGGGCTGATCGTCGCACACGGCCCCGTAATGGATCCGAGTGGCGGCTATGGCGTGTCGCTCTACAGGATTGCCGATGATCTAGACATCCAGGCGATAACCTCAGAAGACCCCATCGTAAGAAATGGCGCCGGCCATTATGAGCATCATCCGATGCTTCATTTGAGCGTGCGTAGCTGAAGTTTCGAACGAGAGCCGCTGTGTTGGCGAGCTACCAAGCCATCGTGGCAGCGATCGCCGAGCAGATGGCCGAGGACGTGGACAAGGTCCACGTCGACTGTGCCGGCGGGGCGTGTCCCGTCGACTTCGACAAGTGATCAGAAGGGGTCGATATTTCAGTTTGAATTTCGGCTTTGGGTGGGAAGCGCACGTTTGCGCAGCGGTCGGCTGCGCCGACGAACCAGTCAGATCACTCAGTCAGCGCGCTCAAAGGTGTCTAGGCTGGTCCCGAAGGCGCGCCATGCTCCAACCTTGGTCAGCTTTGCGGGCTCACCCTCCGCCTCGGCTGAGAGCACTTGTCCAGACACCGTGTGCCACAACATCTCGATCTTACCGTCTCGGATGATGCCGGTATAGCTGACCGCTGCAGGCCCCGTCTTTCCTAACGCTGCAGACGTAAAGCCAATCACATCTCCATGAGCGGCGCCGTAGAGTGGCACTTCCATCCCGGAGAAGTTGCTGTCGGGCAACGCGGTCTTGAAGACACCGCGGATCATGCCATCACTATCATCTTCGATAATCACAACCGAGCCGTATTGATTGCGCCAAGTGCCTTTCCACGAAAACATATTTGTTTGCCTCCTCTCACACCGTCATGCGCTAACGTGAGAGGCGGCCTACCGTTCCGCCCGATGACCGAGTTGGGGTAGGTGAGCGGACCGTCCTAACGATCTGCTCTGTATCCTTGTTTCCATCGCCTGGTTGCTAGTTGACAGATACGCGCTTTATGATGGCTGCTTGAAGCGCCGGTCGAGCCCGTTGCCTGAGCGGCTCGTTGTGCGGAGGGACGCTATGGCCTGGCAGGAGCAGTGGCAGCTGGAAGGTAGCGCCGCGGAACTCTACGAGCGCTACCTGGTTCCGGCAATCACAGCCCTGTGGGCTGCCGACCTAGTGGATCGTGCTGCGCCACAATCTGGTGAGCGGATTCTGGACGTAGCTTGCGGCACCGGCGTGGTGGCACGCTCGGCGGCCGAGCGTATGGGAAGT